>DATBET010000080.1:0-9690 GCA_036558885.1 Gaiella sp.
GTGAGCGCCTCGGCGACCGCGAGGCCCATGCCCGAGGAGCCGCCGCAGACGATCGCCGTCCGTCCCTCGAGGCCGAGCTCCATGGCGCGAAGGCTACCCGGGACGCGGTTCAGACCCTGTGAAGCTCGCGTATGGAGTCCCGGCCCGCTACGTCGTCGAGAGCACCCCGACGACCTCGCGTACGGCCGCCGCGGAGGCGCGCAGCATCTTTCTCTCGCCGGCGTCGAGCTTCAGCTTGACGATCTCCTCGACGCCCCCCGCCCCGAGCCGCACGGGGACGCCCATGTAGAGGCCGTCGATCCCGTACTCGCCCTCGAGCAGCGCGGTGCACGGGAGGACGCGCTTCTGGTCGAGGCAGATCGCGTCGACCATCTGCGCCGCCGCCGCGCCCGGCGCGTACCAGGCAGACGTCCCGAGCAGGCCGACGAGCTCGCCGCCGCCCTTGCGTGTCCGGTCGACCATCTTGGAGATGCGCCCGCGCGGGGCGAGTTGCGCAAGCGGGACCCCTCCGACCGTGGTCGCCGAGACGACGGGGACCATCTGGTCTCCGTGACCGCCGAGCACCATCGCCTGGACGTCCTTCACGGACGAGCCCGTCTCCCAGGCGATGAACGCCGAGAACCGGGCGGTGTCGAGGATCCCGGCCATCCCGAGCACCCGCTCCTTCGGGAAGCCCGAGACCGCCTGCGCGACGTGGCACATCGCGTCGAGCGGGTTGGAGACGACGACGATCACGCTCCGCGGCGAGCGCTTCGCGATCTCCCTCGTGACCGACGCGACGATCGCCTCGTTCGTCGTCACGAGGTCGTCACGGCTCATCCCGGGCGAGCGCGGCCGGCCGGCGGTGATCACGACGACGTCGGAGCCCTTCGTCTCGGCATAGCCCTCGACGCCGACGATCGCGGGCTCGTAGCCCGTGACCGACGCCATCTGGTTCATGTCGAGCGCCTTGCCGGCGGCGAAGTCGGGGACGATGTCCACGAGTACCACGTCGGCGTAGTCGCGCCGCGCCACCTCGAGCGCGCAGGTCGCGCCGACGTTCCCGGCTCCGACGACGGTCACTTTCTTCCTGCCGGTCACTCCGTCTCTCCTTCGTCTGGCGGGCCGCGTCAGCGGAGCCGCTCGATGATCGCGTCCGCGTACTCGGACGTCCCGACCGCGGTCGGATCGTCGCGCGTCGGCTTCAGGTCGTAGGTCACGCGCTCCCCGTCGGCGATCACGCCTGCGACCGCGTCCTCGAGGCGCTGCGCTGCCTCACGCTCGCCGATGTGCTCCAGCATGAGCTTGCCGGAGAGGATCATCGCGGTCGGATTGACCCGGTTCCGGCCCGTGTACTTCGGCGCGGAGCCGTGCGTCGCCTCGAAGACCGCCGCCTCGGTGCCGATGTTCGCCCCGGGCGCGACCCCGAGGCCGCCGACGAGGCCTGCCGTCAGGTCGCTGACGATGTCGCCGTAGAGGTTCGGCAGCACGAGCACGTCGAACTCCTCCGGCCGCTGCACGAGCCCCATGCAGAGCGCGTCGACGAGCGTCTCCCAGGGCTCGATCTCCGGATAGTCGGGCGCGACCTCCCGGAACACGGCGAGAAAGAGGCCGTCGGTGTGCTTCATGATGTTCGCCTTGGTGATGCAGGAGACGCGCTTGCGGCCGTTGGCGCGCGCGTACTCGAACGCGAAGCGGATGATCCGCTCGGACCCTTCGGGGCTCAACGGCTTGATCGAGATGCCCGAGCTGCCGGCGATCTGCTTGGGCTGCCGCGCGTTCAGGAACTCGATCACGGCATGCGCGTCGTCGGTGCCCGACTCGAACTCGATGCCTGCGTAGAGGTCCTCCGTGTTCTCGCGGACGATCACGACGTCGACGCCCTCGTAGCGCGAGCGGACGCCCGGGTACGACTTGCACGGACGGACGCACGCGTAGAGGCCGAGCTCGTGCCGCAGTGCGACGTTCACCGAGCGGAAGCCCGTTCCGATCGGGGTCGTGATCGGCCCCTTCAGCGCGAGGCCGTTCCGCTTGATCGACTCGAGCGTCTCCGGGGGGAGCGGCGTGCCGGCCTCCTCCATCACGTCGACCCCCGCCTGGCGCACGTCCCAGGCGAGCTCGACGCCGGTCCCCTCGAGCACCCGGCGCGTCGCCTCGGTGAGCTCGGGCCCGGTTCCGTCGCCGGGGACGAGTGTGACGGTGTGCGGCATCGGGCGGAGGATAGTGACAGGGCTTCCGATCTCCGCTCAGGTACCGTCCGTCCGAGGACGCTGGCCGACGAGAGGGAGAGCGATGAGCGACTTCAAGCCGGGTCTCGAGGGCGTCGTCGCCGTCGAGACCGTGATCGCCGAGCCGGATCGCGAGGGCGGGGTCCTCCGCTATCGCGGCGTCGACATCGAGGAGCTCGTCGGCCACTACCCGTACGAGAGCGTCTGGGGCCTGCTCGTCGACGACGACCTCGATTCGAAGATGCCCGGCCCCGAGCCCTACGAGCCGGCGCGCCTCACCGGGAACGCCCCCGCCGACCTCCAGGCCGAAACCGCTCGTCTCGCAGGCGAGTGGCAGCTGGGGAAGCTCAACGAGATCTCGGACGAGCAGGCGCGCGAGGACCTCGGTCGCCTCTCGGGTCAGATGATGGCGATCGTCGCCCGCTCGGCGCGTTTGGCGGACGGCGAGACGGAACCGGTGCCCGACGAGGTCGTCGCCCGCGGCGAGACCGCTGCCGAGAAGTTCCTCCTCCGCTGGCGCGGCGAGGCGGATCCGCGCCACGTGAGGGCGATCGACACCTATTGGATCTGCACTGCGGAGCACGGGCTCAACGCCTCGACGTTCACGGCGCGGGTGGTCGCCTCGACCGGGGCGGACTGCGGCGCGGCGCTCTCGTCGGCGGTCGGCGCGCTCTCGGGGCCGCTCCACGGCGGCGCGCCGGCGTACGTCAAGCCGATGCTCGAGGAGGTGACCGCGATGGGCGACCCGGAGAAGTGGGTGCGGGACATGCTCGACGCGGGCAAGAGAATCATGGGCTTCGGCCACCGCGTCTACCGCGCAGAGGACCCACGGTCCCGGATCCTCAAGCGCACGGCGCGGGACCTCGGCTCCCCGCAGATCGAGATCGCCGAGAGACTCGAAGAGGCGGCACTCGCGGAGCTCGAGCGCCGACACCCGGAACGGCCGCTCAAGACGAACGTCGAGTACTACTCGGCGCTCGTCCTCGACGTCGCCGAGATTCCACCGCCGCTCGCGCCCGCGATGTTCGCCTGCTCGCGCGTGGCCGGCTGGTCGGCGCACATCCTCGAGCAGAAGCGCACCGGGCGGCTGTTCCGACCGTCGGCCCGCTACGTCGGGCCGGGCTCGCGCTCGCTCTCGGCCGTCTGATGCAGCTGGCGGAGGCCGCGACCCGCGCTGACGAGCTCGCGCGCTCGGGTGGATCCGAGCAGGAGCTCGCGGCCCTCCGGGCGGAGTGGGACGACGAGATCGAGGCCGCTGCGCGCAACGGCGACTACCGCGTGCGGGGGCTCGCCTACCGGTCGATCGCCCTGTTCCGCTTCCGCCAGAAGCTCGAGCTGCTCCGGCGAGGGCTCGAGGACGAGAGCGCCGGCGCCCGCGGGTCGGCGCTCATCGCGCTGAGGTCTCTCTCGGCCGACCATCCGGGCGACGTCAACTCGTTCCGGCCGCTCCTCAACGAGCTCGCAATGCGCGACCCGAACGACGCGGTCCGCCGCCTCGCGATCCTCTGCCTCCAGAACGGAACGCCCGACCGCGGCAGCATCCAGCTGCTCGACGGCATCGCCGGCGACGACGAGGCCGACCGCGACGTCCGGGAGACGGCCCGCAAGGTGTCGGCGGCACTCGTCAAGAAGTCACGCGCGAGGTAGGACTAGGCTCTTCGCGTGGCATCGCCGCTCGTCGGGCTGATCATGGGCTCGCGCTCCGACTGGGAGACGATGCAGCACGCCGCCGAGACGCTCTCCGAGCTCGGGATCGCGTTCGAGCAGCGCGTCGTCTCGGCTCACCGGACACCCGATCTCCTCTTCGAGTACGCCTCCGGCGCCGAGGAGCGGGGGCTCCGCGTGCTGATCGCGGGGGCGGGCGGCGCGGCGCACCTCCCGGGGATGGCTGCGGCGAAGACGACGCTGCCGGTGCTGGGCGTGCCCGTCGAGTCGAAGGCGCTCTCGGGCCTCGACTCGCTGCTCTCGATCGTGCAGATGCCGGCCGGCGTGCCCGTCGCCACGCTCGCGATCGGCCGCGCGGGCGCGGTGAACGCCGCGCTCCTCGCGGCGTCGATCCTCGCCGTCTCCGATAGCGCGCTCGCCGAGCGGCTGCGCGCCTTCCGCGAGGCGCAGACGCAGGCCGTGCTGGAATCTCCCGACCCGGCCGACTCCGGCGATTCCGCCGATTCGGCCGATTCGGCTGCGTGAGCCACCGCGTGCTTGCAACAGACTGTTGCAAGCGGTGACAACCGTCGGCTGCATCGGTGGGGGGCAGCTCGGGCGGATGCTCGGTCTCGCGGGACTGCCGCTCGGGCTCTCGTTCCGGTTCCTCGACCCGTCGCCGGATGCCTGCGCGGGCGCGGTCGGCGAGCTCGTGGTCGCGGCCTACGACGACTCGAACGGGCTCGGCCGCCTCGCAGCCGGAACCGAGGCCGTCACGTACGAGTTCGAGAACGTGCCCGTCGAGGCGGCCGCGAGCGTCGGGGCCGTTCCCGGGCCCGCTGCGCTCGAGCACGGCCAGGACCGGCTGCGCGAGAAGGAGCTCTTCCGCTCGCTCGGGATCTCGACCGCGCGGTTCGGCACGCTGGAGGAGAGCGGGCTGCCCGCGCTCGTGAAGACCCGGCGGCTCGGCTACGACGGCAAGGGCCAGCGGCGCGTCGAGAAGCCCGAGCCTCTGGGCGACGACGAGCTCGCGGAGGAGGTCGTCGACTTCGACCGCGAACTGTCGGTCGTCGGCGTCCGCGGGCGGGACGGCGAGACGCGCTTCTGGCCGGTCGGCGAGAACGTGCACCGCGACGGCATCCTGCGCGTCACCCGTGCACCGGCGAAGGACGCGCCGCAACGCGAGGCCGAGGAGATCTGTACGACGCTCCTCGACGCGCTCGACTACGTCGGTGTGCTCGCGGTGGAGCTGTTCCAGGTGGGTCGGAGGCTCCTCGCGAACGAGTACGCGCCGCGCGTCCACAACACCGCGCACTGGACGATCGACGGCGCGGAGACGAGCCAGTTCGAGAACCACCTCAGGGCGATCCTCGGTCTGCCGCTCGGTGCCACGGCGGCCCGCGCGCCGTGCGTGATGGTGAACCTGATCGGCGCCGTCCCGACGACCGAGGAGCTGCTCGCGGTGCCCGGAGCGCGCGTCCACCTCTACGGCAAGGAGCCGCGGCCCGGCCGCAAGGTCGGGCACGTCACCCTCGTCGACTCCGATGAGTCCGCCGTCGAGAAGCTCGTCGCCCTTGCCGACGCGGCCGCCTAGCCCGCGTCGGGGGCGCGGTCAGCGCGGCGGCGGGCGTGCGGGTGCGCGCGGAAGTAGGCCTCGCGGCGGTGGCGGTCCGAGACGTGCGTGTAGCGCTCCGTCGTTCCGACGTCGGCGTGCCCGAGCATCTCCTGGACGCTGCGCAGGTCGGCACCTCCCTCGAGCAGGTGCGTCGCGAACGAGTGACGCAGGAGGTGCGGATGGACGCGGCCCGGCTCGAGCCCGGCGCGGTCCGCGAGCCGCCGCAGGATGAGGAAGGCGCCCGAGCGCGTCAGCGCGCCGCCGCGCGCGTTCAGGAAGAGGTCGGACCGGTGACGCCGGTCGAGGTGCGGGCGGCCCAGCGCGAGGTACCGGCGGAGCGCCTCCGCCGCCGGGCGGCCGAGCGGGACGAGGCGCTCTTTCCCGCCCTTGCCGACGACGCGCACGATTCGCGCCTCGAGGTCGACACCTGCCTTGACGAGGCCGACGGCCTCGGAGACGCGAAGCCCGGCCCCGTAGAGGAGCTCGACGAGCGCGCGGTCACGCATCGCGCGAGGCGTCGTCCCCGCAGCCGCGTCGACGAGGCGCTCGGCCTCGGCGGGCGAGAGAGTCCGGGGCACGGTTCGCGGTCGGCGTGGGCCGGAGATCGACGCCGCGGGGTTGTCGTCGCGGACGCCGACGAGCGTCAGGTGGCGCAGGTAGGCGCGCACTGCGGCGAGCCGCCGGGCGATCGTCGCGGGTGCGCGCCCGTCGGCGCGCATCGTCGCGAGCCACCGTTCGATGTCCTCCGTCGAGGCCCCGGCGACCGGCACTTCGAGTGACGCGGCGAACGACGAAAGATCACGGCGGTAGGCGTCCACGGTGCGCGGCGACCGGCGTGCCGCGAGGAGGAGCAGGAAGCGCTCGACATCGGGATCGGTGTGGTCGCTCATCGCGGCTGGACCCGATTCGGCGGCGGGTGACCGCCTCCTGCGCGAGCGCTCAGGAGCGGGGGTGCGCGCCGTCGTAGACGCGTCGCAGGCGGCGCGCGTCGACGTGGCTGTAAACCTGCGTCGTCGAGAGCGACGCATGGCCGAGCAGCTCCTGGATCGTGCGCAGGTCCGCGCCCCCCTCGAGCAGGTGGGTCGCGTAGGCGTGGCGCAGCCGGTGCGGGTGGGGGAAGAGCCTACGCAGCGCGCTCGTGTCGAGCCGGCGGCCGCGCACAGAGAGAAAGAGCGCGTCGCACGCGCCGCGCGCGAGCGCCGGGCGGCCGTCGCGGAGCCACCGCGCGAGGCGCCACGAAGCCTCCTCCCCGAGCGGCACGAGCCGCTCCTTCCCGCCCTTGCCGCGTACGTGGACCTGCTCGCGGTCGAGATCGACGTCGGCGAGATCGAGGTCGACGGTCTCGGCGGAGCGCAGCCCGCACGCGTAGAGGAGCTCGACGAGCGCCGCGTTGCGCAGCGCGAGCGGATCGTCGCCCGAGAGCTCGTCGATGGCCTGCTCGACCTCGGCCAGCCGGGGTGTCTCGGGCAGCCGCCGCGGCCGCCGCGGCGCAAGCGCCGCCTCGGGGACGCGGGCCGGGCCCAGCGCGTGGCGGAGCAGGGAGCGCACCGCCGAGAGCCGGCGCCCGATCGTCGTCGGCGCGAGCCCGCGCCGCGCGCGGCCGAGCTCGGCGGTGTAGTCCGCCAGGGCCCGTACGTCCACCTCGTCGAGCCCGAGCCCCTGACTGCGCAGCCAGCCGCCGAAGTCGCGCAGATCTGCCCGATACGCGCGACGCGTCGCCTCCGAGAGCCCGGGGCTCTCGAGGAACCGGTTGATCGCGACCTCGGTCTCCACGTCTACCGTGTTCTCTCCGCTTCTGGCCACGCCTCCCATGCGCTCGACGCTCGCACTCGTCCTCGTTGCCGCACTCGCCCTCGCCGTGCTCGCCGTCCGCCGCGGCGGCGACGGGTCGAGTGCGACGACGAAAGGCGCCGTCACGCTCGTCGGCGACTCGCTCAACGTCGGTATCGAGCCGTACCTCGCGAAGGAGCTGCCGGGCTGGCAGATCGACGCGCACGACCAGGTGGGTCGCGCGACCCGCGAGGGGGTGGACGAGCTGCGGACACGTCGCGGGTCGCTCGCGCCGGTGGTCGTCGTCAGCCTCGGAACGAACGACGCCGCCGGCTCCGAGGCGGAGTTCCGGGCGCTCGTCGACGACGCGATCGAGCTCGTCGGCCCGGCTCGCTGCCTCGTCTGGGCGACGATCGTCCGAGACGGCGAGGAGCGGGCCGGCTTCGACCAGGTGCTGCGCGACGCGAGCGAGGCGCACCCGAACATGCGCCTCGTCGAGTGGGCGTCGCTCGTCTCCGACGACGAGTCGCTCCTCGCGCTCGACCGCGTTCACGGCACGCCGGAGGGCTACGCGCGCCGCGCCGAGGAAACGGCACGCGCGATCGGCGACTGCTAGGCCCGGACAGCGCGGTTGACAGGCGTCCGTACCCTTCGGGTGTGGCCATGTACCGCTACTCGCGCACGCCGGACGGGCCGATCGAGCGCCCGGAAGACCCGGCGGTGCGCAAGGCGAACCTGCGGCGCATCATCCGGCTCTTCCGCCCCTACCGCGCGAGGCTCGCACTCGTCTGCGCGCTGATCGTCGTCTCGGCCGCGCTCGGCGTGGTCACGCCGTTCCTCCTGCGTGCGGTGCTGGACACCGCGATCCAGGTCGATCCGTCGAGCGACACGGCGACCGTCCAGATGGGCCTGCTGATCGGGCTCGTCGCGGGGATGGTGGCGATCCCGATCGTCACCGGCGTCCTCGGCGTCTGGCAGACGCTCCTCTCCAACCTCGTCGGCCAGGCCGTGATGCACGACCTCCGCACAGCGGTCTACCGGCACCTCCAGCGCCTCTCGCTCGCGTTCTTCACCCGGACGCGCACGGGGGAGGTGCAAAGCCGGATCGCGAACGACATCGGCGGGATCGAGAACGTCGTGACGACGACCGCGACGTCGGTGCTCGGCAACGTGACCACCGTGATCGCGACGATCATCGCGATGGTGCTGCTCGACTGGCGCCTCGCCGCCTTCGCGCTCGCGCTCCTGCCGCTGTTCGTGTGGCTGACGAAGCGGGTCGGCGACCAGCGCAAGAAGGTGACCGCCGAGCGTCAGGTCTCGCTCGCGGACGTGTCGTCGATCGTCCAGGAGTCGCTCTCGGTCTCCGGGATCCTGCTGGGCAAGACGATGGGCCGTTCCGGCGACCTCGCGGAGCGCTTCGCGACCGAGTCGCAGCGGCTCGCGGGGCTCGAGGTGCGGAGTCGTATGACGGGCCGCTGGATGATGGCCGCGATCCAGACCTCGTTCGCCGTGATGCCGGCGCTCGTCTACCTGTTCGCGGGCTGGACGATCTCACGTGGCTCCGGGGCGATCACGATCGGCACGATCGTCGCGTTCACGACGCTGCAGACGCGCCTGTTCTTCCCGATCGGCGGCCTGCTGGGCGTCCAGCTCGACGTGCAGAGCTCGCTCGCGCTGTTCGACCGGATCTTCGAGTACCTCGACCAGCCGGTCGACATCGTCGAGGGCACGAAGGAGGTCGACGTACCGCGCGGCGACGTCTCCTTCGAGGGCGTCTGGTTCCGCTACGGCGAGGACACCTGGACGCTCGAGGACGTGACGTTCTCGGTCCCGGCGGGCACGACCACGGCGCTCGTCGGCGAGACGGGCTCCGGCAAGACGACGTGCGCGTACCTCGTGGCGCGGCTGTACGACGCGACCGAGGGCCGGGTCACGATCGACGGGACGGACGTCCGCGAGCTGACGTTCCCGTCCCTCACGGCGGCCGTCGGGGTCGTCTCGCAGGAGACGTACCTCTTCCACGCCTCGGTGCGGGAGAACCTCCGCTTCGCGCGGCCGGACGCGACCGACGAGGAGATCGAGGAGGCTGCACGCGCCGCGCAGATCCATTCGCTGATCGCATCGCTCCCGGAGGGGTACGAGACCGTCGTGGGCGAGCGCGGCTACCGCTTCTCAGGCGGTGAGAAGCAGCGGATCGCGATCGCGCGGACGATCCTCCGCAACCCGCCGATCCTCGTGCTCGACGAGGCGACCTCCGCGCTCGACACGCAGACGGAGCGGGCGGTGCAGGCGGCGCTCGAGCGCCTCGCGGAGGGACGGACGGTGATCGCGATCGCGCACCGGCTCTCGACCGTGCGCGACGCAGACCAGATCGTCGTGCTCGACCGCGGCCGCGTCGTCGAGCGGGGGACGCACGACGAGCTGCTCGCGCTCGGCGGCCGCTACGCGTCGCTC
>DATBET010000081.1:0-3035 GCA_036558885.1 Gaiella sp.
GTGGACGATCGAGTCGAAGGAGAACGGGCACAGCCTCCTGCCGGCGTTCGCGCCCTACAAGGGCAACCTGCCGAAGAAGGTGGCGGTCGGGATGATCAGCCACCGGCGGCTCCAGGTCGAGACACCGGAGGACGTCGCCGCAGACATTCGCACGGCGCTCGAGTACATCGACGAGGACAAGCTCGTGCTGTCGTCGGACTGCGGCTTCGGCCGTCAGGGCGTCCCGCGCCCGATCGCGCTGTACAAGGCCGCCGCGCTGACGCAGGGGGCGAACATCGTCCGCGGCGAGCTCGGCGCGCCGCAGACGCACGTGCGGGCGGCCGATCCCGGCCTGCAGGTCGACGTGCCGGCCCGCGAGCCGGAGGCAGTCGAGGCGTAGGGTCGCGAAGAGCAGGTGTTCGACCGACGTCGGACGTCGGGGGGCGCACCGGCGCGCTCTAGGCCCGGCGCTCCCGGTGCTCGCGGCGCGCCTGGGCGACCACCTTGACCCAGAGGACGACGATCGCGGCCGTCGCGCCGACCACGCAGACCGCGACCGGGGCGAGGAACGCCATCTGCTCGAGCGAGTACCGCGTCACCGCGGCGCCGACGAGCCAGATCGCGAGCACCGCGACCGCCATCATGCCGACGAGCTTCCTGTTGCCCACGCCGAGAGGCTAGCCTCTGGTGGTGCCAGGGGAGGCGCGCAACTACTCGTCGGGCGACGCGTACGCGCTCGAGTTTCTCGGGTACCAGTTCTCGTTCGGCGAGCGCGACTTCGAGGAGAGGGTCGCGGCCGCCGCGGTGAAGCTCGGGCTCGTCCCCTCGAACGACCTCGACACGGACGAGGTCGCGGACCTCGTCGAGCTCGCGGCCGACGCGCGCATCTCCGAGGCGCGCAGCCCGCTCGGCGCGTACCTCCTCCGCCACTGGGAGCGGCTCGCGCTCGTCGACGGGGAGTCGCTCGTCTACTGGCTCCGCAAGCTCGTCTTCCGCAGCGCCTACCTCGACCATCGGGTCAAGGAGGGGCTGCTCGACGTCACGTGGGACGACTCGAGCGGCGAGTTCGCCTACGCGGAGCCAGAGGGCGGCCGCTCGCTGCTCGAGCTCGCCCCCACGCCGTCCTGGCACGCGGTCCAGTACCGCCGCTGACGAGCCCCGCTAGAACAGGCTGGCGTCGTCGCGCGCGGTGCCGAGGTGTGCGCGCCCGAGGTCGGTGATCACGCGACCCCGCGGCGTTCGCTGGAGGAAGCCGAGCTGCAGGAGGTACGGCTCGTAGACGTCCTCGATCGTGTCGGGCTCCTCCCCGAGCGAGACGGCGAGCGTCGACAGCCCCACCGGGCCCCCGCCGAACTTCGACGCGATCGCGTCGAGCAACTCACGGTCGATCCGCTCGAGCCCCTGCTCGTCCACTTCGAGCAGCTCGAGCGCCTCCTGCGCCACCGCCGTCGTGATCGCGCCCTCGTGGCGCACCTCGGCGACGTCGCGGACCCGCCGCAGGATGCGATTCGCGATCCGCGGCGTCCCGCGTGCGCGCGAGGCGATCTCCTCCGACGCGTCGTCCGCGACCTCGACCCCGAGGATGCCGGCCGAGCGCCGCACGATCGTCGCGAGCTGGCCCGGGTCGTAGTAGCCGAGCCGGAACGTCATCCCGAACCGGTCCCGCAGTGGTGTCGTCAGCAGGCCGGTGCGGGTCGTCGCGCCGACGAGCGTGAACGGCGGCAGGTCGAGCGTCAGCGTCCTTGCGGCCGCACCCTGACCGAAGACGATGTCGAGCCGGAAGTCCTCGAGCGCCGGGTAGAGGATCTCCTCGGCGGCCCGCGCGAGCCGATGGATCTCGTCGACGAAGAGCACGTCGCGCGGCTCGAGCGCGGTGAGCACCGCGGCGACGTCCTTCTTCTCCAGCGCGGGCCCTGCGACCGTCCGCAGGCCGACGCCGAGCTCCTCTCGGACGATCTGGGCCAGGGTCGTCTTGCCGAGCCCCGGAGGCCCTGCAAGCAGGACGTGGTCGAGCGCCTCGCCACGGGCCTTTGCGGCGTCGAGTGAGATGCGCAGCTGTTCCTTCACGCGCTCCTGGCCGACGAAGTCCTCGAGGCGGCGGGGCCGGAGCGAGCGCTCTGCCTCGTCCTCGTCGGGCCGCAGGGCCGGGGCCATGAACTGGCTCACGAGCCGCCTCCTGCCGGCTCGTGAGAGGGGAGGGGTGTGGGGAACCGGGAGGTTCCCCACGTTCTCCAGAAGGAGGGGGCTCGTGGGGGAGACATGGTTGCCCCCACGACCGTGAGCCGAGGGCGAACGGTGCTCATGCCGCGGCCCCCCGCAACGCGAGCCGTACGCGCTCCTCGGCCGGCAGGTCGGGGTCGATCTCGGCCAACGCCCGCTCGGCGTCGAGGACGGAGTAGCCGAGCTCGACGAGCGCGTCCCGCGCGACGAGGTGGCTCGGGGCGTCGCCCACCGCGGCGAGCGCGGGCTCGGGCAGCGCGCCGAGCTTCTCCTTCAGCTCCAGCACGATGCGCTCGGCGGTCTTCTTGCCGATCCCTGGGATCGCCTGGAAGCGCGCGTGGTCGCCGAGGGCGATCGCCTTGCGCAGCTCGGCCGCGGGGGAACCGGAGACGACAGCGAGCGCGACCTTCGGGCCGACGCCGCCCACCGTGAGCAGCTGCACGAAGAGCTCACGCTCCTCCCCGTCGGCGAAGCCGTAGAGCTGAAGCGCGTCCTCGCGCACGTGGAGGTACGTCTCGACCGTGACCTCGGAGCCCGCCCCCGCCCGGCGCAGCACCGACGGCGTGGCGGCGACGAGGTACCCGACGCCGTTGACGTCCAGCACGAGCCCGTCCGCGCTTCGCCCGACCGGCCGGCCGCGGAGCCGCGCGATCACGCGCGCACCCTCATGACGCCATTCGCAGCAGCGGCGGAGTCAACGCGTGGCAGATCGCGACCGCGAGCGCGTCCGCCTCGTGCGAGGTCGCCGGCTCGTGGTCGAGCGAGAGGAGCATGCGCACCATGCGCGCGACCTGCCCCTTGTCGGCCCGGCCGTAGCCGCAGACCGCCTGCTTCAC
>DATBET010000082.1:0-7177 GCA_036558885.1 Gaiella sp.
GCGGCTCCTCCGAGAGGAGGAACGCGCCCCCGGAGACCGGCGGGATCAGCGCCACCTCGTCGCCCTCGGCGAGGGTCACGTCGCGAGCCGCGTACGCCCGGTTGACCGCGTAGACGAGGCCGGTGGGCTCGTCGCCTAGCCCGAGCGCGCCCCAGACGTCTTCCACCCGCGCTCCGTCCTGCAGCTCGAGCTCGACCTCTCGCGCCCCACGCTGCTCGCGCAGCGCGGCGAACAGCTTCACGGCGACCCTCACGCATCCAGCGTAACCGCGGTTGCCGAACGGGGGCCGTGTCATGTTACAACTGCCCCGTGGCCACGGTCCTCCCGCGCGCAAACCTCAACGAGCAGGTCTATGCGACCCTGCGGACCCGCATCCTCGCGCGCGAGCACGGCCCCGGCGAGAAGCTCAGCCTGCACGAGCTCGCGGCCGAGCTCGGCGTCTCGCGGAGCCCCGTCCACCATGCGCTGACCCGCCTCGTGTCCGAGGGGCTCCTCACCGTCAAGGCACGGCGGGGCTACTTCGTCAGCCCGATCACGACGCGCGTGCTCGTCGAGGGGTACGAGGTGCGGCTCGCGCTCGAGCTGCACGCCGCGGACGTCACGGTCGAGACCGCCGAGGACGAGCGGATCGCCGAGCTCCGCGGGAGGCTCGCCGCGACCGCCGAAGCGATCTCCCACGAGGAGTGGGACGCGGCGAACGCGGCTTTCCACGAGACGCAGGTCGACCTGGCCGGGAACGAGCTCCTCTCGCGCTTCTACCGCGAGCTCTCGGTGAACCTGATGATGCAGGTGATCCGCGGTGGCCGGATCGAGCGCGGCGAGTACCTCGTCACCGAGCACCGCGCGATCGTCGAGGCGCTCGAGGCCCGCGACCGGGAGGCGGCGCGCGCGGCGGTCACGCGCCACGTCGAGACCGGCCGCCGCATCGCCCTCGAGGCGATCGAGCGCTCCGGCGGGAGTCTCTAGCTTGTTCGCAGGCGGGATTCCGCAGAAGCGGAATCCCGCGCTCGGATCCCCGCCTCCGGCGGGGCACACCCCCGAAGGCGTCGGCTTCGCCGCCGAACGGCCTCGGCTACCCGGGCCGAAGCGAAGGGCGACGTAGGATCACGCGCGTGGCCGCGGCAATACCTGAGCGACGCGTGACCGACTCGGGGATCGAGGTGAAGCCCGTCTACGGCCCCGACGACGCGGCCGGGCCAGCCGAGCCGCCAGGCAGCTTTCCCTTCACCCGCGGGCCGTACCCGGACATGTACCGCGGGAAGCCGTGGACGATCCGGCAGTACGCAGGCTTCGGCTCGGCGGAGGCGACGAACGAGCGCTTCCGGGCGCTGCTCGCGCAAGGGCAGGCCGGCCTCTCGGTCGCGTTCGACCTTCCGACGCAGCTCGGCTACGACTCCGACGACCCGCTCGCCGAGGGCGAGGTCGGCCGCACCGGCGTCGCGATCGACTCGGTCGCGGACATGGCCCGTCTCCTCGACGGGATCCCGCTCGACGAGGTGTCGACCTCGATGACGATCAACGCGCCGGCCGCGCTCCTCCTCCTCTGCTACGAGCTCGTCGCGCTCGAGCGAGGCGTGCCCGGGAGCGCGCTGCGCGGGACAGTGCAGAACGACGTCCTCAAGGAGTACGTCGCGCGCGGCAACTACATCTTCCCGCCCCGGCCCTCGATGCGGCTGGCGACGGACCTCTTCGCCTACTGCGCGGAACGCATCCCGCGCTGGCACACGATCTCGATCTCCGGGTATCACATCCGCGAGGCGGGCTCGAGCGCCGCGCAGGAGCTCGCGTTCACGCTCGCGAACGGGATCGCGTACTGCGAGGCCGCGGTCGCCGCCGGCCTCTCGCCGGACGACTTCGGCGCACGCCTCTCGTTCTTCTTCAACGCGCACAACGACGTGCTGCAGGAGGTCGCGAAGTTCCGGGCGGCCCGCCGGATGTGGGCGAAGATCATGAGCGAGCGCTTCGGCGCGACGAGCAGCGCCGCCCAGGCCCTCCGCTTCCACGCGCAGACCGGCGGCTCGACCCTCACCGCCCAGCAGCCCGAGAACAATCTCGTGCGGGTCGCAGCGCAGGGGCTCTCCGCGGTCTACGGGGGCGCCCAGTCGCTGCACACGAACGCGTTCGACGAGGCGTTGGCGCTCCCGACGGAGCGCTCCGCGACGCTCGCGCTGCGCACGCAGCAGATCCTCATGTTCGAGGCGGGCACGACGAGCACGGCCGACCCGCTCGGTGGCTCCTGGTACGTCGAGGCGCTGACGGACGAGCTCGAGGCGAAGGCGGCGGAGCTCATCGCGCGGATCGACGAGCTCGGCGGCGCGGTGGCGGCGATCGAGGCCGGGTGGGTGCAGCAGCAGATCGAGGAGTCGGCATTCCGCTGGCAGCGCGAGGTCGAGCGGGGCGAGCGCGTGATCGTCGGCGTCAACCGCTACGTGCAGGACGAGCCTTCGCGGATCGAGCTACACCGGCTGGACCCCGCCAGCGAGCGCGCCCAGCTCGAGCGGACGCACGCCTTGCGGGCGGACCGGGACGCGGCCGCGGTCGAGGCGGCGATCGCGGACGTGCGGAGGGCCGCGGAGTCCCCCGAGAATCTCCTTCCGTCGTTGCGCGAGGCTCTCGCCGTCCGCGCGACGATCGGCGAGCTGTGCGGCGCCCTCCGGGAGCTGTGGGGCACGTACGACGCGCGGTAGCGCGCCGGCTGTCTGCCACCGTGCGCATCCTGCTCGTCTCGCAGATGTACCCCGGGCCGCAGGCCCCCGACCTCGGCACGTTCGTCGCCGACCTCGAGGCAGGCCTCGCGGCACGCGGGCACGAGCTCGCGCGAGCCGTCGTCGACCGCCGGGGCGGCAGGTCACGTCACCTCGAGCTCGCCTACGACGTCGCCAGCACCGCTCGGCGCTTCCGGCCCGACGTCGTCTACGCGCACTTCCTCGTCCCGGCCGGCCTGCTCGCGGCGCTCCTGGGGCGCGCGCCTGTCGTCGTCACCGCCCACGGCCAGGACGTCGCGAACGCCGAGCGCTTGCGGGCGGTGCAGGCCGCCACGCGCCTCGTCGTGCGCCGGGCCGGCGGCGTGATCGCCGTCTCCGACTGGCTGCGCGGACGGCTCGAGGCAGTCGTCCCCGAGGCCGTCGGGCGCGTCGAGGTGATCGACTGCGGGGTCGACCTCGACCGCTTCGCCCCGGCGGACGCCGGCGAGGCGCGGGCCAGGGTCGGGTGGGATCCGGACGGGACCGCCTTCGTCTTCGTCGGCGCCCTCTCGGAGCGCAAGAACGTCCTGCGGCTCGCCCGGGCGCTCGAACGACGTGGCGAGGGATCCCTCGCGCTCGTCGGCGACGGCCCCCTGCGCCCCGCGCTCGTGGGCAGGTCGCGGATCACGACCGTCGGCGCGATCGGGCACGACGAGGTCGTCCACTGGCTCAACGCTGCCGACGTCGTGTGCCAGCCGAGCCTCGTCGAGCCGTTCGGCCTCGCAACGCTCGAGGCGATGGCGTGTGGGAGGTCGGTGGTCGCGACACGCGTCGGAGGACCGCCCGAGCTCGTCACGCCGGAGGCGGGCGTCCTCGTCGACCCGGAGGACGACGACGCGCTCGTGGAGGCGCTGGAGTCAGCGGCGTCGCTGCCTCGGCCGAACGCCGCCGCGCGCGACGCCGCGGAGCGGCACGACCTCCCGGGCCGGATCGCGCTGATCGAGGCGGTGCTGCGGCGCGTGGCCCCCGCCGCCGCGGGGGCCACGACCCTTCGCTAGTCCGCCTCCTGCGACGGCGGGGCCTGCGCCGGCGCCTCGTCCTCCTCGCGCCGCATCGCGCCGCGGCGCGCGGCCTCGATGTCGTCACGCAGGTTCGTATCCCCCTCGGCGACGATCCTGTACACCGCCCACCCGACGATCGCCCCGAGTGTCGGGAAGATCAGATAGATCCAGTAGTCGGTGAAATCGGTGCCGACAAGCGCCGGCCCGAAGCTGCGCGCCGGGTTCACCGACGAGCCGCTGATCGGGATGATCGCGAGGTGGATCGCCGCGAGCGTCAGCGGAATCGCGAGAAGCGCCGTGCCGTGCGTCCGCTCGCTCTTCGTCGACTGGAGGATCACCGCGACGAACAGCGCTGCCATCACGGTTTCGACGACGATCGCGGCCCAGTTGTCGCTCGCCTGCGTGGTCGTGGATGCCACGGTGGCGTCGTCGAAGGCGATCAGGACGACGACCGACGCGGCGATCGCGCCGAGGAACTGGGCGATCCAGTAGCCGATCAGGTCGTCCATCGGCAGCCGCCGGTCGAGGAACATCGCGAGCGAGACGGCAGGGTTGTAGTGGCCGCCCGAGACCTCCCCGAACGCGTAAAGGCCGACGAGCAGCGCGAGACCGAAACCGAGGGCGATCGAGACGAGACCCGCTCCCTGCGCGGGGAACTCGCCCGCCGACACGATCGCGAACGAGCCGATCACGACGAGCGTGAACGTTCCCAGAGCCTCCGCGAGGTACTTCTGCATCTTCCCCATGCTGGCGCTCCCTTCCCGAGATGTCCGCGACAGGGGGAGTCTTGCGAACCTGTCGGCTGATTTCAGGGGTTGCGTGCGTCGAGGTCGGCGAGACGGACCTCGATGAGGGGCCGCACGGCGTCCTCGAGGCCGGCCTCACGCGCCGCGGCCAGCGCCTGCTCGTAGCTCTCGCGCACCTTCTCCGGCGCGACCCCCTGCTTCAGGCGGTTGTCGCCGGTCACCAGCAGCCGCTGGATCCTCGCCCGCGCCTCGTCTGCGGCGGTCATGAGCGCACGCTAACGGCCGCTACCATGCCCGGTCGATGGTCTCGGTCTTCGCAGTTCTCCAGGTGCTCCTCGGCGCGGCGCTCGTGACGCTCGTGCTCATGCACTCGGGGCGCGACGCCGGCTTCGGCGGGATCGGCTTCACGCCGACCTCGCAGGGCGGGACGCACATCGTCGAGCGAAACCTGACGAGACTCACGGTCGTGGTCGGCGTGCTGTTCGGGCTGAACACCGTGCTCCTGTACCGGCTCCTCGCGTAGCGCCGCCACCACCCCGACCGCCGGTATCATCGTGTCTCCACGCGCTGGTGGCGGAATTGGTAGACGCGCAAGGTTGAGGGCCTTGTGCCCTATTGGGGCGTGGAGGTTCAAGTCCTCTCCAGCGCATGCACCGCGGGGGAACCCTGGTTCCCCCGCGAGCTCCCTCCTGCAGCCCTGAGACCCCACGCCGCCGAGCCTGGGCACCCGGCGGGAGGTTTGACGTCGTCCGGGAGGATCCGTACCCTTCACGACGAACATACGTTCGTCGTCCACCGAGCAGGAGGCCTTCCGTGCCCGCCGAGACCACACTGACCGCGCGCCAACAGGAGATCTGGCAGTTCCTCGTGACGTACGTCGACGGTCACGGCTACCCGCCCACCGTGCGCGAGATCGGCGAGGAGGTCGGGCTGGCCTCGCCCTCGACCGTGCACGCGCACCTCGCGAACCTCGAACGCGTCGGCCTCATCCGACGCGACCCCACGAAGCCGCGCGCAATCGAGCTGACCGGGCACCGCCGCGTGGTCGAGCCCTCCGCTGAGGCGGTGCCGCGCCTGCCGCTGCTGGGCCGGGTGGCCGCCGGCGCGCCGCTGCTCGCCGAGGAGAACGTCGAGGACGTCGTCGCGGTCCCCGAGACGCTCGGGCGAGGGGCCGACTTCCTTCTCACCATCCACGGAGACTCGATGGTCGACGCGGGAATCCTCGACGGCGACACGATCGTCGTGCAGCGCCGCGACGACGCGCGCGACGGCGAGATCGTCGTCGCGCTCGCGGGGGACGACGAGTCTGCGGACGAGGCGACCGTGAAGACGTTCTACCGCGAGCCCGACGGCCGGGTCCGGCTCCAGCCCGAGAACGCCTCGCTCGAGCCGATCTACGCGCAGCACGTGAAGATCCTGGGCAAGGTCGTGGGGGTGTTCCGGAGCCTGCGATGACCAGCGCGGTGACAGCGCTCGCCCGGACGCTCGACCAGGAGCTCCTGGCGCTCTCGCGCGGCGCGAGCCTCGAGTGCCTCGCGTGCGGCGAGTTCGTGCTGCGCCTTCGCGGCGTGCTCGCCTGCCCGGAGTGCCGCGCGCTCCTCGCCGACGGCACCGTCGTGCCCGACGTCGTCCTGCCCCGCGCGCAGACCGCGTCCTGACACGCGTCGAAGGGCCTCCCGGGCCCTTCGACGCACTTCTTCCGAGCCGACGGGCTCAGTCGATCGTCGCGCAGACGATCACCACGACCGGCTCCCAGCTCGCCCCGGTCGGGCTCGTCTCGGCACCGACGATCCGCCACGTGTCCTCGTCGACCGCGTAGGACTCCTGGATTGCGATCGGGGGCGGCACCGCCTGCAGGTGGTGTAGCCGGCCCCCGCCCGAGAGGAGCTTCTTCCCGGCGGGGCACGTGGCCTCGCCGACCTTCTTCGAGGCGCTGTCGAACGGTCCGTCCACGACGTACGTCCGGACCCAGCCGCTGACGCCGGGGGCGCCCTGAGCGCCTTGGGCGCCCGGCGCGCCGGCGGCCCCCTGCTGCCCGGCCGGGCCCTGGGGACCTTGCGGGCCGGCGGGGAGCTTGCCCTTGAAGTCGATGGGACGCAGGGAGTGGTCCATGACGTCGAGGCTCGTGAGCGAGCCGTTGTGCACGTCGAGCCCGGTCAGTGAGTTGTTCTGCACGTTTGCGCTCGTGATCAACGCTCCCGCGACGGCGGTCCCGGTCGAGGCGACGAACAGGGCGACGAGGGCGATCATCGTCGCGGCGCTCGGCATGCGGATCATGGTGTGCTCCTTTCGGTTGGACGGATCCACTGCACGTCCAACCGCCGAGCCGGCGATTCCTTACGGGCCTCGCGGACGTCGTACAATTCGTGTCGCAGGCCGGGTGGCCGCGGGCGGTCTCGACCGTCCGAGGAAAGTCCGGACACCGTAGGGCAGGACGCTGGGGAAACCCCAGGCGGCGAAAGCCGACGGAAAGTGGAACAGAGAGGAGACCGCCGACGCGCACGCGTCGGTAAGGGTGAAACGGTGGGGTAAGAGCCCACCAGCGCCGTGGTGACACGGTGGCTCGCCAAACCCCGTCCGGTGCAAGGCGAAGCAGGTCCCGTTGACGCGGCCCGCCGAGGGACCGGGTACGCCGCTCGAGCCTCCGGGGAACCGGAGGCCTAGATGGATGGCCGTCCACGACAGA
>DATBET010000083.1:0-15918 GCA_036558885.1 Gaiella sp.
GCCGATCGAGCGTCTCGCGCTGCTGCGCCTCGACGGAGACATGTACGAGTCGACGTGGGACGCGCTCGACAACCTCTACCCGAAGCTCTCGCCGGGCGGGTTCGTGATCGTCGACGACTACCGGTCGGTCCACGCATGCCAGCGCGCGGTCGACGAGTACCGGCGCCGGCACGGCATCCGGGAGCCGCTCGAGGAGGTCGACTGGAGCGCCGTGTACTGGCGCCGCGCGGCCTGAGGGCCGGCCGACCTTACGTCCGCGACGCGGGGAGCAGCGCGCCGAGGTCGCTGGGCGGCCTGAGCCCGAGAAGCCCGGGGCGGTCGCGCGCGAGGTCGTCGAACGTGAGCTTCTCGATCTCTGCCTCGGACAGACGCACCCGGACGTCCGGAACGCCCCTGCGGACCAGCCCGATTCCCTGGTCGCAGTCGAGCACGTCGACCCGGAGGTCGTCGCGCGTCCGCAGCCGCACGATCGCGCGGTACACGTCGCCGTTCCACTGTCCGACGAAGCCTTCCGTACGCGCGGCCTGCTCGAGGGTCGGCGCGGCGGCCGCGGCACTCGCGGGATTGCTGTCGTGGACGAGGACGACCCCTCCGTCCGCAAGGTGCTCGAGCGAGCTCACGACGTCGCGGTAGGCCTGGCCGTACGTGTGCAGGCCGTCGACGAAGACGACGTCGAACGGCGCGAGCCGGGCGGCGCGCCGGGCGAAGAACGAGTCGCTCGTCTCCTCGAAGTACAGGGTGCCGCTCCTCCGGCCGAGCGCCGCCCGCAGCCTCGCGCCGAGCGCCAACCGGAAGGCGAACGCGGGATCGACGCCGACCTTCGTCGGCGCGTCGACGGCGTGGAAGCACGCGCCGTCCTTGACGCCGATCTCGAGGTATCGCTGCTGCCCGCCGGTCGCTGCGAGGGCGGCGCGCACGACGTCGATCCTCGTCACGCCGCCTCCCGGCGCGGCGCGAGCAGCGCCACGAGCGCAGCGACGATCCAGACGGGGACGAACGGCAGCTGGAACTCGCTCTGGGGCGCCTGCGAGAGCGCGTGGACGAGGAGGATCGCCGCCGACACCGCTCCGAGAACGAGCACCGGCGCCGTTCCCAGCGGCCGGCGGATCGCGAGGGCGAGCGCGGCGAGCAGGATCCACAGCACGGGCCGCGGCCACCGGTCGCTCGCGGTCCCGCCCTTCGAAGCGAGCCAGCCGTTGGAGTCCCGGGTCGGCAGCTGCACGTTCCAGTCGCGGATCGTGTCGACGAGCTCCGTGTAGCGCCTCCCCTGGCTCGCCGAGCCGAGCGCGGCGACCGGGTCCGGCACGACGCACCGCTCGAGGTCGTCGGTCGGGCACCAGACGAAGCCGTAGCGCACGGCCTGGACGAGCGGCGAGACCGTGATCGGCGCCGGGAAGGGCTTGCCGTCGATCGTCAGCTCCGTGGGCAGCTCGGGGATGGGCACCGGCCGTGTGCGCGGCTCGGGCGCGTAGCGCTGGGAGAGGAAGTCCCAGAACGTGTCGGCGACGCCGTGCACGTACGCCCACGGGTCGGCGCGGATCGCCTCGAGGGAGGCGTCGAAGAGCACGTCGTAGTCGGTGTCCCAGCCGAACACGCTGTCCGACAGCGCGATCATGCGGATCACCTCGAGATTCCCCGCGCCGCGGAAGTACGTCTGCACGTCGACACCTCGCGACGCGTACGGCGGCAGCGTCAGCACGTGCCGCCGGACTGCGTCGGCGAGCCTCCGCGACGCGTCGCCGTTGGCGGGGTCGACGTCCCCCGCGACGCGGAAGAAGGGCACCCACGCCTTGCTCCCCCGTGCCACCGTGAAGTCGTCGTAGCGCAGCGCGTTCTGTCCGGCCCACAGCGCAAGCGGGACGACGGCGGCGGCGAGCGCGACCGCCGCGCCCGCGAGGATGCGGCGGCCGCCGCGCCGGGCGACGAGCGGCACGAGGACGCAGGCGAGGAGCGCGACCTGCGCGGCCGGCCGGCAGAGGGTCAGGAGCGTGACCCCGAGCCCCACGGCGACCAACCACCGGTCGGAGCCGGCCTGCCAGGCGCGGACGACCGCGCCTGCCCACCAGGCGAGGAGGAAGGCGAACACCGGGTCGCTCGAGACCTCGTGGTAGAGACCGGCGTAGGTCGGCGTGACGAGCAGCACGAGGGCCGTCGCCAGCGCCGCCGAGCGCGAGACGGGCACGACGGCCCACGCCCAGCCGAGCAGCGCGAGCGCGTACAGCAGGGCGAACACGAGCTCCGTGAGCCGCGCCCCGCCGGCCCACATCGGGATACCCGTGACCAGCGGGGCGACCGGCGTCCGGAAGACCTGCAGCGCGGAGAACGGCGGGTCGCCGTCCGCGGCCTGGAGGAACCAGAGCCAGTAGTCCCAGGAGTCGCGGCCGCGCTCCAGCGGCCACGCGAGGGCCTGCAGCGCATAGCTCGCGAGCCCGACGATCACCAGGAGCGCCCCACCCCGCCGCGTGACGAGGCGCTCTGTCAGGCGCGTCCACACGAGCCGGGACGGTACCCCCCGGGTCGGCTCGCCGTTTAGCCTCTTCCGCATGCGCGGGACCGCGACGAGGCGCGACCTCGCACTGCTCGCGGCCGCGGCGCTGGCGCTCCTCCTCGCGACCGCCGCATTCACGTGGTCGCGGGCCGACGACGCCTCGTCCTGGGACGTCCCGCTATACCAGTCGTTCGGAGACCGGATCGCCGACGGCGCCGTCCCGTACCGCGACATGCGCATCGAATACCCACCGGGTGCGTTGCCCGCGTTCGTGCTCCCGTCGCTCGTCGCCTCCGGCCAAGGCCCCGTGTACGAGCCCGAGCTGAACGACGCCGCGCGGAGCTACGCCCGGGCGTTCGCCGCCCTGATGACGCTCCTGCTCGCCGCGACGGTGCTCCTCACCGCGGTCTCGCTGGAGGCTCTCGGGGCGACGATCGGCCACGCGGCGGCCGCCCTCGGGCTCGTCGCCGCCACCCCGCTCCTGCTCGGCGAGCTCGCCCTGACGCGCTTCGATGCGCTGCCGGTCGCGTTGACCGCGGTCGCGGTCGCGGCCCTCCTCCGCGGCCATCCCCGGCTGGCCGCGATCGCGCTCGGCGCCGCGATCTCGGCGAAGCTCTATCCCCTGCTGCTCTTGCCGCTCTTCGCACTCCACGTCGCGCGTCGGCGCGGCCTGCGCGAGGCAGCGATCGGCGTCGCGCTCGCGGCCGCGACGGTCGCGGCGATCGTGCTGCCGTTCGTCGCCCTCGCGCCGGGGGACGCCTGGTTCTCGATCCGCGCGCAGCTCACGCGGGGCGTGCAGGTCGAGAGCCTCCCTGGCAACCTCGCCGTGGCGCTCGGGCGGGTCGCGGACGAGCTGGGCCTCGGCTCGCTCGGCGTCGGCGTCGACGAGGGCGGGACGGGCGACGTGCGCAGCGCGGATGTCACCGGCGGGCTCGGCCAGGCCCTTGGGATGCTCGGCGGCGTCGCCGCGATCGCGGTCGTCGTCGCCGTGTGGATCGCCGCCTGGCGGCGGAGGGGGACGTCGCGGGGCCGCCTCGTGCGGGACTGCGCAGCGGTCGTCGCGGCGCAGCTCGCGCTCGGACGCGTGCTCTCGCCGCAGTTCGTCCTCTGGCTCGTGCCGCTCGTGCCCCTCGTCGCGGGGCGACGCGGCCGCGTCGCGAGCGCGCTGCTCGCGATCGCGCTCGTCGCCACGCAGGTGTGGTTCCCCGATCTGTACCGCGACTACGTGAACGACCGCGGCGCCTTCGAGACGGGCTATCTGCTCGTCCGCAACGCGCTCGTGCTGGGCGTGCTCGCAGCGCTCGTCTGGCCCGCCGCGGGCCTCGTCCGGTCGCCGAGCAGGGCGACGGCCGCGAACAGGACGAACGCCGGCGCGACGGGCACGGCGTAGGCGGGCTCCGCCCAGACCGCCGACACCGTCGTGAGCAGCATCACCAGCGCGCCGGCGACCGGCGCGGCCGTCGCCCACCACCGCCAGGGCCGGCGCCAGAGGACCCCGGCGATGCCGGCCACCAGCCACAGGAGCGGCGGCGGGTAGAGCTTCGAGGAGCGGTCCATCTGGAGCCCGAGCCACGGGCTCCACCACCGGTCGGGGAACGCTGCGTACAGCTCCGCCACGCGTCCGTCGTTCGCGACCCAGCGCGCCTCCTTCGCGGGATCGTCGAAGACGACGTGATGCTCGGTCGGCGACGTCCACACCTCGCGGATCGAGCCGTCGGGCGTCGAGATCTGCGCGCTCTGGTTCTCGGACGGGATCGGCTCGCCCTCGGTCGGCGCGGGGAGCGTCGTGCCGCGGACGACGACCGTCGGAGCCGGCGCGGCGCCGCCCGAGGGCGCGGCCGGCGCGGCCTCGGGCGCGGGCTTCCGGCCGGCGAAGAGCGGCTTCCAGAGCTCCTTGCCGAAGTCCTGGAGCACCGCCGAGGCGAACGTCCCGGGATGGGCCCGCACCGCCTCCCTCGCGGCCCGGCCGAGGATCGAGTAGTCCGACCCCCAGCCGTACACCCGGTCCGAGAGGCTGACGAGGTCCTCGTGCTCGCGCGGGCTGCCCCGCGCGAAGAACGTCTCGAGGTCGATCCCGTAGGCGCGGTAGGGCTGCCGCGGCAGGAGGTCGCGCGCGACGACACCCGCGAGCTCACGGGAGGCCGGGCCGTTGTCGGGCTCGACGATGTGGTCGACGGTGAACGCTCGGAAGAACGGGAGGTTCGCCTGGCCGCCGCGGGAGACCGCGAAGTCGTCGTAGCGCCACGCGTTCGTCCCCGCCCACGCGACCAGGAGGCAGAGCGCGACGCCCGCGAACGCCGCCGTGCGGCCGATGCGCACTCGCCACGGCGCGGCGAGGGCGAGCGGCAGCACCGCGACGACGAGGAACACCTGGTTGGCAGGACGGGTGAGCGCGATCAGCGCGGTGGCGGCGCCAGCCCCGGCGAACCACCACGCCGAGGGTCGCAGTGCGGCCCGGACGACGACCGCGGTCCACACCGCGAAGCCCGCCGCGAACACGATCTCGCTCGCGAGCTCGTGGAAGACGACGCCGTAGCCGGGGTAGAGGACGAGGGCCACGCCGACGAGCACCGCCGCGCCGCGACCGAAGAGCAGCGCGGTCTTCGCGTAGAGGAGGATCGACCCCGCGAACATGAGCGCGCCGAACAGCTCGACGAGGTACGGCCGGCCGGTGTCGAGGACGGCGCCGACGACGAGAGGCGTGACCGGGGTGCGCACGAGCATCTCCCACGGGAAGACCGCGTCCGTATGCCAGAAGTCGGCGTAGACCCCGAGGTAGGACTCGAGGTCGCGGCCGGGCCCCTCGGGCCAGCCGAGGCTCTGGATGCCGAACACGACGAGCGCGGCGCCGACGAGGATGGCGGCGCCCCGGCGCGTGCCCGCCAGTGCAGTCGCCCTCGCCCAGAGCCGGCCGAGCGCGCCGCTCACCCTGACGGCTCCGCGAGCTGCAACGGGCCGTGGACGCGCCAGAGGCGGAGGCCCTCGACCGTCCCTTCCGCGACCACCTCGCCGACGAGGGCAAGCTCCTTCGGCGCTACCACCCAGCCGACGTGCACCGGACCGGAGTCGGTAAGCAACACGGCGCCCCCACCGACCCGCAGAGTGGTAGCGGCGAGCGTCGGCGCGTAGCCGCCGCCGAGGGCGTACGCAGGGCCGATCGAGGCGTTGAAGAACTCCGTCAGGCGCAGCGCGTCGCGCGTCTCGACCGGGACGCCGCCGGCGAGCGTCGCGACCCGTGCGCGCCCCGGGACGGCACGGTCGACCCACGCCACGGTGTCGGCATTCATCGGTGCGAAGGTCGTGTTCCGCGCCGCGTCGATCCTCGAGTCCCAGGCGAAGCCGGCGTTCAGCGCGAAGACGGCCGCAACGGGGACGAGCACGAGCCAGCGCGGCGCGCGCCCGAGCGCGACCGCGAGCACGACCGCGCCGATCGCCGCCGCGAGGAGCCACCAGCGCTGCGGCTCGGAAAGGCCGGCGCGCTGCGCGAGCTCGGAGGGAAGCCCGGCCGCGACCGCGTCGAAGCGACGCCCGCCGTCGGCGTTCAAGAGGTACGTCGGCAACGTCGCGAGCGGGACGAGCACGAGGAGCGTTCCGGCCGCGATCCCCACCGGGCCGAGGGAGATGCGGCGCTGGGCCCAGGCCGCGGTCGCCACGATCCAGAGTGGGACGACGTAGAAGAGGTAGCGGTCGTGGAGGAAGCCGACACCGAACTCGGTGCTCGAGAACGCGCCGACGACGACGAGCAGGACCGCGTTCACGCAGAGGAAGAGCGCCACGAAGGCGGCGGCCGAGCGGTCGCCGCGGCGTGCGTCGCGGCAGAGCGCGTACACCGTCGCAGGCGCCACGACGAGAGGGAGCAGGGCGAGGTAGAGGCCGAGCCCGGCGAATGCCCGCCACGTCCAGCGGACGACCTCGACGAGGTCGTACGAGCGCCAGAGGTCGCCGTAGCCCTCGAGCGGGTTTCCGAGCGCTGCGCGGACGGCGAGCGCGACCGCGGCGGCGCCCAGCACGGCGGCGAGCGGCCAGAGGGCGACGAGCTCACGTCGGGTGTCGCGCGGCGTCAGCAGCGCGCGCGCCACGAGGGCGAGGACGAGCGCCAGCCCGAGCGCGGCGAGCTGGAAGCGCGCGGCGGTGGCGAGGCCCAGGGCACCGAGGACGAAGAGCTGCGCCGCGATCGTGGGCCTCTCGAGGCAGCGCGCGAACGCCAGGAACGCGAGCACGCACGTCGTGTAGGCGACGGACTCGGTCATCACGAAGCCCGTGTAGAGCGCCGAGGGGATCGCGACGACCAGCGCGGCGCAGGCGAGGCTCCACCCCGACGGCAGCAGCCGGCGGGCGAGGAGGTAGCCGGGCACGGCCGCCAGCGCGAAGACGAGCGCGTCCAGAAGGCGGGCCCAGCGGTACGCGCCGAGGTCGGTCGACGCGAGGAGGTGCACGGGCGCGAGGAGCACGGGGTACAGCGGGCCGAAGCCGTAGCCGCCCTCCCGCACTGAGAGCCCGTGGCCCGCGGCGAGCGAACGGGACGCGTCCCAGTGGATCAGCTCGTCGCCGAAGACCGTCGGGACGTCCAGCTGCTGGCCGAGCGTTCCCCAGAGCGCCGCCGCCGCGAGCACGATCCCTGCGAGCGTGAGCGCAGGCGGGGACGCCCGGGTCACGCCGCCCCGGCCGGCCCGCGCTGGGGCCGGACCACGTCGACGACGTCCGCGCCCTCCGGGAGGTCGTCGGTCTTGCGGCAGAGGACGAGCACCTCGCTCGACCCCGGCCGGTAGTCCGTGAAGACGGTGACGTCGCGCCAACCGGTCCAGGCGAGCTCGATCCGCAGGGCGTCGAACGTCGGCACCATCTTCGCCTTGCCCGTGCCGGGCTGCCAGCGCACGCGGACCGCGGAGTCGGGGCGGGGGTCGATCGTCGTCTCGAGCAGCATCTCCCCGCCCGGGGCCGTGACGCGGTTGAGCATCCCGAGCAGCTCGAGGTGGAACGCGCTGTGGTAGAGGACGCCGAGGAAGAAGACGAGATCGAACGGCGCGTGCTCCTGGAGCGCCGTCGCGGAGCGGAGGTCGCCGAACACCCACGCGTGCGGCGTGCGCAGCTCCGGCTCCCAACGCGCGTGGAAGTGCCGGTCCTCCTCGAAGTCCGAAAACACGAGGAACGACGGCGCGAGGTGCTCGTCGATCCAGCGCGTGTGGATCCCGTACTTCGGCCCCACCTCGAGCATGTGCAACCCGCTCCAGCGGCGGCCTGCCACGACGTCCTCGAGCCCCTCCGGCGTGAGCGTCAGGTCGACGTCCTCGGCGGATACGGTCGAGCCGCGCTTGTCGCGGATGGGCCGGTCGTCGCGGGTCAGCGTCGTCTTCAGGTCGAGCTGCTCGCGATAGTCGTAGGCGGGGACGTAGCTCGCGAGCTTGAGGTGCCTCGCGCTCCAGTCGACGGCCCGCTTGCCGGTGCGCCAGCCGATCGCCCGCGCGGACGCCGGGATCCTCACGCCGTGACCCGCCGGATCGACACCGACGCGAAACGGTACAGCGCTCGGCCGCGCGAGCTTTGGGCAGCCGGCGCTCGCGGCGCGGAGCGGCGGGCCCGGCCGGACGGTTCTCCGATAATGGCCGGGTGCACCCCGAGATCTCGGTCGTGATCCCCTGCCTGAACGAAGAGGCCGCAGTCGGGTCGGTCGTCGACGAGGCCCTGGAGGGGATCGAGGCGTCCGGCCGTGCGGGCGAGGTGATCGTCGTCGACAACGCGTCGAGCGACGACTCCGCCAGGGTCGCCGCCGAGCACGGCGCGACGGTCGTCCGCGAGGAGCGCCCCGGCTACGGGAGCGCGTACCTCGCGGGGCTGGCGGTCGCGCAGGGCGAGTACGTCGTGATGGGCGATGCGGACGCGACCTACCCGCTGCGCGACCTGCCGCGCTTCGTCGATCGCCTCGCCGAGGGCGACGACCTCGTCGTCGGCTCGCGGTTCGAGGGCACGATCCACGGGGAGGCGATGCCGTGGCTCAACCGGCACGTGGGGAACCCCATCCTCACCGGGTTCCTGAACGTCCTCTTCGGCGTGAAGGTCTCGGATGCGCATTGCGGGATGCGCGCCGTCCGTCGCGGCGCGCTCGAGCGGCTCGACCTCCACTCGACCGGGATGGAGTTCGCCTCCGAGATGGTGTTCAAGGCGTTTCGGCGCGAGCTTCGCGTGAGCGAGATCCCGATCGACTACTACCCCCGCGTCGGCGAGTCGAAGCTGAACCGCTTCGGGGACGCCTGGCGGCACGTGAAGTTCATGCTGCTCTACAGCCCGAGCTGGCTCTATTTCGTCCCCGGGGCGATCCTGCTGTTCCTCGGGCTCGTCGGAGCCGTCGCGCTCGCCACGGGCCCGGTGACGATCTTCGGACGGCCGTGGCAGATCCACACGCTGTTCGCATGCATCGCCGCGCTCCTGCTCGGGACGCAGATCGTCGAGCTCGGGATCTTCGCGCGGACGTTCGCACGACTCCATCTCGGTGAGCGGGACCCGTTCCTCGATCGTTTCGACGGTCGGGTCCGGCTCGAGCACGGGATCCTCCTTGGCCTGGGGCTGCTGTTCGCGGGCCTCGCCGCCCTGAGCGCGATCTTCGTCGCGTGGGCCGCGAGCGGGTTCGGCGCCCTGTCGCACGAGTACGCGACGGCCGTCGCGTTCACGGCGATCGCGATCGGCGTGCAGGTGATCCTCGGCTCGTTCTTCCTCGGCCTGCTCACGATGCGCACCGGCGAGCCCTCCCGCGCAACCGTGGTCCAGCGCGTCCCGGTCGGATGAGCGGCTACGTCCCACTCAACGAGCGGCCACAGGGGGGTCACGCGCGGCTCCTCGCGCTGGCGCTCGCGGACGGCCCCGGACGGGTCCTGGACGTCGGCTGTTCCTCCGGGTACCTGGCGGGGCCGCTGGTCGAGGCGGGCGCCACGGTCGTGGGCGTCGAGCTCGATCCTCTTGCCGCGGAGCAGGCGCGCGGGTTCTGCGAGGACGTCGTCGTCGGGGACGTCGAGTCGGTCGAGCTTCCCTTCGAGCCCGGGTCGTTCGACGTCGTGCTCTGCGGCGACGTCGTGGAGCACCTGCGCCTGCCCGGTCCCACGCTCGCACGCCTTCGCCCGTTGCTCCGCCCCCGGGGACGCCTCGTCCTCACGACGCCGAACGTCGCGAACTGGGCGATGCGCCTCTCGCTGCTCGGCGGCAGGTGGACGTACACGGACCGCGGGATCCTCGACCGCACGCACACCCATCTCTTCACGCGGAAGACCCTCGTCGACACCGTCGTCGGCGCCGGGTACCGCGTCGTCGAGCTCGACCACACCGCACCGGTGCCGGTGATCGGCACCCCGACCGTCGAGCGCGTGGCGCATGCAATCGCGTCGCTCCGCCCGTCGCTCCTCGCGTACCAGCTCCTCCTCGCAGCGACCCCGCGGTGATCTCGGTCGTCATCCCCGTGAAGAACGGCGGGGCCGAGCTCGACCGCTGCCTCGCCGCGATCGGCGCACAGCAGGTCGGCGAGGAGATCGAGATCGTCGTGGTCGACTCGGGATCGACCGACGGCTCCCCTGTCCGCGCGCGGGCGGCCGGCGCTCTCGTCCACGAGATCCCGGCCGAGGAGTTCGGGCACGGGCGCACGCGGAACCTCGGCGTGGCCCTCGCAACCGGCGACCTGGTCGTCTTCACGTCGCAGGACGCGGTCGCCGACGACGACCGCTGGCTCGCCCGACTGGCCGCGGCCGCGCGCTCCGGCCCCGAGGTCGCGGGGGCATACGGACGCCAGCTGCCGCACGCCGACGCCAGGCCGCCGGAGCGCTTCTTCCTCGACTTCCTCTACGGGCCCGTGGCGCGGACCCAGCGCCTCGGCCCGGGTGAGGACTTGAGCTTCGAGACGACCCTCTTCTCGAATGTCAACGCAGCCGTCCCAAGCGCGCTGCTCGAGCGATACCCGTTCCGCGACGACCTCACGATGAGTGAGGACCAGGAGTGGTCGCGACGCGTTCTCCGGGCCGGCTACTCGTTGGTGTACGAGCCGCTGGCCGCGGTGCGCCACTCCCATGCGTACACGATCGCGACGGCGTTCCGGCGGTTCTTCGACTCCGGGGTCTCCGCGGAGCACGCGTACGTCGAGGGGGCCGCGTCGCGCGCCGCTCTGCGCCGCGCGGGCGGACGGTACGCAGCAGAGGAGCTGTCATGGCTGTGGCGGTCCGGTCGGCGCCGCTGGATCCCGTACACGATCGTCTACGAGCTCGCGAAGTTCGCGGGGCTCCAGCTCGGCCTCCGGCACACACGCCTGCCGCGCCGCCTGGTGGCGCGGCTGAGCGGGCTCCCGGCACCGTCGGGCGCTCGCGAGTGACCGTCAGCGCGGTGCGGGGACCTGGACGACGACGAGCTTCTCGTTGGCGACGACGGTCTTTCCGCCGAGCCTCGCCGCGAGGTCGGGAACGCAGTCCGGGTCGGCGACGGCGTATCTCACGCCGAGCCTCGCCGCGACCGCCGTTCCCTCGGGCCCGCCCGAGATGACCGCGGCAGCCTGACGGGCGAGCGGCAGCCTGTCGACGAAGCCGACCTGGCGCTCGGTGAACGCAGGGGCCGTGGGCCGCCGCAGGAGATACGGCACCGCGAAGTGCAGACAGTCGTCGCTGACGAGCAGCTTCGCCTCCGGAAGCGCTCCGCGGTCGAGCATCTTCCTGAACGAGACGAGGCCGGTGACCGCAGGGTCCCGCGGCGCGGCGTCGAAGACGCGCTCGGGCAGCCGCAGTCCCACGGATGCGCGCGCGACGTAGACGAGCACGACGACGAAGGCGGCGATCCAGACGACGCTCGCGCCACGCCGCACGAACGCCGCCCCGATCAGCAGCGCGAGGCCGACACCGGCGTAGTACACGACGCGCTGGTAGTCGAACGAGACGTGCACCCGCCAGAGCTGGCTGACGACGGCGCACGCGAGGGCCAGAGACACGAGCGCGAGGAGACCGCGGTCGCGGCGCAGCCGCGGGGAGCCGAGCACGAGTGCGACCGCGACCAGCGAGACGACGAGAAACGGCACGCCGTAGTAGTGCTCGAGCGCGGCCCGGTCGAGCCAGTCGGGGCCGAGGAACCGGTAGCTCACGGGCGTGCCGAGCGAGCGACCCTGGAGCAGGAGATGCACGACGACCCCGGCGCCCAGCACGAGCGCGAGCCCGACCGCGGTCAGCACCGGCCGGACGATTCCTGCGGCCCACCAGCGGCGCAGCGCTGCCCGCAGCTGCGTCCGGCCCACCAGGAGCCGCGCGGCCAGGTCGACGAGCGGCGCGAGGACGACCAGCGCGGCGACGACGATCGCGCTCGTCGAGTGTGCGGCTGCGACGCCGACGAGCCCGATCGCCAGAAAGAGCGCCTGCCGCCATCCGCGGGACCCGCGGAACAGCAACGCGAGCGACGCGACCACGAGCGGCACGAAAAGCATGGCGAGGGTCGTCCCGATGCCATGCCAGTACATGGGCTCGAGCCGGATCGGCGCCACGGCGTACGCACCGGCAGCGACCAGGCCCGCCCCGCTCCCCCATAGTGCCGCCGCCGCCGCGAACACGCTGAGCACCGAGAGCGCCGAGAGGACGGCGATCCCGGCCGTGAGCGACCACGACGAGACGCCGTCGAGGAGGATGAAGCTTCCGTAGACCGCTCCAACGGCGGGCGGGTCGGCGAAGACTCGATCGTCCTCCCCCGCCAGCGGATCGTCGATCAGGAGGTGACCCTGGTCCGCGACCTCGTCGGCGTAGAGCAGGTAGTGCCCCCAGTCCGTCCCCCGCGCCTGGAACGGGTATGCGATGTCCCAGGAGGAGGCGAGCGCGAATGCGGCGATCCCCGCGAGCGCGAGCAGCGTGAGGAGCTCGTTGCGACGCGAGGCCGACCGCTCGACCGGCCCCTTCCCGAGGCGCGTCGACGCGAGCGCGACCGGGACGACGAACGCGGCAACCAGGAGCGTGATCGAGAGCTCACGAAGCTGGACGCCCAGCAGCGACGCCGTGGTGAGCAGCGCTGCGAACGAGCCCATCCCGAGCGCCGGGACGATCGCGACGCGGAGCGAGAGCCGACCGAACTCGTCGGGCAGGTAGGGCAGGAGGACGAGCCCGCACGCGCCGACGAGCAGCGGCGTCGCGCCGAGATACCGGCCGCCGGCGACTGCCCGCACGAGCGGCTCCAGCGCGACGAGCGCGACAGCCGCGAGCGCAATGCCGTGCCGCCGGGCACGGGCGAGCGTCACGCGGAGGCGGGATGCGCGCGGAGCACGTCCTCGACCACGTCGCAGCCCCAGCCCGGCCCCGACGGGACGACGAGCTCGGCGCCGCGGATCTCGGGGACTGCGGTCGTCAGCTCCTCGCGCCACGGGACGTCGTCGACGTCGACCTCGAGCAGCCGCACGTTGGGGATCGTGGCGCACCACTGGGCGGCGATGAAGGTCGCGAGGTGGCTGTAGTAGTTGTGCGGGGCGCACGCCACCTCGTTGGTCTCCGCGAGCGCGGCGATCTTCAGCGACTGCGCGAAGCCGTTCCAGATCACGTCCACCGAGGCGACGTCCAGCGCGCCCGCCTCGAAATAGGGCCGGAAGCCGCGCAGCGCATAGAGGTTCTCGCCCGAGCAGAGCGGGACCGGCGAGCGTCGGCGCGCATGGGCGAGCGCGGCCGGATCGTACGAGTCGACCTCGAGCCACGCGAGGTCGTGCGGCTCGAGCGCGCGTGCGACGCGCACGATCCCCTCCGTAGTCAGGTTGAAGTTCAGGTCGACGATCGGCTGCGCGCGGCCGCCCGTCCCTTCCGAGAACGCCTCGAGCAGCCGGGTCAGCGCGTCGAGCAGCTCCGGGGTCGGGTTGCGGTCGATCCCCCCGTCGCGGCCGAAGCCCGGCATGAGGACCCGCGGTTCGTCGCCCGGGACGACGATGTTCGTCTTGAACGCGCGGTAGCCGCGCTCGACGACCTCGCGCCCGAGCGCCGCGACGGCGTCGTACGAGTCGAGCTTCGGCGTGCCCGTCACCTCCCACGCCCGGGCGCGCGTCGTGCCGCAGTGCGACCAGTAGAGTGGCACGGTCTCCCGGGTCGGCCCGCCGAAGAGCTCGCAGACGGAGACGCCGAGGGCCTTCGCCTTGAGGTCGAGCAACGCATTCTCGATTCCGCCGATCGCCTTCTGCACGATCGATCCGGGGCTCTGGCGCGTCCGGCGGTAGAGCTCCCAGTGAATCGCCTCGACGGCGCGCGGGTCGCGCCCGACGACGAGCGGCGCGAGATCGTGGACGACACCGGCGAGCCCCGTCGGCGAGCCGTGCGAGTCGGTCACCTCCGACCAGCCGACCAGACCGTCGTCCCCCGTCGCCTTCACGAACAGCCACGGCCGCCACCCTGCGTCGCACGAGAGCGTCTCCAGCGAGGCGAGCTTCACGGCGGCTGACGATACGGCACTTCGGCCCGAGGGAGCAGCAGGCGCTGCTCGAGCTCCCGCCGGAAGAGGACGAGCGACCCGACGACGACGAGCGCGGTCGCCATCGCGGTCGCGAGCCCGCCGGCCCTCCGGAGACCGTGCAGGGAGTCGAGCCAGATCGGACGGCGTGCCCACATCTCCTCGTGCAGGCAGTCGTAGTACCGGGGGGTGGGGGGCGGCCCGCCGCCCGGACACACCGCGGTGGTGTGGAAGAAGAAGAAATTGCCGACCGTGTCCGGCGCCCACAGGTACCCGACGTGCGGGAGCGCGACGAGGACGGCGACGACGGACACGGCGACGAGCCCTGTCACCGGCGTGAGGATCCTTGCCGCTGCGGGGCGCAAGGTCGAACCGAACGCCGCGAGCGCGACGAGCAGGACGGGCAGCACCCACGGGAGGCTCAGGCGCGGTCCCCAGGCCCACCAGCCGAACGGCTGCCACCACCAGGCGAGCGAGACCACGAGCCCGAGGACGATCGCGCCCAGCGCGAGCGCCGGCCACGCCTCGCGCCACGTCGCGGCGCCGCGCATGGCGCGCACCACGGGCACCGCGAGCAGCGCCGCGACCAGCAGGCACGCCAACGGCCAGAAGACCAGGATCCCGCCGTTCGGCGACACGAACAGGCCTGCGGCGGGCTCGAGGAACCATCGCAGGTCGGACGCGCGCAGGCCAGGGTCGAGGTAGTAGACGTTCCTCGGGCTCCCGAAGCGCAGCAGGTTCAGCGCCGAGCTCAACCCGAGCGCGAGCGCCACTCCGGCGAGGCAGCCGACGACGTGCGACCGAATCGAGCGCCCGAGCCGGCGCCGCGCGAGGAGCAGCGAGAGGACGCCGAGCGCGACGACGAACGGGTAGCTCGTCTCCTTCGTCAGGCTCGCACCGAACGCCGCGGCGGCCACGACGACCGGCCGCGCCGGAACCAGCGCGGCCGCCACGAACACTGTCAAGAGGCCCGCGGCGAGCATCTCGCCCCACGTCGCGCCGCCGTAGGCAAGCGCGGGGCCGCTGACGGCAACGACGAGGAACCCCCAGCGCCACTCCGCCTGGCCCACACGTCGCAGCGCGACGAAGGCGGCGGCGATCGCTCCGAGCACGCCGAGGCAGCTCAGCGCGCCGAGCACGCGCGTCCGGCCGGCGCGCGAGAGCTCCAGGCCCGCGTCCGCGACGAGATCCGGCGCGTGCTGGAGAACCGGAAACGGGTCGATCGGCTGGGCCTCGTCGCACGAGACGAGGTCGAGCTTCCCGAGGCAGCGCCCGAGCTGCTCGGTGCCCGTCAGAAGTGGGCCGGTGTCGCCGCCGACCAGCGGATCGGCGAGCCACGCGACCACGAGCCCGGCGAGCCCCACGGCGACGGCGACGCGCGGCCAGTCGGCGAACCGGGGGCGCCGCTCGACGCGCGGGGGCGCCGTCGCCGACGCGTGGGAGCTCACGCGCGCGCGTCCGGCGGGGGGAGCGACTCGCGCGCCCCGGGCCCGGATGGCGGCACGGCCTCCGGATACGGCTCACGCCCGATCGGCACCAGTCGGGCGCGGCCCTCGGCGGTCAGGCGCTCGGCGCGGGCGAAATCCTCCTCGTCGTCGATGTTGAGCCCTTCGTAGCCCTCGGTGAGGAACGGGGCCAGCATCCGTCCCTCGCGGGTACCGGTCGCCTCCACGACACGCGTCCAGGCGATCTCGAGCGCGCTGTTCTGGACGTAGATCGCGGGCAGCGCCTGGTACTGGCCCGCGTGCCAGGCGACGTCGAGGTGCGACTGGTCGAGCAGCGGCCGCATCAGCCGGCCGAGCTCGTCCATCACCCACATCTTGCCGGGGTGCTGCTTCACGCGCTCGACGGCGCGGATCGAGTCGGCCTCGGGCGTCGCGAGGAGCTGCTCCAGGCCGCGGCGGATCACCTCCGGGCCGCGGAAGGGGTTCGTCGCGCGGACGATCGCGAACAGGTCGTACCGCTCCTCGAGCCGGGGGAGCGTCCACGCGATCCATTCGATGTCGGGG
>DATBET010000084.1:0-12536 GCA_036558885.1 Gaiella sp.
GTGCTGCCGGCGCTCAAGCGCGGCCTCCCGGAGGCCAAGCTCCCGTTCGAACGACCCGCGGTCGCCGCCGCGCTGGTCGCGGCGTCGACGGGCGCGAGCCTCGTGCGCCGTTCCTCCCTCCCCGTCGTCCCGCGCGAGACAATGGTCGTGATGGCCTCGCTCGTGCCGGCGCTGATCGCGCTCCGCGGCGACGACCTCACCCGCTACCACGGCGCGGAGCACATCTCGATCGGGACCTACGAGAGCGGCGAGCCGGCCGCGAAGGAGCACGAGCGCTGCGGGTCTCATCTCGTCGGCCCGCTGACGATCGCGACGGCGTTGGCGGGGGTTGCTGCGGAGCTCGCTCCGGCACGGCACCGCACGAAGGCGCGGGTCGTCGGCGCGGTGGGCGCGATGGGAGCGGCGGTCGAGGTGTTCGGCTGGATGAGCCGCAATCCGGAGCGCCGGTTGTCGCGCGCCCTCGCCCGCCCCGGCACCGAGCTTCAGCGGCGGATCTCCACGCGAGAGCCGTCGCCCGAGCAGCTCGAAGTAGCGGAGGCCGCGATCCGCGCCTGCCTCGAGGCTGAGGAGGCGTTCGCGCGGTGACCGTCGCGCCGTCTCGTGAGCGGCGCCCGCGCCTCGATCCCGAGATCTTCGACCTCCCCGTCGAGAAGATGCGCGACGGGTACTACAGCGACGCGTACTTCAACCACACGCGCGCCGCGCTCCTCCACGACGGGCGGCGGCCCCGCGTCCTCGTCCAGCTCTTCCAGCGTCATCGAGCGATGCTCGGCGGGATGGACGAGTCGATCGCGATCCTCGAGCTCTGCTCGGACGACTGGCCCACCCTCACGGTGCACGCGCTGCGCGACGGCGACCGGCTCGAGCCATGGGAGACGGTGATGACGATCGAGGGCGACTACACCGCCTTCGGGCACCTCGAGACGGTCGTGCTCGGCACGCTTGCGCGCCGCACGCTGATCGCGACGAACACTGCCCGCGTGCTCGAGGCCGCGAACGGGAAGCCGATCATCTTCATGCCGGCGCGTCACGACCACCATCGCGTCCAGACCGGCGACGGCTACGCCGCGCACGTCGCAGGCGCAGTGCTCGGCTCCGAGATCGGGGTCACGTCGGATGCGCAGGCCTCGTGGTGGGGCGGGCGCGGCCTCGGCACCGTCCCGCACTCCCTGATCGCGGCCTACGGCGGCAACACGGTGCTCGCGGCGACGAAGTTCGCTGAGTGGGCGCCCGAGGACTTCCGCATAACCGTCCTCGTCGACTTCGAGAACGACTCGGTGCGGACCGCGCTCGAGGTCGCGCGGGCGCTCGGGCCGCGGCTCTGGGGCGTCCGCCTCGACACGTCGAGCCAGCTCGTCGACCGCTCGCTCTGGGCCGAGATGGGCGACTTCGACCCCCGGGGTGTGAACGAGCGGCTCGTGCGCAAGGTTCGCGCCGCCCTCGACGAGGACGGCTTCGAGCACGTCAGGATCGTCGCCTCCGGCGGCTTCGGTGTGGCGAAGATCGAGGAGTTCGAGCGGCGCGGCGTGCCGGTCGACGCGTACGGCGTGGGCTCGTCGCTCATCCGCGGCGAGAACGACTTCACGGCGGACATCGTGATGACGGACGGCCGCCCGACCGGCAAGGTCGGCCGGGGGTTCCGGCCGAACGAGCGCCTCGAGCTCGTCAGGTGAGGTCGCTGCCCGGAAGTAGGAGCGCAGCGCGGCCGCGCAGGACAGGTTCCCGGTCGAGAGCGCCAACCGCCACGCGGTCGACGCCACGGAGCGCCACGCGGCTTCCGCTTCGGAAGGCCACGCGATCGAGGCATCGGAGCGCCACGCGATCGCCACGAAATCGGCACAGTGTCGGCACGGACACGTGACGCTTCGACCGGTAGCGTGTCATCAGGGCACCCGGGGTGCCCCTGGGGGTGGTTCTTCGAGCAACGCGGGCTGTGCGAGCGACGCGGCTACCGCCGGTGATGATGGCGCCGCGGGCGGTAAGGACGCCGCGGGTGATGTGGGCGGCTGCACCGGCGTCGCGGCGGCGCGGGCTCGCCACGAGGCGGAGCGCATGGAGTGAGCGGCGTGCTCCTCTGGGACGTCGACACACAGATCGACTTCGTCCGCGGGGACGGCAAGCTGCCCGTGCCGGACGCGGAGGCTGCCATCCCGGCGATGGCGAGGCTCGTCCGGTGGGCCGAGGACCAGGGCGTCACCCACCTCGCGACGGCGGACGACCACGAGCTCACCGACCCCGAGCTCTCGGACGAGCCGGACTTCGAGACGACCTTCCCGCCGCACTGCCTGCGCGGCACGCCGGGCAGCGCGAGGATCCCGGAGACGGCGCAGCTCGACCCGCTGCCGCTCTCGCTGACGCCGTACCCGCCCGGGCTCGTTCCCGAGCTCGTTCGCGGCCGCCGCGAGCTGCTGCTGCTGAAGAAGACCTACAGCGCGTTCTCCAACCCGAACCTCGAGCCACTCCTCACGGCGCTCGACCCGGAGGAGGTGCTCGTGTTCGGGGTCGCGACGGACGTGTGCAACCACGCGGCGATCATGGGGCTCCTCGCTCGCGGTCGGCGGGTCGCGTTCGTCGAGGACGCATCGCGCGGGCTGTCGCCGGAGCGGGTCGAGGCCGCGCTCGCGCAGTGGCGCGCCGGCGGCGTCAGGTTCACGACGGCCGACGAGGTGGTCGGAGGCTAGGAGCCCCGCGCCCGACGACGTGGCGGGCCAGCGCTGCGAGTCGCCCGTCCCACTCCGATCCGACCCACTCGAGCCACGCGGCGGCTTCGTCGAGCGGCGCCTTGTCGAGCGCGTAGTGCGTCTCGCGGCCACGGCGCTCGCTGCGCACGAGACCCGCGGCGTGGAGCGTCGAGAGGTGTTTCGCGACCGCCTGGCGGGTGACGGGCACCTGCGCGGCGAGCTCGGACTGGCTCGCGCTCTCGCGTCCGGCGAGCACCTCGAGGACGAACCGCCGGGTCGGGTCGGCGAGCGCGTCGAAGACCCGGTCTACGCCGCCGCCCACGACGCGAGCGCGCTGAGCTCGAGTGCGGTGCTCCACGCGGGCGACGTCTCGCGGACGAGCACGCGTGTGCCGTCCTCGTCGTCCGCGAGCCGCACGTCCACGATCCCATCGTCCTCGAAGCGCAGCACGAGCCGCTCCTCGTCCTCGACGGTGACGACCTCCGCCCGTCGCGCGTCACCGTCTCCCCAGCGGAACACAGCGGCGCCGCCCTCGCGGAGGTCGAGCTCCACCTCGGTAGCGAACCACTCCTCGAGCCGGCTCGGCTCGGTGAGCGCCTCCCACGCGTCCTCGCGCGTCGTCGGCAGCACGATCTCCCTGCGAACCTCCATCCGCAACCTCCGAGTTGCATGTATAGTGCAACCGTCCGGTTGCAGATTAGCGAAGGAGGCTGCCGTGGTGATCCCCACCGTGGTCGAGGCCGACGGCCGTGCCGAACGGGCCTTCGACATCTACTCACGCCTCCTGCGCGAGCGGATCGTGTTCCTCGGTCGCCCGGTCGACGAGGAGCTCGCGAACATCGTCGTCGCGCAGCTGCTGTTCCTCGAGGCAGAGGGGCCGGACAAGGACGTCGACCTCTACGTGAACTCGCCCGGCGGCGACGCCTACGCGGGCATGGCGATCTACGACGCGATGCAGCACGTGAAGTGCGACGTGCGCACGATCTGCTTCGGAATCGGCATGTCCGCCGCGGCGGTGATCGTCGCGGGAGGCGCGCCGGGCAAACGGCTTGCCCTGCCGCACGCGAAGCTGATGATCCACCAGGGCTCCGCGGGCGCACGAGGCGCGCCGTCCGACATCGCGATCGCGGCGCGCGAGATCGAGGCCTCGACGCGCCAGATGGCCGAGGTGCTCTCACGCCACACCGGGCGCCCGGTCGAGCAGGTGCTCGAGGACATCGACCGTGACCGCTTCATGACGCCCGCCGAGGCGGTCGAGTACGGCCTCGTCGACCGGGTCCTCGAGCCGCGCGTGCCCCTCCCCGCAGAAGTAGCATCGACCGCGTGACCGTCGGCGGCATCCATCACCTCGGGATTGCCGTCGCGGATCTCGACGAGGCGCTCTCGACGTACCGCCGCCTGTTCGGGGCGACGCTCGAGCGTCGCTCCACGGTGCCCGACCAGGGCGTCCACGCGCTGTCCGTCCTCGTCGGGACGGGCCGGATCGAGCTCCTGGCGCCGATCGGCGACGACACGCCCGTCGGTCGCTTCCTCGCGAGCCGCGGGCCGGGGATGCACCACGTCGCGTACGAGGTCGACGACGTCGGCACGGCCCTCGCGGACCTCGCGGGGGCCGGCGCCGAGCTGATCGACGAGACCCCTCGTAGCGGGCTGTTCGGCCTGCAGGTCGCGTTCGTCCATCCCGACGCCGTCCACGGCGTCCTCACGGAGGTGGTGTGCCCTGGCTGACGACTCCATCCGCATCGAGCTCGCCTTCGACGGCGGGCAGATCATCGGCGCGACCGTCCAGCCCGAGACCGCGGACGCGATCGAGCGCGCCGTCGGCGCGGGCGCGGGCGGCGCGGTGCAGCTCGACACGCAGGACGGGCGGCTCACCGTCGTCGTGCCGCGCGTCGTGTACCTCAAGCGGTACCCGCCCGGCTCGCAAGTCGGCTTCGGCGCCTGACACCGACGAGTAGCCTGACCGCCCGATGGCGCTGGAGGTCGGGATCGTCGGGCTTCCGAACAGCGGCAAGACGACGCTGTTCAACGCGCTCACGCGGGCAGGCGCCGAGATCACGGCCTACGCCTCCGTCAGCGAGAAGCCGAACGTCGGCATGGCGACGATCGCCGACCACCGGCTCGAGAGGCTCGCCGCGGTCGTCTCCGCGCGCAAGGTGACGCCCGCTGCGATTCGCGTGGTCGACGTCCCCGGCACCGGCCCGCAGCTGCTCGGCAACCTCCGGCAGGTCGACGCGATCCTCGCCGTGCTGGACGGCTTCTCGGACGCGGCGACGCCGGCGGACGACCTCGAGACGCTGAAGCTGGAGCTCCTGGTCGCCGACCGGGACCACGTCGAGCGCCGTCGCGAGCGCGTCGCGAAGGAGGCGAAGTCCGGCGATCCCGGCGTGCGCGCAGAGCTCGACGTGCTCGACCGGCTTGCCGACCACCTGGACGGCGAAAGGATCCTCGGCGAGTGGCCCGGCGAGCTGCCCGAGGCCCTCGATCCGCTCACGACGAAGCCGCTGCTCGCGGTCGAGAACGGCCCGCGGGGGATCGACTGCAAGCTCGAGGCGGAGCTCGCGGAGCTGCCCGAGGACGAGGCGGCCGAGTACCGCGACGGCGGCACGTCCGCTCTCGACGACGTCGTCCGCCGGCTCGAGGAGGCGCTCGGGCTGATCACGTTCTTCACCGTGGGCGAGAAGGAGACGCGGGCCTGGACGCTCCGCCGTGGCCAGACCGCGCTCGACGCGGCCGGCACGATCCACTCGGACATCGCGCGCGGCTTCATCCGCTGCGAGGTGATCTCCACCGACGACCTCCTCGCGGCGGGCTCACATTCCGAGGCCGCACGGCGTGGCACGCAGCGGCTCGAGGGAAAGACCTACGTCGTCGCCGACGGCGACGTGCTCAACATCCGCTTCAACGTGTAGCCGCCTCAGCCGACGGCCACGAGCGCAGCGCCGCCGAGCGCGAGGACGCCGCCCGCGCGCCGGGTCCGATCGAGCCGCTCGGAGAGGAAGAAGCGGGCGAGCAGGATCGTCGTCAGGGGGTAGAGCGCGCTGAGCACGGCCACGATGCCGGCCGACCCGTACGTGGTGGCGACGGCGACGAGCGCGTTCGCCGTCGTGTCGAAGACGCCCACGGCCGCGATCGCGGGGAGCAGGCTCGCCGGCGGGCGCAGGGGCGCCGAGACGACGAGCACGGCGCAGAGCGAGAGGAGCGTCGAGGCCGTGCGCGCGACGACCACCGCCCAGGTCGCGCCCCCGTCGGAGGCCGCGTCGAGGCCGACCACGAAGAGGCCGAAGCCGAGCGCCGCGACGAGTGCAAGCGACACGCCCGCGGCCAGGCCCGCCCGCCCCACGCCTCCACCCGGCTCGCGTGCGAGCAGCACGACGCCCGCGAGGGCTGTCGCGATCCCGACCCACTGCAGCGCTGCGGGGACCTCGCCCCTCAGCAGGTCGACGCCGAGCGGCACCGCCGGGCTCACCGCCGAGATCGGCGCGACGATCCCCATCGCCCCGATCGCCATCCCCCGGTAGAGCGCGGCGAGCCCGATCGCGCCCGCGACGCCCGCGCCGGCGGCCGGCAGCATGTCCCCGGCGCCCGGCGCGGCGTCGCCGCTCGCGAGCGCCCACGTCAGGACGCCGAGAAGCCCGATCCCCTGCGAGATCGCGAGCACCGTGAGCACGTGCGCGCGACGGGACGCGAGGCCGCCGAAGAAGTCTCCCGTGCCCCAGGACAACGCGCCCAGGAGCGCGAGGACGGCCGCCTCCACGCGCCGCTAGTCGTCGCCGACGGGGCGCGTCGCGGCCTGTGCGTCGAGCTGGTTCGCGTGGTACAGGACGGCCGCCTCGGCGGTGCGTGCCGCGCTGCGATCGTGGTGTGCCGCGATCGCGTGGAGCAGCTCGGCCCGCACCTCCGACTGGAGCGTCGCCGCGTGCTCGTCGACGAGCTGCACGCCCAGCTGGACGTGCCCGAGCAGCGATCCCTCGCGCGTGGGCCGGAAGGCCGGGCCGCGCCCGAGCTCGCGCACGCGGCCGACGTCGTGGAGGAGCGCGGCCGAGACCAGGAGGTCGGCACGCAGCCTTGGATGGAGCTGGGCGGTCTCGCGGCAGAGCGTCGCGACGCCCACGGTGTGCTCGAGCAGCCCGCCCGCGTAGCCGTGGTGCCCGTCCGCGCCGGCGGCAGGCAATGCCCGCATCCCGTCTCGCACCTCGGCGGTCGCGAGGGTCGTGCCGACCGCGGCCGCGAGCCCCGGGTGCGCGATCTCGGCCGCGAGGAACTCGAGGAATCCCAGGAGCTCGTCGGCGTCGCGCCGCAGTGTCGGCGCGAGCGAGGCGGGATCGTCGTCCGCCGCCTCGAGCGCGCGGACCTGCACCTGGAGGCGGCCGTCGAACCGCTCCACCCGCCCGAGCACGCGCACCGCGTCGCCCTCTGCGAAGCGGCGGTCGAGCAGCTCGACGTCGTCCCAGACCCGGCCCTCGATCCGGCCGCTCGGGTCGACGAGCTCGAGCGCGAGATACGCCTTGCCCTTGCGCGTCGTGAGCCGCCGCTTGCGCGCGACCGCGAAGACCCCGTCGACGGTGCGGTCCTCGGAGAGCTCCGCGATCGTCGCCACGGCCTGAGTGTAGGCTCGGCGAGTGGCCGACGTCCGTCCGTTCCGTGCGGTCCGGTACGCCAGCCCGAGCACGACCGTGACCGCGCCGCCGTACGACGTGCTGGACGAGGGCCAGCGCTCGGTGTTGCGCGCTCGGGACCCGCACAACGTCGTGTGGCTGACCTGCGATCCGGACGAGGCCGAGGGCGGCCGCCGCTTCCGAGCATGGCTCGACGACGGCGTCCTCGTCCGCGACGAGACGCCCGCCGTGTGGGTACTCGAGCAGGACGTCCCGGAGAGCGAGGGCGTCGGGCCCACCCGGACGGGGATTGCCGCGTCGCTCCGGGTGGAGCCCTACTCGGCCGGGATCGTCCTGCCGCACGAGCGCACCCATGCGAGCACCCGGCGCAGGCGCCTCCGACTCCTGCGGGCGGCGCGGGCGCAGCTCGAGCCGCTGTTCTTCCTCTACGCCGGCGCCCCGCCGGTGACGGTTCCCGAACGCCCTCCCGATCTCGACGCCGGCGACACCCGTCTCTGGCGCCTCGAGGGCGCGCAGGGGGTCGCCGAGGCCTTCGTGGACACGCAGCTCCTGATCGCGGACGGCCATCACCGCTACGAGACGGCGCTTGCGTACGCCGACGAGGGCGGGGGCGACCGACTGCTGGCGGTGCTCGTCTCCACCACCGATTCCGGGCTCGCGATCCTGCCGACGCACCGCGTGTTCAGCGGGCGTCCCGACGTGACGCTCGACGGCGAGCAGTTCGACACGCCCGAGGCAGCGCTCGTTGCGCTCGCCGCGGAGCCGTTCGACCGCTCCGCGGCGGTGCTCCTCCGGCGAGGGTCGACGCAGCTCGTCCGTGGGTCGGCGGGCGAGCTCGACCCGGAGCTCGTCGACCGCTTCGGGCGCGACGGGATCGACTACACGCCCGACGCCGCGGAGGCGGTCGAACGGGTTCGCTCCGGTGCGGCCGACTGTGCCTTCCTCTTGCGCGCGACGCGGATCGAGGACGTATTCGAGCACGCTCGTCAGGGGCTCGTGATGCCGCCGAAGAGCACGTACTTCTTCCCCAAGCTCCTCTCGGGCCTCCTCTTCCACCCGCTCGAGCAGTGACCGACTGGCTTTCGTTCTCGCGGGCCTGCGTGCAGGACCTCGAGCGCGTCCTCGCAGAGCTGCCCACGCGCGTGGAGCGCGAGCCCGTGCTGCGCGCGGGCGAGGGAGGCGACGACACCACGGCGATCGACGGCGCCGCGGAGGACGCCGTCGTCCGGCGCCTCGACGCGCTCGGCGCCGACCTGACGCTCGTCTCTGAGGAGCTCGGCATCCGCACGTTCGGCGCGGGCGGGGAGCTGCGCGTCGTCGTCGACCCGATCGACGGCTCGGTCAACTCGAAGCGGGGGATCCCGTTCTTCTCGCTCTCCCTCGCCGTCGCAGACGGCCCGACGATGGACGACGTCACGTTCGGGTTCGTCCACGACTTCGGCACGGGTGAGGAGTGGTCCGCGGAGCGGGGCGCGGGGGCGCGCCTCGACGGGGCGCCGCTCGCCGGGCCGGGCCCCAAGGAGGCGGTCGAGATCCTCTCGCTCGAGGGGACGACCACCGAGGCGATCGCGGACGTCGTGGCGGGCCTGCGCGGCGTCGCGCACAGGCTCCGCGTGATGGGATCGCTCGCGCTGTCGCTCTGTCATCTCGCCGCCGGCCGCCTCGACGCGGTCTGCTGCCTCAAGCCGGCGCGGTCGATCGACATCGCGGCCGCGCAGCTGCTCGTCCGGGAGCGCGGCCTCGCGATCGAGCTGTTCGAGGATCCACCCTTCGGCGCGGCGCAGCTCGACCTGGGCCAGCGCTCGCGCGTCGTTGCCGCCGCGACGCCGGAGCTCTGCGCCCGGATCGCCGCCGCGCTCTCCTGACCGCGCACGTCGCGGCCCGGTGAAGCCGTTTCGGGCCACGATCGGGTCGCTACGCTGAACGGGATGGCACCCGACCGCGATGCGATCCTCGTGGCGCTCGAGCGGGTGATAGACCCGGAGCTCAAGCGGCCCGTCACCGACCTCGAGATGGTTCGCGACGTCGTCGTCGGGGCCGGCGGCGCGGTCGACGTGACGATCGCGCTCACGGTCGCGGGCTGCCCTCTCCGATCGAGCTTCCAGGAGCAGGTCGCGCGCCACGTCGGCGCGGTGCCGGGCGTCACGGGCGTCACGCTCCACTTCGACGTGATGACGCCGGAGGAGAAAGCGGCCCTCGCGAGCCGGCTACGGGGCGGCCGCCCGCCGAAGGAGATCAGGCTCGCGGCTTCGACCCGGGTCGTCGCCGTCGTCTCGGGGAAGGGCGGCGTCGGCAAGTCGACCCTCTCGGCGAACCTCGCGGCAACGCTCGCCGAGCGGGGGGAGCGCGTCGGGATCCTCGACGCCGACGTCTACGGGTACTCGATCCCGCTGATGCTCGGCGTGTCGCAGCGACCGGTCGTGGTCGACTCGATGATCGTGCCGCCTGTGCGCGGCGATCTCCACGTCATGTCGATCGGGCTCTTCGCGGAGGACAACGCGCCGATCATGTGGCGCGGGCCGATGCTGCACAAGGCCCTCGAGCAATTCCTCTCCGACGTGCACTGGGGCGAGCTGGACACCCTCGTGGTCGACATGCCTCCGGGCACGGGCGACGTCGCGATCTCGATCGGGCAGCTCTTGCCCCGCGCGGAGGCGCTCGTCGTGACGACGCCGCAGCCCGCGGCGCAGCAGGTCGCCGTCCGTGCGGCCGTGATGGCGCAGAAGACGGGGATGCGCGTCGTGGGGGTCGTCGAGAACATGTCGTGGCTGGTCGGCACCGGCCAGGAGCTGTTCGGCACGGGTGGAGGCGAGGCTCTCGCGGCGCAGATCGACGCGCCGCTCGTCGCCCGAATCCCGCTCGACCCCGCGCTCCGGGAGGCGGCCGACGAGGGCCGCCCGGTGATCGAGGCCGCGCCCGACGCCGAAGTCACCGCCGCGATCCGCGCCCTCGCCGAGCAGGTCCAGTCCCGCCGCCCCGCCGCGATCCGCAAGGCCCTGACGGTTCTCTAGCGGTCACGGGTTTGAAGCCGGTCGCGACGGCGCGCGCACCGTGGCCGGAGCCGGGCTTTGCCCGGCGGCAGGCCAGGTACGGCATGCCCGTGCGCAGCGCAGTAGCAGGGGGTCGGTGGGGGAAACCTGGTTTCCCGCACCCCACACGGTTTCCCCCGCTCTACAGAAGGGAGCCCGAAGGCTCCCTTCTCGACGGCGTGCCCAGCGGCGGTGGGCTCGGCCGTCTCTGCACGTCCGCGCCGGGGGGAGGCGCGGCCATCCAGTCGCATCCTCTCACCGTGGTGTGAGGATGTTGTAAGCCTACTCCCTGTCGTGCGGGTGACGTCGTGACAATCGATACGGCCATCGCCCGATTGCGCGCGAAAGGTCTTTCGCACAGCGACGCGACGACGGTCGCCGAGCACCTCGCGGCCGCCGATCGCATGGGGCGCACCGGGCACGGGCTCGTCCGGGTCGAGTGGCTCGAGGGACTACTCGGGGAATCCGTCGATCCCGTCGGTCGGCCGCGGTGCCTCGAGCGCTCGGAGGGCCACGAGCGCTGGCACGGCGGTGGCGCGCTCGGCTACTTGACGCTTGCGGCGGTCTGCGAGTCGATCCTGGCCGAGCCTCCCGACCGGGCCCGCCTGGTCGTGGCGGAGGCGTGCTTCCCGACGGGCGTCCTCGGGGCATGGGCCAGGCGCCTGGCCGACGCCGGGCTCGTCGCCGTGGTCACGGCGACCTCGCCGAGGCGTCTGCCGCACCCCGAGGGCGGCCCGCCGCTGACGGGGACGAACCCCATCGCGATCGCGATCCCGTCCTCGGAAGGACGCCCGGTCGTCTCGGACGTCTCGATGGGGGCGGTCACGCACGGCGACGTCCTCACCGGGGCGGCCGAGCCGGACGAGCTGGTCCCGTTCGGGGGGCCCCAGGCGCACAAGGCGTTCGCGCTCGCGGCCGGGATCGAGCTGCTCGTCGCGGCGCTCGCCGGGCCCGAGCCCGGAGCCCTCGTCCTCGTCGCTCGACCGGGCCACGACCCCGTGCCCGGCTTCCGCGCGCTCGCGGGGTCCTCACGCCTGCCGGGCGACCGCGGGGCGGGCTGACTCAGACCGCGACGGCCGGCAGCCCGGCGAGCGCGAGCGCGAGCTCCCGCTCGTCGTACGCCCGGTCCTCGAGCGCTCCGGCGAAGAAGTCGATGTAGGCCTGCATGTCGAAGTGGCCGTGTCCGCAGAGGTTGAAGAGGATCGTCTCCTCGCGTCCCTCCTCCTTGCAGCGGAGCGCCTCGTCGAGCGCCGCCTTGACCGCGTGGTTCGCCTCCGGGGCGGGCAGGATTCCCTCGGCGCGTGCGAAGCGGACGCCCGCCTCGAACACCTCGGTCTGGTGGTACGCGCGCGCCTCGATCAGCCCCAGCTCGTGGAGATGGCTGACGAGCGGCGCCATGCCGTGGTAGCGGAGCCCGCCGGCGTGGAAGCCCGGGGGGACGAACGTCGAGCCGAGAGTGTGCATCTTGACGAGCGGCGTCAGGTGGCCGGTGTCGCCGAAGTCATAGGCGAACTCTCCGCGCGTGAGGCTCGGACACGCCGCCGGCTCGACCGCGATCACCCGGACGTCCGAGCCGCCCCGCAGCTTCTGGCCGAGGAACGGGAAGACGAGGCCGGAGAAGTTCGAGCCGCCGCCCGTGCAGCCGATCAGCACGTCCGGGTAGGCCTCCGCGAGGTCCATCTGCGCGAGCGCCTCCTCGCCGATCACCGTCTGGTGCAGGAGGACGTGGTTCAGCACCGAGCCGAGCGAGTACTTCGTGTCGTCCCGCCGCGCTGCCTGCTCGACGGCCTCGGAGATCGCGATGCCGAGGCTGCCGGTCGAGTCCGGGTGCTCGGCGAGGATCGCGCGCCCGGAGGCGGTCTCCTCGGAGGGGCTGGGCACGCAGCGCGCGCCGAACGCCTCCATCAGCGCCCGGCGGTAGGGCTTCTGGTCGTAGGAGACCCGCACCATGTAGACGTCGACCTCGAGCCCGAACAGCGCTCCGGCGAACGCGAGCGACGAGCCCCACTGGCCGGCGCCCGTCTCGGTCGCGATGCGTTGCACGCCCTCGCGCGCGTTGTAGAACGCCTGCGCGACCGCGGTGTTGGGCTTGTGGCTGCCCGTCGGGGAGACGCCCTCGTACTTGTAGAAGATCCGCGCGGGGGTATCGAGCTCCCGCTCGAGGCGGCGCGCACGGAAGAGCGGCGTGGGCCGCCACTGCCGGTAGA
>DATBET010000085.1:0-8931 GCA_036558885.1 Gaiella sp.
CAGACCTCTGCGCGCGACGTCACCGGGCTCGCGCTCCAGCAGGTCCGCGACCGCACGCTCCAGTCCGCGAGCGTCGTCCGGGGGCAGCGCGCGACCGTCGTGCAGACCGGGCGACAGGGAGAGTCGGTGCGCGCCCAGACCGAGGTCGTCGCCAACTACAACCACTGTCACAGCCTCACGATCCAGTACTTCGAGGTGCTCCGGCACCTGCAGGTCACGCAGGAGCTCGCGGCCGCCCAGGAGTGCCTGTTCGTCCCCTTCGCGATCTCGCCCTTCACGCCCGACAAGGTGCTCCGCTGGCGCCGTCCGCTCGAGCGGTCGCTGCGGCGGCGCTCGCTCGTGCCCGCGTTCGACTCGCTCGAGCGCGTCGAGGCCGACTGGGAGGGAGCGGACGTGCCTGCGGGGAGGTACGCGGACGAGCCGCTCCGCTCCCTCGACGGCGAGCTGTCCGTCCGCAGCGTCCTACCGCGTCCCGCCGACGGTGAGCTCGACGAGTTCGTGGAGACGAACTGGACGGGCTACGTCGACCATCTCTGGGACACGCCGGAGAACATCTTCGACCGCTACCTCGGGGGCGTCCTGCCCGAGGATCGCGACGCCGTGTGGGACGCGCGCATCGCGCCCGGTGTCCTGCAAAGGCTCGTCGAGGAGCTGACCCTCGAGCTCGTCGAGGAGTCGGGCGCCGTGCACGGGCTCGCGGTCGACCCCAGCCTGATCGGCGGCTTCGCGCAGGATCGCCCGACGCTCGTGACGCTCCGCGTCGACACCCCGCTCCCGAACGTCCTGCGCGCCGAGGTCGAGCGTGTCCGGCTGTCGCTGGCGGTCTCCAATCTCCCGCCGGGGGCGCTCCTGGTCGTCGACTCCGGCTCGCTCCGCTACCGCACCGACCATCTGGGACACCACCTCTTCGTCAACCGGCGGATCCTCGACGACCTGACCCTCGGCGACGACGTGGAGATACCCACGCCGCTCGACACCCTCGAGAAGCGCAACCCCCGCGAGCTCGACGTCCGGCTCTCCAACCAGCTCCAGGCGCACCTCGACGAGCACGTCGAGTACTACCACCGCGCGATATGGCTCTCGATGGACCCGAACCGGCGCTACATGCTCCTCGACGGCTTCATCGCGCCCGACGCGCGTGGCAGGAGCGTCGCCTCCGTCGTCGAGAACCGCGTCGTCGGCGTGGTGGGAAACTCGCTCGTGATGCCGGTCGCGCCCGGTCAGGAGCTGGACCCGACCTACCGCTTCGCGGACGCGACGCCCCACGACTTGCGTCACCTCTACGCCGCCGATCCGGCGGCGCCGATGCGGATCAGCCTCCCGACCTCGGGCGTCTTCGCGGAAGCGGTGACGGGGACGTGCAACAGCTGCGAGCCGATCGACGACACGCTGTTCTGGCGCTGGGAGGACGCTCCGATCCCCGACCAGCCGCCGTCCATCGACGCGCTCAGCACGGCCTCCCGGGCGGCTCCCGCGCCGCCGCTCGCGCCCGACCAGCTCCCGACGCCGCTGGTCGGCTACCAGCAGGTGCCGACGGCGCCCGATCCAACCGGGCTGGCCGCCGCGGTCGCCGCCCTCGGGACGAGCGACGTCTTCCGCGACCTGACCGGGCTCGCGATGAACCAGGCAAACTCCGCCGAAGCGCTCAAGATGTCGCTGGGGGCGGCAAAGGGGTTCGCCTCGAAGGCCGGGGCGCTCGCCCAGCAGCGCTTCCTCAACCAGGAGCTCGACCGCAGCCTCGGCAACATCGGCGACGCGGCGGACAAGGGTCTCATCACCGACGAGCAGAAGCGGCTGCTCACCGAGAGCGTGCTCCGCGGCGCGATCGGCGCCGCGCGGCCGACCACGGTGAGCGCGACCGACGTCCCGGCCCTGCAGCGCGCGATCTCGCAGGTTTCCGACGGCGGCCGGCTCGTCGTCACCCAGCCGTCCGGCAGCGTCGACGTCACCGTCGGCAGTACCGACGCAGCGGACGAGGCGGTCGACGCCGCCGCCGACCCGCCCGTCGTGCCCCTGCAGCAGCAGTCGGGCATCGTCAGCTGGGCGGCCGCCGGAACGATGATGGAGTCGTGGCGCGCGCGGTTGGCGCTCAGCGTCGAGTCGACCCTGGACGCCCTGGGCGGGTCGTGGCGCAGCCGGTACGACGAGAGCCAGGGTCTCTCGGTCGCCGACTTCCGTGCGTTCTGCGGCGCGCTCGGCCTCGTCGAGGATCCCCCACAGAGTCACACGCCCGCCACGCTCGCGACCCTCGTGTCGCAGGTCGGCCCGGTGCTCGCGGTCGGTGCCGACTGTGTCCCGGACGACCTCGTCATCCGCGCGCGCGTGGTCGAGTCCGTCAAAGGAGACGGGAGCCTCGACGGGACGACCGTCACCGTTGCGGACACGGTGACCGGCACGTTCCTGCCGATGGAGTTCCGCGCGTTCGACCAGCTCCACGGCGCCGCCGATCCCGCCGCACCCGGACTGGGGCTGTTCCACTTCTGACGCGCGGGACCGCGCCGGGGGGCCCGCACGGCGGGTCCCCCGGCGAGACGGTCAGCGAGGCTGCGGGACGATGCGAATGTAGGGCTTCGGCTCCTCCCACTCGCCGAAGAGCTCCTTCGCCTCGTCGTTCGAGACGGAGCCCGCGATGATGACGTTGTCGCCGTCCTTCCAGTTGACCGGCGTCGAGACCTTGTGGGTCGCGGTCAGCTGGAGCGAGTCGATCACGCGCAGCACCTCGTCGAAGTTGCGTCCCGTGGTCATCGGGTAGACGAGGACGAGCTTGACCTTCTTGTCCGGGCCGATCACGAAGACGTTGCGCACCGTCTGGTTGTCCGCCGCAGTCCGATCCTTGGGATCTCCCGAGACATCGGCGCCGAGCATGCCGTACGCCTTCGAGATGGCGAAGTCCTGATCGGCGATGATGGGGTAGTTCGGGGCCTGGCCCTGCGTCTCCTCGATGTCCCGCGCCCAGCCCTCGTGGTCCGAGGTCGTGTCCACGGAGAGCCCTATCACCTTGACGTTGCGGCGATCGAAGTCGGGCTTGATGCTCGCCATGTAGCCGAGCTCGGTCGTGCACACCGGCGTGAAGTCCTTCGGGTGCGAGAACAGGATGGCCCACGAATCGCCGATCCAGTCGTGGAACGAGATCCTGCCCTCGGTCGTCTCCGCCTCGAAGTCCGGTGCGGTGTCTCCGATCGTCAACGTCATCCCAGCCTCCTTCGCGCTCGTGATCCCGGCGCGTATCCTGCCAAATCGCCCGCGCCGCCCAATGCTTCCGTTATTGAAGCATTGGGAGCGCGGCGCCGTGACCACCATGCGTCGGGAGTGCGTAGCCTGCGGGCATGAACATGCGTCTGCAGCCCCACCGCGGGGGGCTGCGAGGGCTGTCCGTCGGGTACTTCGTCCAGCTGCACCTCCGCGGCCTGCTCGGCTCGATGCGCGCTCGCGTGCGCGTCTTGCGGCCTGAGCCGCGATGACCTCGGCGGGCTGGTCCGCCCTCAGGGAGGGGAGGTGGGAAGCCGCCCGCGCGGCGTTCGCGGACGCACTCGTGACCGAACGGACACCGGAGGCGCTCGAGGGCCTGAGCTGGGCTGCCTGGTGGCTCGACGACGCCGAGGGGGTCTTCGCGTCTCGCGAGGCCGGCTTCGACCTCTATCGGCGGGCGGGCCGCCCCGCGGACGCGGCGCGGATGGCGACGTGGCTCGCGGTCGATCACCTCGACTTCCACGGCGCCGCAGCGGTGGCGAACGGCTGGCTGCGGCGCGCCCGCCGGCTCCTCGCATCCGAGGAGCCGTGTCCCGACCACGGGTGGCTCGCCTTTCACGAGGGGTACGTCGCGCACGGCCGCGGGGACGGCGACACCGCGCGCAGCCGCGCACGCGCTGCGGCTGAGGCGGGCCGTCGCTTCGACGTCGCCGACCTCGAGATGCTGGGGCTCGCCCTCGACGGCGCCGTCCTGGTCGCCGCAGCGGAGGTGGAGGCGGGGATGCGGCTGCTCGACGAGGCGACGACGGTCGCCCTCGAGGGGCGGGCCGAGATCCCGATCTCCGAGGCGTGGACGTGTTGTTTCCTCGTCGGCGCGTGCGCGCTGGTGCGCGACTACGACCGCGCGGCGGAGTGGTGCGACCGGATCGCCGAGTTCGCCGAGCGGTACGGGAGCCGCTACATGCTGGCTTTCTGCCGCGCCGAGTACGGCGCGGTGCACGTGGCGCGCGGTCGCTGGGACGAGGCGGGCCGCCTCCTGGAGGCGGCGCACGAGGACTTCTCCCGCTCCCGGCCCGCGTGGACGGGCGGCCCGCTCGTCGAGCTCGCCGAGCTGCGCCGCAGACAGGGTCGCGTCGCGGAGACGGAGCGCCTGCTCGCGGAGGCAGGCCCGAGTCCTGCGGCGCTGCTCTGCCATGCCCGCGTGCTCCTCGACCGCGGCGATCTGCGCGGGGCGGCTGAGCGCGGCCAGCGAGTGCTTCGGCGAACCCCGCCGGGCAGCCCTCGCCGGGTCGACGCGCTCGAGCTCGTCCTGGGAGCGCGGCTCGCGCTCGGCGACCTCGCCGGCGCGAAACGCGCCGCCGAGGCGTTGCGGGAGGTCGCCGCGGAAGCGGGAACGCGGTACCTGCAGGCGACCGCGGACCTGGCCGGCGGGCGGCTCGCCGCGGCGCGAGCCCGGCACAGCCGGGCGCAAGCGCTGCTCGAGGATGCAGCGGACGCGTTCGCCGAGGCGGGAACGCCGTACGAGGAGGCTCGCGCACGGAGCGAGCTCGCGACGGTGCTCCAAGCATGCGGCCGAGCGGCGGATGCCCGACGCGAGGCGTCGGCTGCGCGCGCCGCGCTGACGCGTCTCGGCGCGCGAGAACCGGCCGGCATGCCCGACCCGCCCGCCGACGTGACGCCCCGCGAGCGGGAGGTGCTCGCGCTGCTCGCCGAAGGCCTCACGAACCGCGAGATCGCATCCCGTCTCGTCGTCAGCGAGCACACCGTGCACCGGCATGTCACGAACATCCTCCGCAAGCTCGGGCTCTCCTCGCGCGCGGCGGCGGCGGCTCACGCCGTGCGCAGCGGCATCGCGCCGGACGCCTGAGAGATGGCCGATTCTGGCGACGCGGCGCCCGTCGGCCGGGGCTACGGTCGCAGGCGTGCCGACCGACCTCGACCCCAAGACCGCGGCACGGCAGGCGTGGGCACGCGGCGACTACCACCGCTTTGCGAAGGCGACGGTCTGGGAGGTCGGCCCCGTCGTCGTCGAGGCGTGCGGGATCGGGCCCGGCCAGCGCGTGCTCGATGTCGCGGCAGGGTCGGGGAACGTGGCGATCCGCGCCGCGGAGGCGGGCGCGAGCGTCGTCGCAGCCGACCTCACGCCCGAGAGCCTCGAGGCGGGGCGTCGCGAGGCGCACACACGCGGCGTCGAGCTCGAGTGGGTCGAGGCGGACGCCGAGTCGCTGCCGTTCGAGGACGGCGCCTTCGACGCAGTCACCTCGTGCTTCGGCGTGATGTTCGCGCCCGACCACGGTCGTGTCGCCGAGGAGCTGACGCGTGTGTGCCGGCCCGGCGGAACAGTCGGCCTGGCGAGCTTCACGCCCGAAAGCCTCCTGCCTGCCTTCTTCTCGGTGTTCGCGCCGTACACGCCCCCACCGCCGCCCGGCGCGCTGCCGCCGGTGCTCTGGGGAAGTGAGGAGCACGTGCGCGAGCTCTTCGACGACCGCGTGTCCTCGCTCCGTCTCGAGCGGCGCGTCTACGTCGAGCGGGCCGCCGACCCGGCCTCGTACTGCGCGCTCTGCAAAGACACATTCGGGCCCATCGTCACCGTGTACGAGAGCCTCGCGAGCGATCCCGAGGCCGTCGCGGCGCTCGACCGGAGCTTCCTGGACTTCGCGACCCGCTCGAATGCGGGGCCGCCGGAAGGACCGGCCGAGTACCCCTACGAGTACCTCCTCGCCGTCGCGCGCACCGCCGCCTAGCGCTGTTTCTTCGGCGCCCGCACGAACCGGTTCGACGGCGTCTTCCCGTTCCAGCGCAGGCCGGCCGCGGCGACGCGCTTCACGGTCGCCCGGTACCTGCCGGTCGAGGCGGGCCTGACGAACGTCATGCGCCCGCCGACGGTCCGCCCGCTCGCGCGCGCATAGAGCTTCTTGTTGCGGTAGAGGAGCACGGTCACGCCTGCGTCGGGGACTCGTCGCCCGCGTGCATCCACGAGTGTCACGTAGACGCTGAGCTTCCGGTTCCGGACGCCGTAGCGCACCGCCGCCACGCGCACGACCGGCGGCGGCGTGACCGTCAGCGCTGCGGTGGCGGTGAGCGGACCGGCGGCCGTCTCGACGGTCGCGACGACCTCGCCCGTGCCGACCCTGCCGGCCGCGGTGTACGTCGTCGTCGGCCCGGTGGGCGGGGTCAGCGCGCCCGTGGAGCCGGGTGCGAGCGTCCAGGCCGCGGAGATCGAGGGGATCGCGTTCCCGAAGGCGTCGACCGCGGTCGCGGTGAAGGACGCCGTGCCGCCGAGCACCACGGTGGCAGACGACGGCTCGACCTGCAGCGAGACCGCGACCGCGCCGGAGACGGTCAACGGCTGGGTCCCGGAGACCGCGCCCGCTGCGGTCGCGGTCAGCGTCGGCGTGCCCGCGGTCGTGTCCTCGTAGTAGACCTGCGCGGTCGAGAAGGCGCCCGCCGGCAGCTCGAGCGCGAGGCTCGGCGTGAAGGGGCCGGCGGGGCTCGTCGCGAACGAGCCGGTCGGCGACGACGTCGTGAGGGTCACCGCGAGCGGCGCCTGCGGCCTCGCTGCGACGTTCGCCACCTGCGGCTGGATCGAGATCGGGGTGGACACCGCGCCTGCGACGACGGAGGCGGGCGGCGACACGAACGCGAGCGTGGTCGGCGACCAGGCGCGGAACGTCGCCCAGGTGGGCGTCAGCGCGGCGCCGTCGAGATCGCCCGCACACCAGACGTTGCGGCCCGCCGGCCCGCAGGCCGGCGCACCCGGGTCGGCGGGATAGTCCCCCGCCGAATCGCGGATCGCGGCGGCGAGGCGGTCGAGGACGGCGCCCGCGGCCGAGGCGAACTCGCCCTTCGGGGCCGTGCCGGGGTTCCGCGGCGCCCAGGCGAACCCCCACCGGTCCTCGGGCAGGCCCGAGGCGACGCCGTGGCTCCTGAGCGCGTAGACCTGCGTCGAGACGAACTGCTGCATCAGCGTTCCGTCCACGAGCGTCCAGCCGAACGAGCTCCCCCACTGCCACGCGGCGTTTGCGAGCGGGCTGCCTGCGCGGGCGAAGAACGCGTTGGCCGTCCCGGTCGCCGCGCCGCCGGCCGCCGCCAGGAGGTCCGAGTGCTCGAGGAAGTCGGTGAGCGCGTCGCGGCGGGTCGAGAGCTCGGCGCCCGGGGCGGCGTACGCGCGGACGTCGCCGTACACCTCCTGCGACCAGTCGCGGACGTAGGTGTTCATGTCCACCCAGAAGGCGCTGTCCTGGAGCCATTCCTGCATTCGCGCCTTGTAGGTCGCGACCGACGGGACGCGCTGGCCGACGCCGACGACGAACACGACCCCCTGCACGGGCGGCTGCTCGCCGCCCGCGTCGAACAGCCCGCGCAGGAGCTCTCGCATGTCCGCGCGCCACGTCCCGTCCCCCCGCCGGACGGCGGAGGACAGCTCGTTGAGCGCCCACGTGTCTCCGGCGGCGACGTCGTAGCCGGCAGCCGCCATCCGGCGCCGCGCCTCGACCCCCGCCTGGTACCACGTCCCGTTTCCCGCGGCGACCCACTTCTGCCAGGCGGTCAGGTGGATCTCCGCGAGCGCGTGGAAAGTCGGCCCGAGCGCGCGGATCCGCCACGCCTGGTCGGGTCGCGGCCTCGTCTTGTCCGACGTGAGCGGCGGGATCGAGATCGAGTACTGGGCGCAGGGCGAGGCCTGCGCGGCGAGCTTCGTCGCGAGACGCAGCCAGTCGGTCGCGGCGTAGAAGACGCCGTGGAGCGGGCGGCAGCCCTCCGCGGTCGCGAGCGGACGGATGTCGCCCCGCCGAACGAGACCGGCCCACTGCGCGGCCGTCGCGCGCGGCGCGAGCGACGGCACAGGGGTCTCCCTCTGCGCGGCACGGGCGTCGTGTGCCGCGCCGAGGCAGGCGGCGGAGACGAGAAGCGCAAGCACGACCCCGAGCCGGAAGCGCACCATCCGGTCCATCACGAAACCCTAGGCGAGAGCCGTGACGTTCTCGTTAGGAGTGTGTTCCGCTCGCGAGAGGCTGCTGCGCCTCGTGGCCGAGCGAGAGCGGGAAGGTCGCCGTGAGGCAGGTCCCCTTGCCGTCGGGGCTGAGGACGTCGAGGGTGCCGCCGAGCGCCTCCACGCGGTCCCTGAGGCCGCCCAGGCCGGTCGCCTCCTCGGTGGCGCAGTCGACGCAGGCGCCGCCGATCCCGTCGTCGCGGACGACGACTGCGAGGACGCTCGGCTCCTGGACCGCGCTGAGCCATACCTGCGAGGCGCGCGCGTGCTTGACCGTGTTCGTCACCGCCTCGGCGGCGACGTAGTACGCCGCCGCCTCGACCGGCGAGGGCAGCCGTCCGCGTAGGCGAACCTCGAGCACGACAGGCACCGACGCCCGGGCCGCGCCAGCCCGCAGGGCGGCCTCGAGCCCCTCACGGGCCAGGAGCGGCGGATGCAGGCCGCGCGCGAGCTCGCGCAGATCCTCGATCGCGCTCTGCAGCTCGTCGAGCGAGCGCTGGACGAGCGCCGTGAGCCCGCGGTCGCCGACGACCTCGGCCTCGAGCGCGCGGAGCGTGAGGAGCGCGCTCGTGAGGCGCTGCTGCGCGCCGTCGTGGAGGTTGCGCTCGAGACGCTGCCGCTCGCTGTCGCCCGCCCGCACCAGCCGCAGCCGCGACGCCTGCAGCTGCTCCAGCTTGGCGACGAGGTCGCGGTGGAGCCGGTCGCGCTCCATCGCGATGCGGATCATCGGGACGAACGACGCCGTGAACTCG
>DATBET010000086.1:0-14767 GCA_036558885.1 Gaiella sp.
GGTGCCCTCGACGTTGCCGACGCTGAACACGCGGCCGAGGATCAGGTCGCCGTCCTTGATCGAGAACTCGAACCGGTCGAGCGAGCGGACGGGCGGGCCGGCGCTCCGGTTGCCCTCCGAGTCGTACAGGCCGCCGTGGCAGGGGCAGCCGAAGCTCGCCGCGAGCACCGGGCGCAACTCGATCCCGTTCACGTCCTTCTTCGCATCCTCGTCGATCGGCCCGTTCGGCTGCACGGGGCAGCCGAGATGGACGCAGCGGCTGTAGATCGTGGTGAAGCTCGGCACGCCGTCGTCCGTGCGCCCGTTGTTGCGGATGAAGGCCGTCCGGCGGGAGACCTCGCCCTGCGCGGGATTCTCGAGGAAGGTCGCGATCACGTACTGCCCCTCGGGGAAGTTCGTGATCGGCCCGAGGTTCACGTTGTTCGTCGCCACGCCCTCGCCGTCGAAGGAGGGCAGCACGGCGAACCCGAGCACGGGCAGCGTGATCCCGGCGCCGATCAGGCCGCCGACGCCGATCGTCGCGAGCGAGAGGAACGTCGCGCGGTCGACCGGCGCCTCGACGTCCCCGACGGTCGCCGCGCGCGGCGCCGCGTCGAGCCCGGGCTCCGCGGACGTGACCGGACGGGCCTTGAACAGGTCGCGCACCCAGAGAAAGCCGAAGACGAGCGCGATCAGCGCGCCGACGATCAGCGCCGGGACACTGACGACGAGGCCGACGAGTAGGCAGGCCACGCCGATCGCGAAGCCGATCGGCCACAGGCTCGGTGTCGGAACCTCGTGCGTGTCCCGCTCGTCGCTCACACCGGCGCCCATTCTGCACGGTTCCGCGGCCGGCGTGCAGGCTCAACGTGCAGGCAGCCCGAGCTCCCTCCAGCGCGCGTCGACACGTGCTCGAACCTCGGGGGTCATCGCAATCTCCTCCGGCCAGGCGCGTGTGCCCTCGTCCGGGCCCTTCGTCGTCGCGTCGAACCCGATCTTGCCGCCGTAGCAGGGGAGCACCGACGAGTGGTCGAGCTGGTCGAGGGGCCCCTCCGTCAGCAGAAGGTCCCGCTTCGGGTCGACGTTCGCGCAGACGTGGAAGAAGACCTCCGCGTAGTCGTGCACGTCGACGTGCTCGTCGACCACGACGACGGACTTCGAGAGCGAGAGCAGGCCGAGGCCCCACATCGCGTGCATCACCTTGCGGGCGTGCCCTGGGAAGCGCTTGCGGATCGAGACGATCACGCAGTTGTGGAAGGCGCCGGACGTGGGCAGGTCGTAGTCGACGATCTCGGGGAGGCTCATCCGGATCGCCGGCAGGAAGATCCGCTCGGTCGCCTTCGCGAGCCACTCGTCCTCGGCCGGGGGCTTGCCGACGACGATCGAGGGGTAAATCGCGCCGCGGCGCATCGTGATCGCCGAGATGCGGAAGAGCGGGAACTCCTCGGGCGGCGTGTAGTAGCCCGTGTGGTCGCCGAACGGGCCCTCGAGGCCGGTGTCGGCGGCGTCGACCCAGCCCTCGAGGACGATCTCGGCGTCGGCGGGAACCTCGAGGTCGACCGTCTTGCACCGCACCATCTGGACCGCGGAGCCCTTGAGGAACCCGGCCACCATCAGCTCCCCGACGTGCTTCGGCAAGGGCGCGCTGGCCGAGTACGCGGTCACGGGGTCGAGACCGAGCGCGACGGCGACCGGGATGCGTCCATCGGGCGCCGCGAGGAGGTCGGCGCGCCCGTCCTTGTGCACCTGCCAGTGCATGAACGTCGTCCGGCGGTCGACCTTCTGCATCCGGTACATCCCGACGTTGCGGACGCCGGTCTCGCGATCCTGCGTGATCACCGCGGGCAGCGTGATGAACGGCGCGGGGTCGAGAGGCCAGCAGCGCATGATCGGCAAGGCGTCGAGGTCGACCTCGTCGCCGGTCAACACGACCTCCTGGCACGTGCCCTTCGAGACGCTCTTCGGCATCGAGTCGGCGATCGACTTCAGCGTGCCGAGCTTGCGCACCTTGTCCATCAGCCCCTGCGGCGGCTGGAGCTCGAGCACCTGGCCGAGCCGGTTGGCGACATCGTCCAGCCGCTCGACGCCGAACGCGAGGCACATCCGCCGCTCCGTGCCGAACTGGTTGATCAGGAGCGGCAGCCGGGAGCCCTTGACGTTCTCGAAGAGAAGCGCAGGACCGCCTGCCTTCACGACCCGGTCGACGATCTCGGTGATCTCGAGGTCGGGATCCACCTCGGCGCGCACGCGGACGAGCTCGCCCTCTCGGTCGAGGAGCGCGATCCACTCGCGCAGGTCCTTCGCGGGGGCGGCCATGGCGCGGTCAGTCTAGGAGCACAGCGCCCGCATGCCGCGCCAGGGCCTACAGCGGGCGGTCGAGCTTCGTCCGGCGTCGCCGGTTGGCCGCGTAGTGGCTCAGGTCGCCGAGCAGGATCACCGCCAGGAAGACCAGCCCGACGACGAGCATCGAGAGCACGACCTTCTTGCCCTCCGAGGCGGCGTCGGCGAGAAGCCAGAGCGCGGCGGCCATCGCGCGCGATGCTATACCAGCCGGTCGGCGTGCGCCGCGAGCGCCACGTCGACCGCGGCGTCGCCTGCCGAGCCGCGCGCGAGCAGTTCGAGCGCGCCGGCGTCGCGCCGCTCGCGGAGATCGGCCCGCGCCTCGTCCAGCCCGCCCGCGCCGAGGCGAGCCGCGGTCGCAGCCCACGCCGGCCCGTCGCCGTCCAGGCCGTCCGCGCGCGCCTGGGTGCAGAGGGCGAGGAGCTCCGCGAGGTCGCTCACGGCCGCGACCGAGCCCGTCTCCGCGACGAGCACGAGCCCCTGCGCGAGGAGCGCGTCGCCCAGGAGCAGCGCGACGTCCTCGTCCGGCGGCTCGAAGAGTCGCGAGCGCCCGTAGTGGACGAGGTAGCCCTCGTAGATCGTCTCGAGCCCGAGGGCGAGATGCTCCTCCCGGACGAGCGGGGAGAAGACCGGTACCGCCTCGCGCGAAGCCTCCGGCCGCAGGGCACCGGCCCACAGCGGGCTCTCCGCCGCTGCCCGGGCGGCAATGTCCTCGAACAGGGTCACGTCCGAGATCAGCTCGCGAGCGGGATCTCGCTCACGCGAGATCCCGCCGCTCGATCCCGCCTCCGGCCGGGCACGTCCCTGAAGGCGTCGGCTGCGCCGCCGCGACTACCTCGGCTCCGCGTCACGCTGCGGAAGCCTCGGCGAATGCTTCCACGGCCGCGACGGTCCGCTCGACGTCGTCGTCGGTGTGCGCCGCCGAGGGGAAAAGGCACTCGAACTGCGAGGGCGGCAGGTAGATCCCCGCCGCGAGCAGGTGGCGGAAGAGCGCGGCGAAGCGCGCGGTGTCGCATGCGCGGGCGTCCTCGTGGTCGCGAACGGGGCCGTCGTGGCAGAAGAGCGTCAGCATCGCGCCGACGCGCTGCACCGGGCCGAAGGGCGCGAGGCCCTCCTCGAGGAGCGCGCCGAGCTGTTCGAGCTCGTCGTACACCGACGTGTCCCGCAGCCGGCGGAGGACGGACAGGCCCGCGGCGGTCGCGAGCGGGTTGCCGGACAGCGTGCCGGCCTGGTACACGTCTCCGACGGGCGCGAGCCGCTCCATCAGCTCGGCCCGGCCGCCGAACGCGGCCGCGGGCAGCCCGCCGCCGACGATCTTCCCGAGAATCGTCAGGTCGGGCAACACGCCGTAGAGCGATTGCGCCCCTCCTCGGGCCACGCGGAAGCCGGTCATCACCTCGTCGAAGACGAGCAGGGCGCCGGCGGCATCGCAGAGCGAGCGGAGCGCCTCGAGGAATCCCGGCTCAGGCGGGACGCAGCCCATGTTCCCCGCGACCGGCTCGACGACGATCGCGGCGAGCCCCTCGCCGTAGCGTGCACAGGCGGCGGCGACCCCGTCGACGTCGTTGAAGCGGCACACGATCGTGTCGCCCGTCGCGCCGGACGGCACGCCGGGCGTCGAGGGGATCCCGAGCGTCATCACGCCTGACCCCGCGTCCGCGAGGAGCGCGTCGACGTGGCCGTGGTAGCAGCCGGCGAACTTGATCACCCGGTCGCGGCGCGTGGCGGCTCGCGCGAGGCGAAGCGCGCTCATCGAGGCCTCGGTGCCCGAGCTGACCAGGCGGACCATCTCGACGGACGGCACCGCGTCGACGATCTCGGCGGCGAGCTCGACCTCCGCCTCCGTCGGGGCTCCGAACGTCGTCCCGCGCTCGGCGGCCACCTGCACCGCCTCGAGCGTCTCGGGGTCGGCGTGGCCAAAGATCAGCGGGCCCCACGACTGCACCCAGTCGACGTAGCGGTTCCCGTGCACGTCCTCGATCGAGGCGCCCTCGCCGCGATGCATGAACACCGGCTCGGAGAGCCCGACCGCCCGCATCGCGCGCACGGGGGAGTTGACGCCGCCGGGGATGAGGCCCGTCGCCGACCGCCAGAGCCCCGGCCGGGTCAGAGCCACGCCGCGAGGTCCTTCGCCCAGTACGTGACGATCGTGCCCGCGCCCGCGCGCTTGATCGCGGTCAGCGCCTCGAGCGCGGCGCGGCGTTCCTCGAGGTGCCCCGCGTCGGCAGCGGCGCGTACCATCGCGTACTCGCCGGAGACCTGGTACGCCCACACGGGGCAGTCGAACCGGTCGCGCACCGACCGGATCACGTCGAGGTACGGCAGCGCGGGCTTCACCATCAGCACGTCGGCGCCCTCCTCGAGATCGAGTACGCACTCCCGGAGCGCCTCGCGGCCGTTGGCCGGGTCCATCTGGTAGCCGCGCCGGTCGCCGAAGGCCGGCGCCGACTCGGCCACCTCGCGGAACGGGCCGTAGAAGGCCGAGGCGTACTTCGCGGCGTAGGAGACGATCGGCGTCTCGGGCAGGGCGGCGCGGATCGCGCCGACGCGGCCGTCCATCATGTCGCTCGGGCAGACGGCGTCGGCGCCGGCCTCGACATGGCTGACCGCAGTGCGCGCGAGGAGCTCGAGCGTCTCGTCGTTCGCGACCGTGTCCCCGTCGAGCACGCCGCAGTGCCCGTGCTCCGTGTACTCGCAGAGGCAGACGTCCGTGAGCAGAGTGAGACCCGGAACCTCGGCCCGCAGCGCGCGAAGGGCGCGCTGCACGATCCCGTCGTCGTCCCAGGCGCCCGAGCCCTCCGCGTCTTTCGCCTCCGGGATCCCGAACAGCAGCACGGCGCGAACGCCGGCGCGGGCCAGCTCGTCCGCCTCGCGGACGAGCTCGTCGACCGAGCGCTGCGCGATTCCCGCGAGGCCCTCGACAGGGCGCACGACGCCCTCGCCGGGACAGGCGAAGAGCGGCATCACGACGTCGTCGAGCGAGAGCGAGGTCTCGCGGACGAGCGCCCGGAGCGCGTCGGTGCGGCGCAGGCGCCGCAGGCGGGTCGCAGGGAAGCTCACGGCCGAAAGCGTACGCGCGGGCGTGCGTCAGGGCACGCGAGTCGCGGGCTGCGGCGGCTCCAGCTCGACCTCGAGGGGGACCTCCTCGCCACCGTCGTCCCACGGCTCGAGGTCGATCCGCTCCCGGAAGAACTCCCAGATCGCCCGTCCGGCCGCCATCGTCGGGAGGGCCACGAGCACCCCGGCGATCCCGTAGAGCTCGCCGCCGGCGAGGAGACCGAAGATCACGAGCAACGGGTGGAGTCGGAGCGCGCTCGCCATGACGTTCGGCACGACCACGTGGCCCTCGATCTGGTAGATGAACACGAAGAGCGCCGCCACCCAGATGATCCCGACCGGATCGACCACGAGCGCGTAGATCGCGGGCGGCACGGCCGAGAGCCACGGCCCGATGTACGGGATCACCTCGACGAAGGCGGTCCAGACGCCGAAGAGGAGCGCATAGCGGTCGGCACCCTCGACGAGGCCCGTCTTCCCGAGGATCCACATGCCGACCCCGGCGCTCGTGCCGATCACGAGCGAGAGGATCGCCTGGCCCCGCACGTAACCCCACAGCGCGCGCTCGATCCGCTGTGTGAGCGGCAGGCCGCCGTGCGGTGGGAATCGCTTGTCGATCGACACCTCGAGCCTCGGCATGTCGAGGAGCATGTAGATCGAGATCACGACGATGAGGACGAGCGAGAACAGGAGGAGGATCACCGACCGCGCGGCTCCCTGCGCGAACGAGATCGCGTCCTGCGCGTACCCGGAGATCTCGCCCGCGCCGATCGACTGGGTGAGGTCGTCCAGCTGCTTCTCGACACGGATCCCCTCCAGTCCGTGCCGGTCCAGCCAGGCCTGGAGCCGGTCGATGTCGACCTCGACCCCGGTCTGGCCGGTGGTCGCGCTCTCCTCGGTGAGGTAGGAGTCGATCCGCTCGGCCGCCGAGCGGGTCTCGGAGACGACGACGGTTCCGAGCGCGATCAGCAGGCCGATCACCGCCGCCGCGAAGATGACGTAGACGATCGCGACGGAGAGCCCGCGCGGGAGCCGGAGGCGTGTGAGGTCCCGCACGAGCGGGTTGAGGGTGAACGCGATCACGGCCGCGGTGAGGAAGAGGAAGAGCGCGTGGCCGAGCGGCCGCGCGAGCAGGAACGCGAAGACGACCAGGACCGGGAGCCCGACGAGCTGGACCCAGCGCGGGACCCGGATCCTCGGAGGCTCGGACATGGAGCGATCGTAGCCCTGTGCCTGGCCGCCGCACCGCCCGCGGGCCGTTCGCGAGGAAGCCGGCGGCGGTGTGCGCTACCGTGCCCGCGATGGCCTCGCCGCGCTCCCGGCAAGCCGCCCGGCTGCGTGACCGCAGGCGCCGAGCCCAGCGGCGCGCTCGCCGGATCGTGATCCTCTCGGCGCTCGCCGTGCTGGGCGTCGTCACGCTGCTTCTCACCGCGTTCGGCGCGGGCGGCTCGTCCGGCACCGCCGAGCCGGCCTCGCTCGCCGCCGTGCCCGCCGCGAGCGACACCGCCGTGCGGCCGACGCCCCAGGCGCTCGCGACGATCGGCAACCTCGGCATCCAGCTTCCGGTCGCGGCCGCCTCGCTGACGGCGATCGGCTTCCACGGCGCGAGCGACGGCTCGCTCCCGCTCCAGCCGGTCGGGCGCCAGGCGAACGAGGGCCTGCTCGCACGACTCTGGCGTCACATCGCAGGCACCGGGCGCGACTGGCCGCGGTGGTACCAGCTCGAGGGCGGCCCACCCGGGACGAACGTGCTCGACGTGGGCACGCCTCCCGGGACCGACGTGTACTCGCCGGTGGCGGGCTCGGTCGTCGCCGTCACGAAGCTCGTGATCGGAGGCCGGCGCGTCGGGAGCCGCATCGACCTGCGGCCCACGCGGGCGCCGTCGGTGGTCGTCTCCGTGATGAACGTGCGCCCCGACCCGGCGATCGCTGTCGGCACGCCGGTGCTGGCGGCGTCGTCCAAGCTCGGCACGGCCGTGAACGTCGCCGCGATCGAGGAGCAGGCCCTCGCCGCTCACGCCCCCGACGGCGGGAACAACGTCTCGATCGTCGTCTACCCCTCTCCCGGGTCGCTCCCCTAAGGCCGAAGGGGGCGCACGTGCGCATCCTCTTCGTCGGCGACGTCGTCGGCCGGCCCGGGCGCGACGCGGTCGAGGGGCTTCTGCCCGGCCTGCGCGAGCGCCTCGAGGTCGACGTCTGCATCGTCAACGGGGAGAACGTCGCGAACGGGATGGGGATCACGCCGCGGCTCGCCGAGGTGCTGCTCGCCGCCGGCGCCGACGCGATCACGCTCGGCAACCACACCTGGCGGCGCGACGAGATCGGCCCCTACCTGGCGACCTCGCAGGTCGTCGTGCGGCCCGCGAACCTCCAGGCGGATGCCCCCGGCCGCGGGCTCGCCGTGGTCGCGGCCCGCGACGGCACGCCGGTCGCGGTGATCAACCTCCTGGGGTCGTTGTTCCTCGATCCCGCCCACAGCATGTGGGAGCAGGTCGACGGGCTCGTCGAGGAGGCCGCGGGCGCCACGCCCGTCGTCGTCGTCGACGTCCATGCGGAGGCGACGAGCGAAAAGGTCGCGCTCGCCGCCTGGCTCGACGGCCGTGTCACCGCCGTCCTCGGGACGCACACCCACGTGCAGACGTCGGACGCGCGGATCCTGACCGGCGGGACGGCGGCGCTGACCGACGTCGGCATGACCGGGCCACACGACTCCGTGATCGGCGTCGAGACCGAGCTTGCGGTGCGCCGGATGCGCACGGGGATGCCCGTCCGCTTCGAGACGGCGTCCGGCGGCGTGCGCCTCGAGGGCGCGCTCGTCACGTGCGACCCGGCGACGGGACGGGCGACGGCGATCGAGCCGGTGCGCGCTCCGTGGCCGGCCACGTGAGCGCGGCGAGAAGCCCGAGGAGCAGCAGCCCACGCAGCAGGACGAGCCACGAGGCGAGCGGGTCGAATTCCCGCACGAGGTCCCAGTAGCGGGCCGGGAACCAGACCGCGGTGAGCGCGCACGCGGCCACGGTCAGCACGAGCGCGGCCCGGCGGCGCGGGCCGCCGACGAGGGGGACGAGCAGCATGAGCCAGACGAGGAACTGCGGCGAGAGGACCTTGCTCAGGGCCACGAACGCGACGACCGACGCGGCCGCGAACCTGACGAGGCGCTCGGTCGTGGACGGCCCGCGGGCGTAGCCGACCCAGACGAGCACGACCGCCGCGGCCTGCGCGACGCCCTGGAGGACGGCGACCGTGCCCGCGCCGACCCCGGTCAGGTTCTGCGAGCCGCTGCCGGACGCCCAGGAGAGGCCGACCCCGAAGGCCTGGTGGAGCGCGAGCAGCACGCCGGCGCCGACGCTCTCGATCTGAAGCGGCCGGCCGACCTGCCGCCCGAGCGAGTCGAGCACGCCGTCGGGCGCCACCGCGAGGAACACGCCGTAGGCGAGCACGACGGGGGCCGCCGCGAGCCCGACCACGATAGCCAGCTCGCGCCGTCCGCCGCGCCGCCAGGCGTCCACGGCGAGCAGAGGGACGAGCAGCGCCGGGTAGAGCTTGACCGCCGCGCCGAGACCGACCACGAGCGCCGCCGCGCGCGGCCGGCCGGCCGCAGCGAGCGCGAGCGCGGCCGCGACGAGGGCTGCGGGCACGAGGTCGAAGCGGGTGAGGAGCACGCCCCCGAGCAACAGTGGCAGAAGCGCGACGAGCCCGAGCGAGACGATGCGTTCCCGCCGCGGCAGGCGCGTGGCCCGGAGCGCGGCGTCGAACGCGAGCACCGCGAGGATGCCCACGAGCGCGAGCTCCTCGACGAACGCGGCCCGGTACGCGTCCAGCGAGCTCGTGACGAGCGCAGGCAGGACGATCGCCGGAAGCGCGCCCGGCGGGTACTCGAAGGAGAAGTCGCGGTACGGCACGAGGCCGTCCGCGACCCGCTCGCCGTACGACTGGTAGAGCGGGACGTCCGTGACCGCGTCGCCCGTGAGCTCCCAGGCGACCGTGACCGCGACGGCGGTCAGGACGAACAGCGCACAGGCGGCGAGCGCCTCGGGGGACGGCGCCCAAACCGGCCAAGCTGCGGTCTGTAACTTGCGCTGGCTCACGTCGCGTCCTCCGGCGCCGCGGCGCGCATCGCCTCGGCGCCTTGCTCCTCCCGTGGCAGGAACAGCGCGAGGAGCACGAACGGGAGCACCCACGGAAGGTAGAGGTAGAACCAGTGCGTGAGCGAGAGCTCGACCGCCAGCAGCACCGCGGCCGAGAGCGCCGCGAGCTCGAGGGGTCCCTTCTCGCGCGGCAGGACGGCGACGATCCCTGCGAGGGCGACCGTGCCGACCTGGACGACGGTCTGAAGCAGGGAGAGGTCGGGGATCCCGCGCGCGTCGTACGGCCCCCAGCCCCAGACCGAGAACGGTGACGGCCGGTCGAGCTGGAAGCCGAGCGTCCGGTCCCAGAACGTCTCGATCGCGGTGCCGAGCGAGGGCTCGAGCAGGAGCACGGAGAAGACGACGAGCGTCGCGACCGCAAACGCGGCGCCGAAGCGGGCCATCCGCACCGGACGGTCGAGCGAGCGATACGTGAGCCACAGCGGCGCGAGCGCGAGCGCCGCGAACTTCGTCCAGCCGGCGAGCGCGGTGGCCGCCCCGCGCGCGGCCGGCGAGGACGCGAGCCAGAAGCCCCAGACGAGCAGGGCGGGCATGATCGCGTCGTTCGTGTCGGACAGCAGCGCGTACGTCGTGAACGGGTACGCAGTCCAGCCGAAGGCGAGGATCGCCGCGAGCCGCGTGCCGCCGAGCCGGCGGCCGACGAGCACGAGACCGATCAACACGAGCAGGTCGAACCCGATCGCCGTCGCGTGCGCGGCGGGGAGCCGGTCCCAGCGGCCGCTCCAGCCGAACGCGGCAACGGCCGGGACGTACGCGAGGTACGCGAACGGGCCGTACGTGTCGCCGCTCGGGTTGGCCGACTCGCAGCGGCCGTCCGCCTGGATCCGGTCGCGGATCTCCCCGTCGCTTGCCGCCGGGCCGCACGGCTTCCCCTCCTCGAGCGGCATCGTGCCGTAGGGGGCCCGGCCGTCCATGATGCGGTCGGCTCCGATCACTCCCGCATAGCCGACGTCGATCACCGTGCGCGGGTTCTCCATGTTCAGCCCGACGCGGAAGCCGACGAGGAACAGCGTCGCGCCGACGAGCGCCCAGATCGGCCAGCGCGGGACGGGGAGATGCGGGCGTGCGCCGCGGCGGAAGCCGATCCACGCGGTGCGGGCAAGCAGGTAGACGAGCGGCGGGACGGCGAGCGCCGCGCTCTGGAACACCTCGCCCCGGTTGAAGAACACGAGCGAGACGCCGAACGAGAGCAGGACGAGCAGGTCGAGCGTGGCGAGGGTCAGCGGGCGCCGCACGTCGACCAGGCCGAGGAGAAACACGGCGGAGAGGCCGAGCCATACGGGCCAGGACGTGAGGAGCTTCCCGCCGAACGCCCCCGGCCGGCCGCGCGCCATCTTCCACGCGACCTGGGGGCCCGTCCACGCGGCGGTCACGGCGCCCCGGTCGGTGAGCGTCCCAAGAGCGATCTCGCCGGCGTCCCCCGACCACACGCGCACCGTCCAGATCCGCGTCTTCCGGTCGAACGTCGCGTCCCTCACCGGGTCGCGCGGGTACCGCTCGAGCCAGTCCGCGACCTTCGGGACGTGGAGGAAGGCCGCGACGACCGCCTGCTCCTTCAGGCGCGGCGGGCCCTGCGCGGGCGGAAACGGCTGGGTGACGGAGTGACCGTTCGCCTCGTCGAGGCGGCCCGGCGACGCGAGCGGCGCGGCGAGCGCGCTCCCCGCGAGCGCGAAGGCCGAGCTGAGCGTCAGGAGTACGGCGGCGAGCCTCAGCCGCGCCGGAACGACCACAGCTTGTTGCCGACGAAGTTGACGGGCGTGACGAGCACGATCGCGATCGCCTGGGCCGTGACCTCGCCGAGCCCGGCCGAGACGAGCGCGTGCAGCACGATCAGGTTCGCGGCGAGCGCGAGCGAGGAGACGACGAAGAAACGCAGGCCCTGGTGCACGACGTGGCCCCGCTGGTGTCGGAACGTCCAGACGCGGTTCCAGGCGTAGTTGTTCGTGACCGCGACGAGGAAGGAGCCGATCGCGGCGAGCACGTAGTGGAGGCCCGCCCCGTCGAGGAGCAGCGTGTAGACGACGAGGTTGACGACGTAGCCGCTCGCACCGACGACGCAGAACTTGACGAGCTGCTCCCAGTTCGCGCGCCGGCGCAGCGCAGCGTCGACCCGTCGTCGAGGCACCGGCGCCTGCGTGATCGCAGTCTGCTCGTCCATCGCGTCGCGCGAGCGTAGCGGCCCTCGCGGCCGACCGGCGGCTCTCAGCCCCCGACGAGCGGCACGAACCGGCAGGCGACGGACCTGGTCCGGACGATTCCCTCCGCAGTCTTCAGCAGGCGAACCAGGCGCTGTCCGCCCCTCCCGCCCAGCGGGGCGACGAGACGCCCGCCCGGCGCGAGCTGCTCGAGCAGCGCGGGAGGGACGTCGGCAGTGGCCGCCGCGACGGCGATCGCGTCGAAGGGGGCCCGGTCAGGTGCGCCGAGGCGGCCGTCGCCGACACGTACTTCCACACGCCCGTGCCCGGTCGCGGCGAGCGCGGCACGTGCCCGCGCGGCGAGCACCGGAACGACCTCGACGGAGACGACGTCCGCCACGAGCTCGTCGAGCACCGCGGCCGCGTACCCCGAGCCCGTGCCGACGTCGAGCGCATTCTCGCTCCCGTCGAGGGTAAGGAGCTCGCACATCGCCGCGACGATGTACGGCTGCGAGATGGTCTGCTCCTCACCGATCGGGAGCGCGGCGTCGTCGTACGAGTGGCCCGCGAGGCCCTCGGGAACGAACGCCTCCCGGGGCACGCGTGCCATCGCGTCGAGGACCCTCGCGTCCCGGATCCCGCGGCCCCCGAGCTGGCGCGCGACCATCTCGACGCGGGCGCGCTCCGCGCCGATCATGCGGCCGAACGCAGAGCGTAGGGCGGCGCCTCGACCCCGAAGTGCGAGAGGACGACCGGCGCGACGTCGACCACCCGCGCGGGCACCGCGCCGCCCAGGCCGGCGGTGAGTACCGGAACGAGCGAGTCGCCTTCGTCGAGCGAGCCATGCGAGCCGCCGCCCAGGTGGTGCTTCCCCCCGAGGTCCACGAACTCCCAGCCTGCGGCCGCCGAGACGACCACCTCGCCGGCGTTCGGGCAGCGCACCGCCGCGAGCGAGCGAGCGACAGCGTCGGGCTGGTCGAGCACCGATGCATCGCCTGTCAGCTCGACGCCGCCGTCGCCCTCGGACAGCGCGAGCTCGGCGCCGTCGCGCCGCGCGATCGTCGCTCCGTCCTCGCGGAAGAGGACGACGCCGGCGGACGGCTCCCCGTCGAGGCGCTCCGCCAGCCGGCGCGCGCTCGGCGCGCCGTCTCGGAGGCGGTAGACGTGCGCTGCGCGGTTCGAGGCCGCGACGAGCGTCTGCGGCTCGTGCCGGAAGGGCTCGCCGGCGTGGGCCACCTCGCGCACGGACGTCTGCCCGTGGTCGGACATCACGATCACGGCATACCGCTCGAGGAACGCGTCGAGCCCGCCCGCCGCTGCCACGAGCCCGCCCACCGCATCGTCGCAGCGGGCCAGCACCCCCGCGGCGGCGTCGGGGCCCTCGACGTGGGAGGCGTAGTCGTAGTCCGAGAGGTAGAAGAGCAGGAAGTCGAAGCCGTCCCGCGTCACGAGCCAGCGACCGACCGCCGCGGCGTACGCGTCGATCGAGCCGCCCGCACGGTTGCGGAACGAGAGCGGCGCCCCGGTCCGCTCGGCGCGGAAGAGGTTGTAGAAGAAGAACTGCTCCGGGCCGCGCACCGGCCCCAGGAACGGCACGGAGGGCCGGTGGAAGGTCCGCCCACGGTAGGCGGTGAAGTTGACCGCGGCGGTGCGGTGCCCCGCGTCGGCGAGCGCCTCGAACAGGGTCACAGCGCGGGCGCCGAGGTGCTCGGCGTTCATGCCCACGAGTGTGTCTCTGAGCGTCCGCCCGAGACCGGCGGCACGAGCCGCGCTGAACGACGAGCCGTACTCGACCAGCCGCCGCTCGCCGCGGTGCCACCAGACGAGATGGGGGATCTCGTGCACGTCCGGATGCGCTCCGGTCGCGATGGAGGAGAGGCAGACCGGAGTGAGGGAGGGGAACGTCGTCGTCGCACGGCCGAGGGTGCCCCGCTCGGCGAGCGCCGCGAGCGTCGGCAGCGAGTGCTCGCCGAGCGACGCCTCGAGCATTTGGGGCGTGAGCCCATCGATCACGACGAGGACGAGCTTCGTCCCCGGGCCCGGGCTCACTTCGCGAGCGTGCGCAGCCCGGCGTGGCGCGCCGGCTCCTGGCGCGCCCTCCGTACCGCGGCGGCGGGGACGAGCACGGCGAGGACGTACCCCACGAACGGGATCAGCGCGACCATCCCCACGAGAATCGCGGCAAGCACGAAGAGGAACGCGGTGCCGCCGGCCGTTCCTCCGCGGCGGAGCGTCCCGCGGGCGATGATCGAGGCGGAGACGGCGCCGATCAGCGCCCCCACGAAAGCCCCCGGGAGCCCGATCCAGCCCCGCACGAGCAGGCCCGCGAGGAGCCCGACCACGAGCGCGCCGAGCGCCGAGGCGAGGAACCCGTAGCGCCAGGCGGCGAAGAGGCCCGCGAGGAGCAGACCCGCCGCGAGGCCCAGCCCCAGCGTGAAGCCGATGTCGACCGCGTCATCCACGCGCGGGATTGTACGGGGCGGCCGCGCGAAGCCCTACGAGCGCCCGTCGACCGATTCCAGCCGCCGGATGACGTCCAGGCAGAACGCCGCGGCGCGGACGCCGTCCACCACGCGGTGATCGAAGCTCACGGAGACGTTGCCGATCGGGCGGCTCACGATTTCCCCGCCCCGCACGACGGGCCGCTCCGCGATCCGGTGGAGGCCGAGGATCGCCACCTCGGGATGGTTCACGAGCGGCGTGACGAAGAGCCCGCCGAGCTTCCCTGCGCTCGTCACCGTGAAGGTCGAGTCGCGCAGCTCGTCGGCCGACAGCGTCCCGGCGCGCGCGCCCTCTGCGAGACGCCTCGCCTCGGCGTCGATCTCGTCCACCGAGAGCGCCTCGCAGCCGCGGACGACCGGGACGACGAGGCCGTCGTCCGTCTGCACCGCGATGCCGACGTCGACGCGCTGGAAGAGCACGATCTCGTCGCCGACCAGCCGCGCGTTCAGCTCCGGGTACTGGGCCAGCGACGCCGCGGCCGCATGGATCGCCAGCGGGACGAGGCGCGCGAGGTCGACCTGGCCGAAGTCGCACTCCTCGACGAACGTCACCGCGGGCACCTCGCGGTGCGCGCGCGAGACCTGCTCGACGATCGCCCGGCGGACG
>DATBET010000087.1:0-1961 GCA_036558885.1 Gaiella sp.
ACCGAGCGGCTTCCGGGCGACCTCACCGAGTCGGCGAACGCCTCGATCGCGTCGACGACCGTCTCGAAGCGTCGGGAGCGGAACAGGTCGAATCCGTGCTGCGCGCCCGACAGCTCCGCGTAGGCGACGGGGTTCGGCGACGCGGCGCGGAGCTGCTCGACGAAGCGTCTGGCGTCGTCGACGACGACGAGCGTGTCCTGGTCGCCGTGCACGACGAACCACGGCGGCGCGTTCGTCTTGACGCACCCGAGCGGCGAGGACGGTGCCTCGCCCGAGGCGATCGGCCCGTAGTAGCCGTACAGCGAGACAACGCCGGCAACCGAGGTGTCCGCGCCCTCGAATCCGGGCTGGAAGAGCGGGTCGTTGGGCGTGAGAGCCGCCAGCGACGCGAGATGACCGCCCGCGGAGCTGCCCGCGACGAACACGGCGGCCGGGTCGGCCCCGTACTCGTGGCCCTGCTCGCGAACCCAGGCGATCACCTTCTTGACGTCGATCAGCGGGTCGGGGAACTCGGCCGGATGCAGGCGGTAGTTCGCGCTGATGCACAGCCAGCCGTGGCTCGCGAGTCGGTAGAGCAGGTGGCGCGCTCCGAACCGCTTGCTGCCGAAGCGGAACGCTCCTCCGTGGAGGTAGACGAGCGTCGGGCGGCCCGAGCGACCGGAGCGATCGAGATAGAGGTCGAGCAGGTTCCCCCGGCGAGCGGGGCCGTAGCGGACGTTCGCGATTCGCCTGACGCCGTGCAGGCGGAAGGAGACCGGCGCGACGAGGACACTGGCGAGCGAGGGCCTGCGGCGAAGCCGGGCGGCGAGCTCGGCGCCTACGCCGTCGCGCCAGCCGGAACCGAGGCCCTCGTCCAGCGCGCGCTCGAGCGCCGGCCCCGTGCCCGACGCCCGCCGACGGAGAACCGCGAGCCCGGCCGACGCGAGGACGGCGAGACCGAGCCCGATCCAGAAGACCGGCGAGCCGGTGCCGCTCTGGTCGACGGCGAGCGCCGTCGAGGCGACGAGCAGGGCGAAGGCGAAGACCGGCCAGTTGAGCACGAAGCCGAACAGGTAGCTCAGGCGGAACGGGCTCGACCGGCGCGGCCGGCGCCGCGCGGCGGCCGACAACGAGAGTGTCGCCATGAGTCCCGTCTGAATCAGATAGCCGACCGGCATCTCCACCCCTCCTCCAAACTCATCGCCCTCCGTTCTTCCTGAGAGTGGCTGTCCCGGGCGGCCCTCGCAGTACGGAGGCCAGGCGTTCGCGGGTGCGGTGAACCGAACGCCGCGCGCCCGCGACCGGGCGTTGCGTGATATGAGTTGTAACCTGTAGGGAGGGGTCTTCTTGACGGCTACCAGAATCATGGTCGCCGACGGCCGCCCGAGCTTCCGGCGCAGCGTCGTCGCGCTGCTCGCGGCGCGGGGGTTCGAGGTCGTCGGTGAGGCTGAGGACGGGCCAGGGGCGATCGCCCTCGTTTCCGAGGTCGACCCACAGGTCGTGCTCCTCGATGCCCGGCTGCCGGACCTGGACGGCTTCGAGGTCGCCTCGCAGTTGCTCGCCCGGCACGCGGACCTCGTGGTCGTGCTCGTTTCGGGCCACGACCGCTCGAGCCAGGTGCGACCGGCGCTCGCGGACGGCGTCAACGCGGCCGCCGGCTTCGTGAACGCGAACGAGAGCGCGCTCGCGACGGTGCAGCAGGTGGAGGCCCGCAACCGCGCGCTGCTCGGCGCGATCCCCGACACGATCCTCCGGTACGGACGCGACGGCACGTACCTCGACGCCCGGCCGGACGCCTACTCCGCCCAGCTCTTCCCGCCGGAGCAGTTCATCGGCCGAAACGTCCGCGAGGTACTCCCGGACGAGCTCGCCCGCACCATCATCGCGGGCATCGAGCGCGCGCTCGAGAGCGGCAGCATGCAGGTGCTCGAGTACGAGGTCGTGGTTCGCGGCGAGGCGCACTGGCGAGAGGCACGGATCGT
>DATBET010000088.1:0-12552 GCA_036558885.1 Gaiella sp.
TCACCTGGAGGTCGAGGATCCGGTCCTCCCAGGCGAGCCCGGTGGCCTGCGCGGGGCGGACGAGGATCCGCGCGGCCTGCCGCCCGCGCGCGTCGCCTCCTTCGCGCTCGGCGGCGTCGAGCGCGGCCAGCAGCCGGTCGGCCAGCTCGCCCGCGGCGTCCGAGAATGCCTCGACCATCGCGCCCCACGCGCGGTCGCTCGCGAGCATGTTCCCCTGGGCGCAGCAGTCCGGTCCCGCAGCCTGGCCCGCCGCTTCGACGCAGGCTGTGCCGGTGTGCTGCGCGACCTGGCCCTGCGCGTCCATGAACGCGACCTGGCGGATCTCCCGCGCCGGATCGGCGGCGATGAGCTCCTCGAGCGCCTCGCCGGGGCTGCGGCCCTCGCGCAGCAGCGCGAGGCCCTTGGGCCCGTAGGCAGGGTCGGTGATCGCCTGCGTGCAGACGGCTCCGACGCCCGGCTCGATCGAGGCGAGGTCCTGACCCGCGTGGAACCAGCGCGACTGGACCGCGATCCCCATCGCACCCGTCTCCCGATCGCGCCCGATGATCGAGTACGTCACCCGACCATCATGCTCGTGCGGCGAGTCAGATCGCTATCCGCACGGCCGTCGAGCTCGGGCAGCCGCGCTCCACGAGGCTCGCCGCCCAGTGCAGGTCGACCTCGGTGTGGACCGCGATCTCGAGCGCATCGGACAACGCGTATCCGGCGCGGAGAAGCTCCTCCACGCGCCAGCGCTGGACGCGGTCGAGCTCACTGCTCCCGCGCTGCTCGAGCGAAGCGGAAGCCATCGCTTCCCCCCTTCCCCCATCGATTCCCCCGATCCCTGAGGTGCGTGCCTCTCGTTGTGCCCCAGGCCGGGCCGGGCGGCCATCCCTCGATCGAGGGATCGCTCAGAGGCCGTACGACTCGAGGAGCCGGAGCCAGAGCTCCGAACGGGTCGGGAAGGCGGGCACCGCATGCCACAGGTCGTCGAGCGGCACCTCGCCGACGACCGCGATCGTCGCCGCGTGAAGCGCCTCTGCGATCTCGGCGCCCGTGATCGTCGCGCCGACGACGACGCGCCGGTCCTCGTCGACCACGAGCCTCGCCGTCCCGGGTGCGTTCTTGCCCACGAACGACCCGCCCGCGTTCCCACCCGTGTCGACGTCGACCGAGCGCACGCGCAGCTTCGCCTCCTCCGCCGCCCCGAGCGTCAGGCCGACCGCCCCGACCTGCGGGTCGGTGAAGATCACCCGCGGCGACGCGCCGCCGTCCGAGCGGAGCCGCACCTCCTTCCCCAGGATTGCGTCGGCCGCGAGCCGCGCCTGGTACTTCCCCATGTGTGTGAGGAGCGCGCGTCCGTTCACGTCGCCGATCGCATAGAGCCAGTCGTGCCTCGGCACGCGGAGCGACTCGTCGACCTGCACGTGCTTCCCCGGTTCGACCCCGACCGTCTCGAGGCCGACGTCTGTCGACCTCGGCGTACGGCCGATCGCGACCAGGAGCTCGTCTGCCTCGAGGGAGTCGCCGCCCTCCAGCTCGAGTCGGGGAACACCGTTCCGCGAGACCGACGCGACGCTCGTCCCGAGGCGCACGTCGACGCCGTACTCGCGCAGCGCCGTCGCGACCTGCTCGCTTGCGAACGGCTCCTCGCGCTCGATCAGGCGCTCGCCGCGATGGACGAGCGTCACCCGGGAGCCGAGCGCCGCCCACGCCTGCGCCATCTCGACGCCGACGACGCCGCCGCCGAGGATCGCCAGGCGTCCGGGCGCGTGCTTCGCGGTCGTCGCCTCGATGTTCGTCCAGGGCTTCGCCTCCGCGAGCCCGGGCAGCGGCGGCATCGTCGCCGAGCTGCCCGTCGCGAGGACGACGGCTTTCCGTGCGACAAGGGTCTCGTCGCCGACCGTGACCCGCTGCTCTCCGTCGAGCCGCCCGTGGCCGCGGACGAGCTCGACGCCGCGGTCGGTCAGCCAGGGAACCTGCGAGGAGTCGTCGAGGTCGTGGACGACCTCGTCGCGCCGCGCGAGCACCGCGGGGACGTCGAGCTCCTGGTCGACACGGACGCCCTTCACACGCGCCGCCTCCGCGCGGATCTCGACGGGCCGCAGCAGCGACTTCGAGGGCATGCACGCGAAGAACGAGCACTCACCGCCGACGAGGCGCTCCTCGACGATCGCGACGGAGACCCCCGCCTCGCCGAGCCTCCCGGCGATCACCTCGCCCGGCGCACCCGCGCCGATCACGACCACGTCGAACTCGCGTTCCATGGCCACTCCTCTCCTCGGGAGACCGCATCGTGGCACGACGGCGCCCGCGTACGCTGCGCGGGGTGCCGACCCGCTCGTACCGCCTGACGACGGACAGCCCCGAGGTCAAGGCCGCCTTCGCCGAGCTGCGGCGCCAGCTGAAGGTCCCGGCCGAGTTCCCGGAGGAGGTGCTCGCCGAGGCCGAGCAGGCTGCGCGCGCGCCGCGGCTGCCCGACGCGGACGAGACCGCGACGCCCTTCGTGACGCTCGACCCCGCCGAGTCGCTGGACCTCGACCAGGCGTTCCACATCGAGCGCCGCGGCGACGGGTACCTCGTGCAGTACGCGATCGCGGACGTCGCCGCCTTCGTCGAGCCCGGCGGGCCGATGGACGTCGAGGCGCACGAGCGGGGCACGACCCTCTACGCGCCGGACGAGAAGACCCGCCTCTACCCCGCCGTCCTCTCGGAGGGCGCCGCGAGCCTTCTTCCCGGCGAGGTCCGGCCGGCGCTCGTCTGGACGATGGACGTCGACGAGACCGGCGAGGGAACCGCCGTGCGCCTCCACCGCGCGCTCGTACGCAGCCGCGCGAAGCTCGACTACGTCACGGCCCAGCAGGCGCTCGACGGCGGCACGGCGGACGAGGACCTGCGCCTCCTGCGCGAGATCGGGCTCCTCCGCCAGCAGCGCGAGGATCGGCGTGGCGGCGTGAGCCTCGCGCTGCCCGAGCAGCTCGTCACCGAGGACGAGCAGCGTTACGGCCTCCGGTTCCGCGCGCCGCTGCCGATCGAGGGATGGAACGCCCAGCTCTCGCTGATGACCGGGATGGCGGCGGCGGAGCTCATGGTGAACGCGAAGGTCGGGCTCCTGCGAACCGTCCCGCCACCCGGTCGCGACCGGGTGCGGCGCCTGCGGCTGACGGCCGAGGCTCTCCGGGTCGTGTGGCCAAAGCGCGTCTCCTACCAGGCGTTCGTCCGCGGCCTCAGCCCGTTCGTCGCGAGGCAGGCGGCGCTCCTCGTCGAGGCCGCCGGCCTGCTTCGGGGCTCGGGCTACAGGGCGTTCGACGGCACGCTGCCCGACCACCCGGTGCATTCGGCGCTTGCCTCGACATACGCCCACACGACCGCACCGCTCCGTCGGCTCGTCGACCGCTACGTCGGCGAGGTTTGCGTCGCGCTCTCCGCAGGCACGGAGATCCCGGAATGGGCCTGCGCCGAGCTGCCGACGCTGCCCGAGACGATGGCCGAGTCCGCGGGGCGGGCCGGCCAGTACGAGGCAGGCATCGTGTCGATCGTCGAGGCCGCGCTCCTCGCGGGGCGGATCGGCGAGACGTTCGAGGCGATCGTGATCGAGCTCCGTCGCCGCGGCGGGGCGACCGTCGTCGTCCGCAACCCGGCGGTGACGGCGCGCTGTACCGGCGACGATCTCCCGCTCGGCGGCCGGATCCGCGTCCGCCTGACCGACGCCGACGTGATGCAGCGCCTCGTCCGTTTCGAGCCAGCGTAGGCGCCCACCTATCGGATACCTGCTCCTGAGCTACGCGCCGGCCGCGCGCCTCCGGGCGTTGATCTCCTTGTAGCGCTCGATCATCTCGAGCAACCGGCGGTCGAGGTCGCGGCGACGCTCGAGCTCCGCACGCCACTCCTCAGGTGTCATCTTCTTCTTCTTCATCCGGATCCTCCGGTGGCTCGATGAGGACGTCGTGGATCTCGTAGACCGCCGCCTTGATGTCGAAGAGCGCCTCGAGCATCAACTGCGCCGCCTCGGGATCGTCCACGCATCGATGATGCCTACCCATCGGGGGAGGCGCCAGATGTCCGAAGTCGACAGGGCTAGGAGGTGCCCCCCACCCGCTGCGCCGCGGCGAAGGTCGCCTCGCCGAAGAGCACGAGCCGCGCCTCCTCGACAGACGTCTCCGCGCTGCGGAGCGCGGTCAGCGCCTGGTGGACGGCGTCCTCGAGCGGCCAGCCGAAGGCGCCGGCCGAGATCAGCGGGAACGCGAGCACCCTCGCGCCGAGCCCGTCCGCGACCGCGAGCGAGCTCGTGTAGCAGCCCCGCAGCGTCCCGCTCAGGTCCCGGGCGTGGTCGTACACGGGCCCGACCGTGTGGATCACCCAGCTCGCCGGGAGGTCGCCTGCGGTCGTCGCCACCGCCTCGCCCGCGGGCAGCCCGTCCGGGTAGCGCGTCGCGCGGAGCCTCCGGCACTCCTCGATGATCGCCGGCCCGCCCTTGCGGTGGATTGCGCCGTCCACCCCGCCCCCGCCCAGGAGCGACGAGTTCGCGGCGTTGACGACCGCGTCGACCTCCTGCGCGGTCACGTCCCCTTCCAGGAGCTCGATCCGCATGCCCGCATGATGCCGCTGCGACGATGCGTCGGCCGCGTGCAGTAGGTTCTGCACATGGATCTGAACGACTGGATCCTCGCGCTCCATCTGCTCTCGGCCGTCGCACTGATCGCCTCGGTCACGGTCTTCTGGGTGATGATCGTCGCGCTCTGGCGGACGGAGAATCCCGCGGCGGTGACGTCGTTCATGCGGCTCGGGATCGTCGGGAACGTGCTCGTGACGGTCGGCTCGCTGGGGACGATCGTGTTCGGCGTCTGGCTCGCGATCTCGCTCGACGCGTACAAGCTGTGGGACGGCTGGGTGATCGCGGCGCTCGTCCTCTGGGCGATCGTGGGCGCGGTCGGCAAGCAGACCGGTGACGGCTACCGCGGCACCGCGGAGATGGCCGCGCAGCTCGCCGCTTCCGGCTCCCCGCGCAGCCCCGAGCTCGCCGCCGCGATGGGCGCCTCCCGCGCGTTCTGGCTCCACTGTCTCACGACCGTGCTGATCCTCGCGATCGTGGTCGACATGATCTGGAAGCCGGGCGCATGACCGCGGTCCTCGCCTCGATGCGGCCGGACAGCTGGAACTTCCCGCTGCTCCTCCACATCGCGGGCGCAGCCGTGTTCTTCGGTGCGGTGACCGTGGCCGCCGTGACGCAGCTGACCGCCGCCAGGGTGGCCGAGCCCGACCTCCTGCGGCGCGTCGCGTTCCGCACGCTCCTGATCGTCGGCCTGCCCGCCTACATCGTCTTCCGCGTGGGCGCGGAGTGGATCCACTCGAAGGAGTTCCGCGACGGCGCCGACGATCCGAGCTGGGTGGGGATCGGTTACCTCGTCTCGGACCTCGGCGCGCTCGTGTTCCTGGTCTCCTTGATCCTCGCCGGCATCGCGGTGCGCAAGCCGAAGGGCTGGCTCAGCCGAACGAGCGGCGTGCTCTCCGTGATCCTGCTCGCCGGTCTCGTGGTCGCGACCTGGGCGATGGGCGCGAAGCCCGACTAGGGCTTGCTCCCAGGCGAGAGGGTCGACGGTGCGGCACCGGACGGCCGGGAGGCAATGGAAGCGGCGCGGCGCTCCTTCACGCCTTCCGGTCGGCTCAGTCGCCCGAGACGAACAGCACCCAGGTGCCGGCCGGGTCGATGCCCGCGCGCCAGCCGACGTAGCCCGTCCCCTCGACGAAGACGGATTCCAGCGGCCCGAGCGGGGCGAGCAGCTCGCGCTCGTGCGTGGTCAGGTCGTCGACCGACGCGACGTCGTACGCGAACGGCCAGTAGTAGATCCCGCGCGACAGCGTGTACGGCATCCGCAGGACCTCCGCGAGGGCCTCGAGCGGCTTCTCGGTCGTCGTCTTCTCGAGGTTCCGCCAGTACGCGATCGGCCCGCCCGCGAACGGGTCGCCGAACGTGTACGCGAACGCGGTCGAGCGGATGAACGGGCGGATCGCCTCGTAGTCGCCGCTCTCGGCGGCGGCGAGGAGCTCGGCGCGGGTGTCGTCGACGGCGGCGGGCAGGCCCGGCGCGGGCTGCTCGGCGGTCGTCGTCAGCGTGGTCGTCGTCGTCTCGACCACCGTCTCGGCGTCGCGCGTCTCCCGCTGGGCGAACCAGCCGCCGACCGCGCCGCCCACGACGAGCACGAGCGCGGCGAGCAGCAGGAGGACACGCCTGGCCATCGTCGTTGCCTACCCGCAGGGCTTCAGCCCGACACGTGCCCCGGCGCGGGCGGGCGGACCTCGAGCCGGAGCACGTCGGGCCGGCTGTAGTGCCCCACCGGGTCGAACCGCTGCCGCGCGCCGAGGAGCGCGGTCAGGTCGAGCTCGGCGTGGAGGATCGTCTCCTCGCCGTACACGGGGCCGGCGAGGTACGAGCCGTCCGGCCCGAGGATCGCGCTCCCGCCGCGGCCGAGCACGTCCTCGCCGGCGAGCTCGTCGCGGAGCGGGAAGTCCTCCGGGTACGAGGAGGCCCGCTGGATGACGCACGGCGCGACGACGTACGCCCGGCTCTCGCGCGCGATGTGGACGAGCGTCGCCTGCCACGCGTCGGCGTCGTCCGCGGTGGAGGCGACGTAGATCTCCACACCGGACTCGTACACCGCCGCGCGGGCGAGCGGCATGTAGTTCTCCCAGCAGATCAGCCCGCCGACGCGCGCGAAGCCCGTGTCGACGCACTCGAGCCCGCGGCCGTCGCCGAGCCCCCACACGAGCCGCTCGTGGTTCGTGGGCATCAGCTTGCGGTGGTGGAGCGCGAGCTCGCCCGCGGGGGAGTGGTAGAGGAGCGAGTTGTAGATCGTCCCCGGCCGCCCGGGCTCGACCTCGTTGACCCCGGTGACGAGCCAGATGCCGAGCTCCTGCGCCGCCGCCGCCAGGCGCCGCTCCGACGGCGAGCCGACTGCGACCGAGCTCTGGGCAATCCGCGCGAACGTCTCCCGCGCGGCGTCGCTCTGCCACCCGGCGAATGCCTTCGCCCAGCGCGACGACGGATACACCGGGACGAACGTCTCGGGAAAGACGACGAGCTCCGCCCCGTCCCGCGCCGCCTCGCCCGCGAGCCGCTCGAGCTTGTCGAGCGTCCCCTCGAGGTCGAGGATCACAGGCTCGGCCTGCACGCACGCGACCCGGACCGCCCGCTCCATCGCGCAAGCGTACGCAGCGGCGTCCGCTCCGTGCTGGCGGGCGAGCGCCTCATGCGAGCGCCGCGCGGACCGAGAACTCGGTGCCCTCGAAGGTGACGTCGAGACGGCCGAGCAACCGCCGCAGAAGCCTGACCGCCGCGGGGTTGTCGCTCGACACGAGCGAGGTGATCTCCGTGATCCCCGCCGCCCGCGCGTCGGCGAGGAGCTCCGCGGTGAGTGCGGTGCCGATGCCGAGGCGCTGGTGCTCGTCGGCCACCTCGAAAGCGATCTCCGCGCTCGACCCGTCGCGAACGACGCGTGCGAGCGCGACAGGGCGCTCGTCGCCGACGAGGCACGCGACGAGGACGTGACGGGTCGCGTCGACGACCGCGAGCAGCTCGAGCTCCGCCGAGGAGAGCGACGGCTTGGGGCCGTTGAAGCGCAGCCGGCGAGAGCGCTCGCTCAGGCGGTCGAACACGGTCGCCACGGTCTCGACGTCTCCGTTCCGGAGGGGCCGGACGACGATCTCCCGACCGTGCGCGAGCCGCAGGGACCGCGTCTGCATGAACCCTCCCGCGGGCACAGTCCCGCGCGCTGCGCGGCGCGATGCGAGGTGCTCGACGACGTAGGGCACCGTCGACGCGATGAACAGCCCGCCGAACGCGACGCCCAGAAGCCCGAAGCCGCCGATGGCGAGCGCCGCGCCGCCGACGAGGGCGCCGAGGAGGTACCCCAGCTGCGTCGTGACCGCGCGGACGGTGCCGACCTCGCGCCCGAGGTCCCCGGCGGCGGCGAACCCGTACACCGTGCCCGTCACCGTTCGTGTCGCGACGACGGCGCCGCTGGCCGCGAACACGACGAGCGTGACCGCGACGGTCGGCGTGAACGACCAGGTCAGGCCGACGAGCGCGGCCGCTCCCAGGCTGCAGGCCAGCATCGTCCGCCGTGCGTCGTGAACCGCGAGCCCGCCCGCACGCTGGTTGCCGACGAGGTACGCGACGGCGATGGCCGCGAGCGCGACACCGGCCGCCGCGGTCGACATCCCGTAGCGCTCGGTGAGGAGCGCCCCGCTGAAGACGAGCGTTCCGGCCCACGCCGAGGTGGCGAAGAGCTCCCCGAGCGCCCAGCGTCGTGCGTCGGGCCGCCTCAGAAGCCCGCGAAGCGACGTCGCCGCGGCGCTGATCGGGTGATCTCCCGGCCGGGCCACGAGCGCCAACCCCGCGACGACGGCCGCCGGCAGCGGAAACGCGAGGAACGCGAGGCGCCAGTGCACCTCCGCGACGAGGCCGATCACGGGCATCCCGACGATCCACGCCGCCGGCGGTCCGGCGAAGGCGTGGGCGACGACCCGCGTCCGGAGCTCGGGCTCGCTCCACGACGAGGTCGCCGCGACCCCGGCGGCGAGCAGCGTCGCGACTCCGATCCAGATCGGCACCTGCGCGAGCGCGAGCAGCGTGAACGTGGGCGCCGCCGCGCTCGCCACGGACCCGAGCGCGAGGAGCGCGGACGCGGCGCCGAGCAGCGCCCGCGGCGAGAACCGGACGAGCAGCCGCCCTGCGGCGAGCGCTGCGACGACGGCCAGCGGCGCCGCGAGGATCCGCAGCTGGCCCGCCTCGGCGACCGACACGCCGAAGTCGTCGGCCACGTCGCTCAGGATCGGCGACAGGACGAGCACGCCCGCCTGGCTCGCGAAGAAGGCGAGGAAGAGGACGAGGGACGGCGACGCGAAGACGCCGCCCCGCGGGGCCGAGGACACGCGGGCGTGCGCCGATCCGGGCGAGCTCGATGCCATGGCCCAGGACTCTCGTCGCGTCCGAGCTTCGCCACGATGCGGCTGTCACGAGCGTTCCGTGCGGCGAACCGTACGGAGGCGCTACTCGCAGCGCTTGTCGACCTGCCTGCTGAGCCGGTCGATCTCCTTCCGCTTGCCCTGGATCTCCTGCGAGCGGTCGAGCAGCTCGGCGATGCCGTCGCAGCTGCCGGTCGCGAACCGCGCCCACGCGAGGTTGTACGACGCGTACGCCTCGGTCGTCGAGCCGGAGCCCGCGAGCGCGGCGACCGCAGACTCGAGCAGCGGCAGCGCGCGTTGCGGATCGCCCTGTTGGAGCAGCCGGAAGCCCTGGTCGTTGAGCGCGCTGCCGTCCGTCGCCCGGGCGGGCGGGGGCGACGCGCCCTGGTCGTTCTCCTCCCCGCTCTGCGACTCGACCGTCTGCGTCACCGTGTTCGATCGGGTGACTGTCTCCTCGAGCGTCCGTCCCTGCGCCGTCCGGGTGACGACGACGGTGGCGGTTCCCGAGTCGCCGCCCAGCGAGGAGAGCGCCCACGCGAGGAGCGCGCCCGCCGCGAGGAGGCCGCCGACGAGGAACAACGTCCCCGTCCGCCGGCGCGGCGTGACGTGTCGCGTGACCGGGGCGCTGGCCGGTGCCGGTGCCAGGGACGCAGCGGCGACGACCGTCGTCGCGGTGACCGGACTGGTGGCCCTGGTCGCGGGCTCGAACGCGGTCCGGAGCTCGTCGACGAATGCCGCGCAGCTCGGGTACCGCGCCGCCGGCTCCTTCGCGAGCGCGCGCGCGAACACGTCGTCGAGGGCCGCAGGCAGCGACGCGTCGAACGCGCGCGGCGAGGGCGGCTCCTCGGTCGCGTGGGCGTGCGCCTCGGCGGTCGGGTTCGCGCGAACGAATGGCCGCCGCCCGCAGAGCAGCTCGTACCCGACGCAGGCGAGCGCGTAGCGGTCGCTGGCCGAGGTCGTCGCCTCGCCGCGCGCCTGCTCGGGGGCCATGTAGCCGGACGAGCCGAGCACCGTCCCGGCGATCGTCAGCGTGTCGTTCCCCGCCGCGCGCGCGATCCCGAAGTCCGAGACGCGGATCGTGCCGTCTTCCGCCACGAGCAGGTTCCCGGGCTTCACGTCGCGGTGGACGATCCCGCGGTCGTGTGCGCGGTCGAGCGCAGAGGCCGCTTGCTCGAGCCACCGCAGCGCCTGGTCGACGGGAACACGGCCGTGGCGCAGCCGGTCGGCGACCGTCCCGCCGGGAACGAGCTCCATCACGATGAACGGCAGCTTCCGCCGCGTCTCCCCGACGTCGTGGATGACGATCACGTTCGGCTCGCCCGAGAGGCTCGCGGCCGTGCGCGCCTCGCGGAGGAAGCGCGCGTGGAGCTCGTCGTCCGACGCGTAGCGCTCGGAGAGCACCTTCACCGCGACCGTGCGCCCGAGGCTCTCGTCGGTCGCCCGGTACACCTCTGCCATCCCGCCGTACGCGATCAGCTCGGGCGTCGCGTATCGCGGCGGAAGCGAAGGCTTCGTCGCCGGCATCGCTCAGTCGTTCCCATAGTTCGACTTCCCGAACCACCAGACCCCTGCTGACCGCCCCACTCGAGGTCGGAACACCGCCCTACGGCGGGCCATGCGCGCTGCGAGCCTCCGCGCATGAAGCTGCACACGCCAAACGACCGGGAGGACGGGGTCATGACGGCATCGAGCGCCACGAGAGAGCTCGCGTATCGCGCGAACGACGGAGTCGAGGTGGCGTTGCTCTGGTACCCGAGCAACGACGTCGTCAGTGTCCGGGTCGCCGACGCGAGGGCCGGCGAGACCTTCGAGCTCGTGCTCGGAGACGGCGACCGCCCGCTGGACGTCTTCCAGCACCCGTACGCCTACGCCGCCCTCCGCGGCCTCGACGTCGGGTCGACGCGCGCCGAGCTCGTGCCGGCCGCCTGAGCCGGTCCTGGTCTCCCGCTACCCCCAGACCCGCCGGGCGACGTCCCCCACGAGCCGCAGCTTCGCCTCCTGCTGAGCCGCGTCCATCGCGCCGATCACACCCGACGCGAACCCGCACTGCGGGCTGACCGCCAGCCGCTCGAGCGGCACATACCGGGTCGCCTCCTCGATGCGCGCGACGAGGTCGTCCGGCTGCTCGAGGGCGCCGTCCTTCGTCGTCACGAGCCCGAGCACCACCTGGTGGCTCGGGAGCACGTCTGCGAGCGGCGCGAACGTGCCGGCGCGGTCCGAGTCGTACTCGAGCAGGAGCCGGTCGAGGTTCCGGAGTCGCGGGAAGACCTCCTTCGAGATCGCCTCGTACCCCCCGCTCGCGGCCCACATCCCGCCCGGCGCGTTCCCCCGGCACATGTGCATCGCACGCGTCACGCTGGTGAGGCCCTCGAAGACCATGCTGTCGAACTCGGCATCGGCCGCGAGCTCGTGCGCCATGTCGTGGCCGTGCGCCTCGAACGCGGCACGATTCGCCGGGTCGATGTGCCACTGCGCGTAGTTGGGCGCGTCGATCTGGACGTAGTCGCAGCCGAGCTCGACCAGCCGGTCGACGACGTGCTCGCGGAGGATGCGCGTCACATCGGCGATGAAGTCGTCCGAGGTCGGATATGCGGCGCGGGAGTGCTCGGGATGCCAGTAGATCCGGTGCCAGCTCGGCGCGGGGATCGTGTACTTCGGTCGGGCGTGCGCGTTCGCCTGTAAGAACGCGAACTCGTCGGTGACGATGTCGCGGTCGACCTCGAGCCGCCGCGTCACGAACGGCTCCTCGGGCGGCAGTCCCGAGGTGTCGGCGGGGTCGCCCGCGCCCGTTTTCCAGAGGTCGCGCCAGCCGGAGTCCGCGTCGAGGAACTCGAAGCCCGACACGGGCGCCTGGAACAGCGGGTCGTCGATGATCGGGATCAGCGCGATCCACCCGTGCCGGCGGTACTCGCCGTCCGTGATCGCCTCGATCCCCGCCGCCTCCTGGAGGGCGATCGCCTCGAGCACGGCCCGATCCTCCACCGGGCGCAACTCGTCGGCGGCGAGCGTCCCGGCCTGAGCGGCCTGCCGCGCCTCCAGGAGGTACCCGGGTCGCAGCAGGCTGCCGACGACGTCCGCCCGCACCACCGTCGTCGCCGTCCTCGGCGCCATCGGGCGAGCCTATAAGGTCGAACCCCATGCGGGACGTCGAAGGCCGGGTGGCGTTCGTCACCGGCGGCGGGAGCGGAGTGGGGCTCGGGATGGCGCAGGCGTTCGTCCGCGCAGGGATGAAGGTCGCGATCGCCGACGTCCGGGCCGACCACCTGGAGGAGGCGACCCAGGCGCTCGGCGGCGAGGTGCACACGATCCGGCTGGACGTGACCGACCGGGCGGCGTTCGCGCGAGCCGCCGACGAGGTCGAGCGCGCGCTCGGGAACGTGCACGTCCTCTGCAACAACGCGGGGATCAACCTCTTCAACGACATCTCGGAGGCGACCTACCAGGACTGGGACTGGGTGCTCGGCGTCAATCTCGGCGGCGTCGTCAACGGCGTCGTCACGTTCGTCCCCCGGATCAAGGCGCACGGCGAGGGCGGGCACGTCGTCAACACGGCGTCGATGGGCGCCTTCGTCGCGGGCCCGGGTGCGGGGATCTACACGACGGCGAAGT
>DATBET010000089.1:0-2203 GCA_036558885.1 Gaiella sp.
TGCGCGGGCGGGCTGGCGGTGCTCGACGCTCTCACCTCGACGAGCTCGCACGAGCTGTGCGAGGCGATCACGGATCCGATCCCGGGCGAGGGCTGGTACGACCAGGTCAACGGCGAGATCGGCGACATCTGCGCCTGGCAGACGAAGCAGCTCGGCGACTACACCGTGCAGCTCGAGTGGTCGAACGAGCAGAACGCGTGCGTGTGACGTGAGCGCAGGACGCGATCGAGTCGAGACGGAGGGAGCAATGGAGTACAACCCGACAGAGAAGCGGTTCCAGATCCATCCGAGCGCTCGCGTCCATCCGACGGCCGAGATCGGGAACCCGCCCGAGCACCGCGACTGGTGGGAGACGGCCGCCGACGAGACGGACCCCGAGTACTTCGACGTGATAGTCGAGGAAGGAGCCCGGATCGGGCCGTTCGTCACCGTCGACGGCGGATTCAAGGGGAACACCGTGATCGGCGAGGGCACCTGGCTGATGGCGCACACGCACGTCGGTCACGACGCCGTGCTGGGAAAGGACTGCGAGTTGCCGCCGGGCACCGTGATCGGCGGTCATTGCCAGGTCGGCGACCGCGTCCGCTTCGGCGTCAATGTCTCCGTGCGGCCGTTCATCACCATCGGCGAGGGGGCGCGGATCGGCGCAGGGTCGAACGTGGTCAAGGACATCCCGGCGGGCGAGATCTGGGTCGGCAACCCGGCGCGTTTCCTGCGCGGGAACAGCTGACATGAGCGCCGAACGCGACCGCGTCAGCACCTTCGGCCAGCTCGAGAACGGCCTGCGGCAGGCGGGCGACTGGTACCACTGGGGGCCGTACCTCAGCGAGCGCCAGTGGGGCACCGTCCGCGAGGACTACAGCCCCGGCGGAACCGCCTGGGAGTACGTGCCGCACGACCATGCTCGCTCGCGCGCCTACCGCTGGGGCGAGGACGGGCTGGCCGGCTTCTCCGACGTCGAGCAGCGCCTCTGCCTGGCGCTCGCGCTCTGGAACGGCCGCGACCCGATCCTCAAGGAGCGGATCTTCGGCCTCACCGGCAACGAGGGCAACCACGGCGAGGACGCCAAGGAGTACTGGTGGTACCTCGACGCGCTCCCGAGCCACGCGTGGAACCGGTGGCGCTACCACTACCCGCAGCGCGCGTTCCCGTACGGCGACCTCGTGGCCGAGAACCGGCGGCGCGGCAAGGGCGACACCGAGTACGAGCTGCTCGACACGGGCGCTTTCGACGACGACCGCTACTGGGTCGTCGAGGTCGACTACGCGAAGGCCGAGGCGCACGACCTGCTCATGACCGTCCGCGTCACGAACGCGGGCCCGGAGGCCGACACGATCCACGTGCTCCCGACCGCGTGGTACCGCAACACGTGGTCGTGGGGGCTCGAGGGCGAGACGAAGCCGTCCCTGCGGCTCGACGGCGCGGCGCGCGTGGTCACGTCGCATCCGTTCCTCGGCGAGCTCGAGCTCGTGGCCGACGCCAGTCCGGACGTCCTGTTCTGCGACAACGAGACGAACGGCGGGCGGCTCTGGGGCGGCGCGTCTGCGAGTGCAACCCCGAAGGACGGGATCAACGACCACGTCGTGTCCGGCGCAGCCACGGTCGCCGCGGACGAGGGGACGAAGGTCGCGTTCGCGTACGAGCTCCGCGTGGAGCCGGGCGAGACGCAGACCGTGCGCGTTCGGCTGCGATCGCCGCAGAGCGGCGACCCGTGGCGCGACTTCGACGCGGTGTCGGCGCAACGCCTGGCCGAGGCGGACGAGTTCTACGGCGACCTGACTCCGGCCGCGGCGTCCGAGGACGAGGCGCGCGTGCTCCGGCAGGCGCTCGCGGGGATGCTCTGGAGCAAGCAGCTCTACGCGTACGACGTGGCGCGGTGGCTCGACGGCGACCCGACCCAGCCGCCGCCTCCGGACTCGCGCCGGTACGGCCGCAACACGCGCTGGAGGACGTTCGACGCCTTCGACATCATGTCCATGCCGGACAAGTGGGAGTACCCGTGGTTCGCCGCGTGGGATCTCGCCTTCCACTGCGTCGCGCTCGCCCGCGTCGACCCCGGCTTCGCGAAGTACCAGCTCATCCTGCTGTGCCGCGAGTGGTTCCAGCACCCGAGCGGCGCGCTCGCCGCGTACGAGTGGTCGTTCGACGACGTGAACCCGCCGGTGCAGGCGTGGGCGGCGCTCGAGGTGTTCGCGATCGACGG
>DATBET010000090.1:0-12111 GCA_036558885.1 Gaiella sp.
CTGGTTGAATCTGACGCGTGACTGCGGTCGAGAATTTGCTGATCGACGGCGAGCGCGTGCCCGCCGCTGACGGCGCGACGTTCGAGACCGTCAACCCGGCGACCGGCGAGGTCTTCCGCACGGTCGCCGAGGCGGGCGCCGAGGACGCCGACCGGGCTGCGCGCGCCGCAGCGCGAGCGTTCGGGGACTGGAGTGCCCGCACGCCGATCCAGCGTGCGCAGGTGCTGCACCGCTGGGCCGACCTGATCGAGGAGCGCGCGGACGAGCTCGCGCTGATCGAGACGCGGGACATGGGGATGGCGATCGGCGACGCGCGCTGGTGCGCGCACAACGCGGCGGCGGTGATGCGGTACTACGCGGGCGCCGTCGACAAGTTCTTCGGGTCGACGATCCCGGTCGACCGGGACGGCATCGTGCTCACGTTCCGCGAGCCGATCGGCGTCGCCGCGCTGATCACGCCGTGGAACTTTCCCCTCAACATCGGCAACTGGAAGACCGCGCCCGCGATCGCGGCGGGGAACACCGTCGTGCTGAAGCCCGCGAGCCTCTCCCCTCTCTCCGTCCTCCGCTACGCCGAGCTGGGGCTCGAGGCCGGGCTGCCCCCCGGCGTGCTGAACGTGCTGCCGGGGCCCGGCGGGGCGGTCGGGGACGCGCTCGTCGAGCATCCGCTCGTCGGCAAGGTCGGCTTCACGGGCTCGACCGAGGTCGGGATCGAGATCGCCCGCAAGGCCGCGGGCACGGTCAAGCGGGTCACGCTCGAGCTCGGCGGCAAGAGCGCGTGCGTCGTGTTTGCCGACGCCGACCTCGAAAAGGCGGGCCGCATGGCGCCGTTCTCCGTCTTCGAGAACGCCGGACAGGACTGCTGCGCGCGCTCGCGGCTGCTCGTCGAGGCGTCCGCGAAGGACGAGCTGCTGGAGCACTACGTCGCCGCGACCCGGGCGATCGTCGTCGGCGACCCCGAGGACGAGGCGACGCAGATGGGCCCGCTCGTCTCGGCTGGGCAGCGCGAGACCGTCGAGGGCTACGTCGCGCGGGGGCTCGAGGAGGGCGCCGAGCTGCTCGAGGGAGGCGCACGCCCGGACGGCGACGGCCTGGCCCGCGGCTTCTACCTCCGCCCCACGATCCTCGACCGGTGCACGAACGAGATGGTCGTCGCGCGCGAGGAGATCTTCGGCCCGGTCGTCTCGGTGATCGAGTTCCAGACCGAGGAGGAGGCGGTCAGGCTCGCGAACGACACGCCCTACGGGCTCTCCGGCTCGCTCTGGACGCGGGACGGCGCGCGACAGCTGCGCGTCGCCCGGGCGCTGCGAACGGGCGCGATCGGCATCAACTCGAACAGCTCGGTCTTCCCGCAGGCGCCGTTCGGCGGCTACAAGGCCTCGGGCGTCGGCAAGGAGCTCGGCATGGAGGGCCTCGTCCACAACACCGAGCTGAAGAGCGTCTTCCTCTCGACCGAGCGGTAGGGCTCAGCGCGACTCGAGCGCGAAGGCGACGCGGAAGGCCTGCTCGACCTCGTCGGCGTTCCACGCGTGGCAGTCGATCTCGAGGTTGTACGACTGCTCGCCCGTCGCGCCGGCGACGAGCGCAGGCAGCGAGGCTTCGTCGACGCCGGTCGCGGCGAGCGTCGGCAAGCCGACGTCGGCCAGCATGCGGCGCACCGCCCGAACGGCGCGCGTGCCGTCGCTCGTCCCGTCCTGCGGTTCGCCCAGCGCGTCCGCAACCCGCTCCAGGCGGCCGGCGCAGTCGCCGCGGGACAGCTCGAGCGTCTCCGCGACGACGAGCCCGACGGTGAGCCCATGCGGCAGGTGCGCGACGCTGCCGAGCGCCTGCGCGAGCGCGTGGTCGGCGGCGCAGTCGGAGAGGTTCATGGCGAGCCCGGCCGTGAGGCTCGCGCACGCCATGCGGCGGCGCGCGCGCGTGTCTGTCCCGTCCGCGACTGCCTCTCGCAGCGCTTGCGCCACGTGGTGACAGGCCTCGAGCCCGAAGGCCACCGACAGCGGCGACGAGTTCCGCACCGTGCACGCGCCGATCGCCTGGGCGAGCGCGTCGACGCCGGAGTGTGCTGTCGGCGCCGGGGGCAGACCGTGGGTCAGCACGGGATCGACGAGCGCGTGCTGCGCGCGCATGTTCGGGTGGCCGAACCCGATCTTGCGGTCGGCATCGTCGTCCGTGAGAACGCTTGCGCCGGAGACCTCGCTCCCGGTCCCGGCCGTCGTCGGGCAGAGGATGAGGCCGATCCGCGGAGGCTCCGGGACCCGCGCGGACGACGCGTAGTCGCCGGCCGCGCCACCCTGGTCTGCGACGATCCGCGCCGCCTTCGCGACGTCGAGCGCCGATCCGCCGCCGATCCCCACGACCGCATCGAGGCGTTCCTCTCGCACGCGCTCCGCCAGCTCGTCCGCGAGCGCGAACGTCGGCTCGCCAGGGCCTTTGACGACACGATCGAGCAGGACGCCGCTCCCGGTCGCGGCGACGGCGTCCACAACCGCCGGGTGCTCGGCAACCGGTTCCTCGACGACGACCAGCGCACCTGTCGAGCCGAGCGCCTCGAGCGCGCCGGGAAGCTCGCCGATCACGCCGTCACCGAACGCGATCCGCACCGGGAGGTGAGCGCCGAACGAGCCGATCGTGTCCATCGGGACGCCGGTGCCGGGCTTCAGCCCGACACCTGCTCGTCGCCTGCACCGGCCGCGACGAAGGTGTCCGACGGAGGTCGGACCCTGCTCGCGCGACGCTCGCCGCGATAGCGAGACGCCTCCTCGACGAGCGCCGCGAAGAGACGCTTGTCCTCCTCCATCTCGGGGTGCCAGAGGACGGCGACGGCGAAGCGCTTGTCGGGGTCCTCGAGCCCCTCGAGCGTGCCGTCGTCTGCCCAGGCGGTCTCGACCAGCCCGTCTCCGACCCGGCCCACGCCCTGGTGGTGGCTCGACTGGACGCCGTCGTGGCGGGGGCCGAGGATCGAGGCGAGTCGCGTCCCGTCCTTCACCTCGACCGGGTGCTCGGAGAAGCGACCGAGCTGCTCCCGGTGCCCCTCGTGGCCGACCGACTCGGGCAGGTGCTGGACGAGGTCCCCGCCGCGGAGCACGTTGAACAGCTGGAAGCCGCGGCAGATCGCGAGCGTCGGCACGTCGCGCTCGAGCGCGCGCTCGAGGAGCGCCAGCTCTCCGGCGTCGCGGCGCTCCTGCGCGGGGTCGGTGCTCGGATGGCGCTCGGCGCCGTACGCGGTGGGGTCGATGTCGATGCCGCCCGAGAACACGACGCCGTCGAGGACGTCGAGCGTCTCGTCGACGCCGTCCGTGCTCGGCGGCACGACGAGCGCACGCCCACCCGCCCGCTCGACCGACTCGACGTAGTAGAGCGGCACCAGCGCCGCGGGCAGCTCCCAGGCGCCCCAGCGGGCCGGCTGCGCGTAGGAGGTGATCCCGATCAGCGGCCGCTCGCTCATGAGCGCACGCTACCGGCTGTGCCCCCGGGTGGGAGAGTCGCTTCGAGGGCGGCGCGCTCCGCGCCGGTGAGCGGGCGCGAGCGCCCCGTCTCCGGGTCGCGCGCGACGATCACGGCCTCCGCCTCCGCGGCGAGCGTCCCGTCGAGCAGCCGGATCTCCTCCCGGAGGGTCAGGCTCGACGTGCCGATCCGGGCGAGCGACACGCGCGCCAGCACCGCCTCCTCGCCGAGGCCGACCTCACGCCTGAAGTCGATCGCGACGCGCGCGAGCACGTAGTCCCACAACGCGTTCTCGGTGCCGAGCGCCTGCTCGAGCCAGCCGTCGCGACACTCCTCGAGGTACGTCGCGTACACCGCGTTGTTCACGTGGCGGAGAGCGTCGACGTCGCGCCAGCGGACCTCGATGCGCTTCTCGTAGGTCAATACGCCAGGCCTTCGCCGCGGAGCATGGTCCCGAGCGTACGCCGCAGGATGCCGAGGTCGTGACGGACGATCTCGCGTGCGCGACGGCTCTCGAGGAGCTCGACGTACGCGCGGTCGAGGTTCTCGAACTGGAGATCGAGGCCCTTCGAGACCTGGGCGGGGCCGGTCCACCCGGCCGTCACGCGCAGCCGGTAGTCGACACCGCGTGCGAGCTGCCGCTCGACGAGCTCCGGGGGCCACGGGCGCGGGCCGACGAGGCTCATCTCGCCGCGCAGGACGTTCAGGAGCTGCGGCAGCTCGTCGAGGTACAGGGGCTTGAGCACACGACGTCCCACCCAGGTGAGGTTCCCGACGTCAGCCTCGAAGGGCCGGACGTGGCCCTCGGCCTCCACGAGCACGCCCTCGCGGAGCGTCCGCAGCTTGAGCAGGTCGAACGTGCGGCCCCGGGAGATGCGGCGCTCGCGGTAGAGGAGCCGCCCACGGTCACGCGGGCAGCGCAGCATGTCCAGCCCGACCAGGCCGAGCAGGGCCGCCCAGACGGGCGCCAGCGCGACGAGGAGCGACGCCGACACCGCGACGTCGAGCGCGCGCTTCGCGCGGGGCGCCGCGACGGGCTCAGGTCCGCTCGAAGTAGCGCTTGCGTTCCCAGTCGGTGACGTGCCGATCGAAGATCCCCTGCTCGGTGCGCGCGTAGTTGAGGTAGTGGTCGACGACCTGGTCGCCGAATGCAGCGCGGGCGACGGTTCCCCGCTCGAGGGCGTCGATCGCCTCGCGCATGGTGCTCGGGAAGCGGTCGACGCGCGATTCGTACGCGTTCCCTTCGAGCGCCGCCGGCAGGCGCAGTCCCTGCTCGATCCCGCGCAGCCCGGAGGCGATCATCGCTGCGAACGCGAGGTACGGGTTGACGTCTCCGCCCGGGATCCGCGTCTCGACGCGCAGTGCCTGCCCGTGGCCGACGACGCGGAAGCCGCACGTTCGGTTGTCGTGGCCCCACGCGAGCGTCGTCGGCGCCCAGCTGCCCGTCGCGTAGCGCTTGTACGAGTTGATCGTCGGCGCGAAGAAGACCGCGAGCTCCTTCGCGCACGCGATCTGGCCCGCGAGGAAGCGGCGGAACAGCGTGGTCGGCGAGTCCCCGCGCGCGAATGCGTTGCGGCCGTCCCGCCAGAGGCTCGCGTGGATGTGGCACGAGTTGCCGATCCACGACTCGAACGGCTTCGCCATGAACGTGATCGCGCAGCCGTGGAGGAACGCGATCTCCTTCGCGCCGTTCTTGTAGATCACGTGGTTGTCGGCCATCGTCAGCGCGTCGGCGAAGCGGAAGTTGATCTCCTGCTGGCCCGGCCACGCCTCGCCCTTGGACGTCTCCACGCGGATTCCCGCCGCGTGCATGTTGTTGCGGATCGAGCGGAGCAGCGGCTCGTCGTACGTCGTCGCGAGGATGTGGTAGTCGAGGATGTACGGCACGGACGGCGTGAGGCCCTCGTAGCCCTTCGCGTGGGCGTCCGCGTAGGTCTCCCGGACGAGGTAGAACTCAAGCTCCGAGCCGACCATCGGCGTCAGCCCGAGCGCCTCGGCGCGCTCGATCTGGGCTCGCAGCACCTGGCGCGGGGACGGCTCGACCGGCCGACCGTCGTGCCACAGGACGTCGCCGAGCACGAGCGCCGTCCCCTCGAGCCACGGGATGCGGCGCAGCGTCGCGAAGTCCGGGACGACGTCGAAGTCGCCGTACCCCTGCTCCCAGCTCGCGATCTCGTAGCCGGGCACCGGGTCCATCTCCATCTCGAGCGCGAGGAGGTAGTTGCAGCCCTCGACCGCGTGTCCCGCGTCCATCTCGTCGACGAAGAACTCCGCGTGCAGCCGCTTGCCCATGAGGCGGCCCTGCATGTCCGTGAAGGCGACGATCACCGTGTCGATCTCGCCCGACGCGACGAGCGTCCGCAGGTCGTCCCGGCTGAGCACGGCGCGATCCTATTCGGAAGCCCGCGTCCGGAGAAATCTCACCGTTCGATCAGCGGTGACATGACTTGACTCGTGCGCATCCGCCTGTCTGACTACGACGCTCAGCCGCCGCCACGCATCCACCACCAGGGAGGGCAGGATGAGCACGGGACCGTCGACGACGGGCGGATACCACACCTCGGAGGACGAGCAGACCCTCCACAGGCTCGGCTACGCGCAGGAGCTCTTCCGCGCGATGGGCGGGTTCCAGAACTTCGCGATCAGCTTCACGATCATCTCGATCCTCGCCGGCTGCCTGACGTCCTACTACGTCGGCTTCGAGCGCGGCGGGCCGGTCGCCATCACCTGGGGCTGGCTGCTCGTCGGCCTGATGTCGACGATCATCGCGCTCGCGATGGCCGAGATCGCATCGGCGTTCCCGACCGCAGGCGGCCTCTACTACTGGGCGTCGAAGCTCGGCAGCCCAGGCTGGGGCTGGGCGACGGGATGGTTCAACCTGATCGGGCAGATCGCCGTGACCGCCTCGATCGGTTACGGCCTCGCGACCTTCGCCGAGGTCCTGTTCGACTACTGGTTCAGCTACGCGGCGCGGATGGACGACTGGTTCGGGTTCTCCTACAACACGTCGGTCTATGTCCTCTACGCGATCTTCCTGATCGCCACGGCGCTGATCAACATGTTCCAGGTCAGCATCACCGCGATGCTGAACACGGTCTCCGCCTACTGGCACATGGCGGGGGTCGCGTTCATCGTCCTCGTGCTGATCATCGTGCCGAACCACCACCAGTCGTTCTCGTACGTGTTCTCCGGCACCGTGAACAACTCGGGCTACGGCAACGCAGCCGACAACTTCTCCAACCCGGTGTTCTGGTTCGTGTTCGGCCTCGGGTTGCTCCTCTCCCAGTACACGATCACGGGCTTCGACGCGTCGGCGCACATGGCCGAGGAGACGCACCAGGCGTCTCGCATGGCGGCCGTCGGGATGTACATGTCCGTCGTCGTATCGGTCGCCTTCGGCTGGATCCTGCTGCTCGCGGTGACCTTCGCGATCCCGAGTACGCAGGGCGCGCTCGACAACGTCGGCACGATCGTGCCGTGGATCTGGACGGAGTCGATGAGCCAGAACTGGGCGGAGATCCTGCTGTTCATCTGCGTCGTGGCCCAGTTCTTCTGCCTGACGGCGTCCGTGACATCTGCGTCGCGGATGATGTTCGCGTTCTCCCGCGACGGCGCGGTGCCCGGCAATCGGCTCTGGCGCAGGGTCGCGCGCAACCGCGTCCCGCGGAACGCCGTCTGGGCGATCGTCGTGCTGTCCGGCCTGCTGATGGTGCCGGCGATCTGGAACTACCTCGTCGGCTATGCAGCCGGAACGGCGATCGCGGTGATCGGCCTCTACATCGCGTTCGTGCTGCCCGTGTACCTCCGCTTCCGCATGCACGACAAGTTCGTGCCGGGGGCGTGGACGCTGGGAAAGCACTACAAGTGGATCGACATCATCTCGCTCAGCTGGGTGGCGCTGATCACGGTGCTGTTCTGCTTCCCGCTCTACAAGGCGGGGCTTCCGTGGGAGGACGACTTCTCGTGGGAGCTGACGAACTACACGGTCCTGTGGTTCGCCGGGATCGGGATCTTCTTCGGCGGCTGGTGGGCGCTCTCCGCGAAACGGTGGTTCAAGGGGCCCGTTCGCATGGCAGGCACCGACGAGGAGCTCGAGGAGATGGAGGAGCGGCAGCTCGCGGGCTTCGACCTCCCGACGGAGGAGCCGGCGTAGGCCGAGCCGCACCCAGGTTGCGAGGGGCGCCTGCGGGCGCCCCTCGCGCCTTCATGGGCCTTCCAGCGCGGCCCGGAACGACGGCTCCGCGGCCGTGCGCTCGAGCCGCGCGAAGTGCTCGTCCGCGTACGCGGCGAAGTCGAAGTCGAGCTCCGACACGGCGGCCTGCACAACGCCCCACATCGCCTCGCGGAAGTCCGACATGAAGCGCATCAGCTCGAGCACGCGGCGGTCGGCGGGCCGCACGGCGCCGAAGTAGGCCTCGAGCAGCGCTTGGCGCTCGCCTTCCTCGAGCCCGTGGTTGACGCTGAAGTTCGCGAGGTCGAAGAACACGTCCCCCATGCCCGCGTACTCCCAGTCGACGATGTGCAGACGGTGGCCGTCGTCGATGAAGTTCGCGTTGAGGAGGTCGTTGTGGCACGGCCGCTCCGGCGCCGCGCGCCGGACGTGCTCGATGCGGCGCGCGACCTGGCGCGCGGACGCGTACGCGGGCGGCATCTCGGCGCCCCGCTCGAACGCGGTCGTCCGGTAGTCCTCGACGATGCGGAACGCGCTGAAGCGGCCGTGCACCGGCGGCCCCGAGTGAACCGCGCGGAGCGTCGCCGCGACGCGGCGCAGCGTCTCCGGCTCGCGCATCCGCTCGAGCGGCGGGATCTCGCCTTCGACGAAGCGCGTCACGAGCCAGCCTTCCGGCTCGACGAAGTCGACGACGTCGGGGCCGACGCCTACCGCGGCCGCGGCGCGCGTCGCCTCGAGCTCGACGGCGCGGTCGATCCCGAGGAGGTCGGTGTCCCTCCCGCTGATCCGGAGGACGTACGTCCCGTCGGCCCGAGACACCTTCAGGTTGTAGTTCGTGATGCCGCCGCCGAGCACCTCGAAGGCCGACCGGCCGTCGGGCCAGACGCGACGGACGACCTCGTCGAAGTCGGGCGTCATGCGCCGCTGCCTTTCCCGCGGCCTCTGCCAGGGGCGGTCTCCGTCGGCCGCTGTCCGAGCTTGCAACAGTCTGTTACAAGGTCGCTCACGCTCGGATCCTCTCCCCGGCCGGGTCGAACTGTGGCTCCGCTGCAACCTCGCCCTCGACCCACTTCCCGAAGATCTCGACTGCCACCTCCGTGCCGACGTCGTGCTCCGCCGGGAGGTACGCGTAGGCGATCGAGGAGCCGACCGTGTAGCCGAAGCCGCCGCTCGTGACGCGGCCGACGAGCGAGCCCCGGACCCGCACCGGCTCCGACCCGAGCGCGATCGAGCGCGAGTCGGAGAGCACGAGGCAGCGAAGGCGGCGTTCCGGCTCGCCCGCCGCCTGCAGCGCCGCACGCCCGACGAAGTCCTTGTCCTCGCGCACCGCGAAGCCGAGCCCGGCCTCGCGGGGCGTGTCTTCCGGGGTGATATCGGCCCCCCACACGCGGTAGCCTTTCTCGAGGCGAAGGGAGTCGATCGCCTTGTAGCCGCCGGCGACGAGCCCCTTGGCCCGGCCCGCCTCCCAGAGGACGTCCCAGAGCGCCACGCCGTACTCCGCCGGGCAGTAGAGCTCCCACCCGAGCTCGCCGACGTACGTCACCCGTACGGCGAGGCACGGCACCGGCCCGACCGAGAGGTGTCGCGCGGTCATGTACGGGAACGCGGCGGTGCCGAGGTCTGCACGGGTCAGCGGCTGGAGGATCGCGCGCGCCTCCGGCCCCCAGAGCCCGAGGCAGGCGTGCTGGGAGGTCACGTCGACCACCTGCACGCCGTCCTCCGGGGCGTGCTGGCGCAGCCACGCGAGGTCGTGTTGGCCGAAGGCCGTGCCCGTGACGATCCGGAAGCGGTCCGTCGCGAGCCGCGTCACGGTGAAGTCGCATTCGATGCCGCCGCGCTCGTTGAGCATCTGCGTGTACGTCACCCGCCCTACGTCCCGTGCGACGCGATTCGCGCAGAGGCGCTCGAGGAAGTCGGCCGCGCCCTCGCCGGAGACGTCGAGCTTGGCGAAGGACGACTCGTCGAAGAGCGCCGCCCGCTCGCGGCAGGCGACGTGCTCCGCCCCGATCGCAGGCGACCAGAGCTTCCCCGCCCAGCCGCGCGGGCGGAGCGAAGCGTCGCCCGCTGCGGCGTTCGGCTCGAACCAGTTGGCCCGCTCCCACCCCGCCTTCTCGCCGAACACGGCCCCGAGACCCGCGAGCCGCGGGTACGCGGCGGAGAGACGGAGCGGCCGACCCGCCGTGCGCTCGTGGCCGGGGTACTTCACGTCGTAGTACGTCTCGTAGACCTCCTTCGTGCGCGCGAGCGTGTACGCCTGCGAGCGGTAGGCGGCGCCGAAGCGCCGCGAGTCCATATGCCAGACGTCCAGGGAGGGGGCCCCCTCGACGACCCACTCCGCGACGAGCTTCCCCATCCCACCGGCGCCCGCGAGCCCGTGCGCGCAAAAGCCCGCGGCTACCCAGAACCCGCGCACCTCGGAGGGTCCCAGCACGAACTCGCCGTCGGGCGTGAACGCCTCGGGGCCGTTCACGAGCCGGACGACCTCCATCTCCGCGAGCGAGGGCACGCGGACGATCGCGTTCTCCATCAGCTCCTCGAAGCGCGGCCAATCCTCCTCGAGCAGCCTGCCGTTGAAATCCGAGGGGATCCCGTCGAGCGACCACGGCGCGCAATGCCGCTCGTAGCCGCCCATGATCAGGCCGCCCGACTCCGGCCGAAAGTAGACGAGGAGCGACGGGTCGCGCATCGTCGGCATGTCGAGCGGCAGCCCGCTGGGCTTCAGGACGAGGTACTCGTGCGCCATCGGCACGATCGGCACCGTCACGCCTGCCAGTGCTCCGATCTCCCCTGCGAACATCCCCCCGGCGTCGACGACGACCTCGGTCTCGACCGTGCCCTTGTCCGTCTCGACGCCCGTTACGCGGCCGCCTTCCGTTGCGATCCCCGTCGCACGCGTGTGCGTCGCGATCTCGGCCCCACGCCGCCGTGCGCCCTCCGCGAGCGCGAACGTGAGCTGGCTGGGATCGACGTAGCCGTCGGTCGGGAGGTACGCCGCGCCGAGGACCCCTTCGACGGACATCGGCGGGAAGAGCGCTTGCGCCTCGGTCGGCGAGACGAGCTCGAACGGCAGGCCGAAGGTCTTCGCCCAGCCCGCCTGGCGCGCGATCTCCTCCATTCGCTCCTCCGACGAGGCAAGCCGCAGCGAGCCGACCTCGCGCCACCCTGTCTCGAGCCCGACCTCCGCCTCGAGCGTCCGGTAGAGCTCGACGCTCTCCATCATCATCTTCGTCAGGGAGAGCGACGAGCGGAGCTGGCCGACGAGCCCTGCGGAATGGAACGTCGAGCCGCTCGTCAGGTCGGCCCGCTCGAGGAGCACGACGTCCTGCCACCCGAGCCGGGCGAGCCAGTAGAGGATCGCGCAGCCGCCGACGCCACCGCCGATCACGACCGCTCTTGCCCGTTCCCTCACGCCGCTCCTCGTCGCCCTCGGATCCGTGGTCGAGAACCTACTCGGCAGGCGGCCGACCTATCCCATCCAGGCGCCGCCGTTCTGGTCGATCGCCTGACCGACGACGCCGCGCGCGTCGGGCGAGAGCAGCCAGGCGACGACGCCCGCCACCTCCTCCGGCTGCCCCATCCGCCCGGCGGGAACGGCCCGCATCGCATCGCGGTACGCGTCCTCCCGGGTGCCGCCGCCGGCGCGGGCGGCAGCGTCGAGACCGGTCCACGCCATCTCGGTGTCGACCCACCCCGGGCAGACTGCGTTCACCTGCACGCCCTGCGGGGCGAGCTCGGCGGCGAAAGAACGCACGAGCCCGAGCAGGCCCGTCTTCGAGGCGCTGTACCCGGTGTACCCGGGTACGGCGATCCGCGCGAGGATCGAGGAGAGGACGACGACGTGCCGCAGGTCGGGGCCCGGCGCGAGGTGGCGCAGCGTCGCGCGGATGCAGTGGTACGTCCCGTTGAGGTTGGTGGCGACCAGGTCGTCGAAGCGGTCGCCTCCCTCGTCGCCCTCGCCGTTCGGCCCGCCGAGGCCGCTGCACGCGACGAGCGCGTCGATCGGGCCGAGCGCCTCCGCGGCGCGCGCGAACGAGCGGTCGACACGGCGCCGCTGGCGCACGTCGCACGTTCCGACGTGCGTCGGCCCGTCGATCCTCGCCGCCGTCTCGCGGAGCCGCCGCTCCTCGCGGGCGAGGAGCGACAGCGAGGCTCCGTCTCGGCCGAGTCGGAGCGCGATCGCCCGCCCGATTCCCGTCCCGGCGCCGGTGACCACGACGTGCTTCCCCGGCATCTGACCCCTCTCGTTCGCAATTTGCGGCGTTTCCGTCGTCCGATCCCCTTGCAGGGAGGTTGCGTCAAGCGTAGATTGCCGCTGCGCCGAGCACGGGACGCGACTAGGACGAAGCTCTCCCGGGAGGCCGTACGCGGAAGCGGAAGGTCAGCCGGGGAAGTGGACGAAAGCGCACCCGGCTCGGCGAATCCATGGTCCGTTCCTCTGTAGAGCACGCGAGTAAGATCGCAAACGCGTACGGCGTGTACGGAAAGAACGCAAACTG
>DATBET010000091.1:0-3127 GCA_036558885.1 Gaiella sp.
GCGTTGTCGGCGGCCTCGGCGGCACGGGCCGCGAGCGCGCGCAGGCCCTCGTCGTCGACCCGGTTGCTCGAGGCGATCCCGAGCCGTCCGTCGCGGACGACCTGCAGCTCGACGGCCTCGTTCTCGATCAGCGTCGGCTGGTGCACCTCCGAGCCCGCGTACCGCGCCATCCCGGAGCGCTCGCTCTGGACGAGCGCGAGCGCCTCGTCGCCCTCGGCCGCGCGCAGCGCCCGCTCTGCCAGCTCCAGCGCGCTCACGGCTTGAAGCCGACCTGGACGTTGCGGAAGCGGGCGGGGGACGTCCCGTGCGAGACGTGCGCGTGCTGGCCGGGCTGGCCCTTCCCGCAGTTCGTCAGCCCGTGCATCCGCCACTCCTCGGGCCCGGCGACGCCGTCGAGCGAGCCCCAGAAGACGGGCGTCTGCCCGGTGTAGGTCGCGTCGCGCAGCATGCGGCCGAGCTCGCCGCCCCGGATCTCCCAGGCGACCTGCGTGCCGAACTGGAAGTTGAGCCGCTTGTCGTCGATCGACCAGCTCTTGTTCGTCTGCAGGAAGACGCCCTCGTCGACGCCGGCGATCAGCTCCTCGAGCGAGCCCTCGCCGGGCTCGAGGTGGAGGTTCGTCATCCGCACGAGCGGCATCCGGCTCCAGCCGTCCGCCCGCATCGAGCCTCCAGCGCCCGCTCCGATGCGGGCCGCCGTCTCGCGGGAGGTGAGGAAGCCCGACAGGACGCCTTCGCGGACGACGTGCTCGCGCCGCGCCGGCACCCCCTCGTCGTCGAACGCGAACGTCCCGAGCCCGCCCGGGGTGGTCGCGTCCGAGAGGATGTTCATGTGGCTCGAGCCGTAGGCGAGCGACCCCAGGTCGCGCGGCTTGAGGAAGCTCGTGCCTGCGTACGACGCCTCGGTGCCGTACACGCGGTCGAGCTCGGTGGGATGGCCGACCGACTCGTGAACCTGGAGCGCCATCTGCTCGGCGCCGATCACGACGTCCGTCGTCCCGGACGGGCAGACGTCGGCCTGCAGGAGCGCCGCCGCCTCCTCGGCCACGCGCGGCGCCTCGGTGACCAGGCCGAGCTCGTCCAGGTACTCCCAGCCGCTCTGTCGGCTGATGCCGCCGTGGGCGCTCGGGTAGCTCCGGATCTGGAAGGTCGCGTCCGAGACTGCGATCGCGTCGATCCCGCCGCCGCACTCGACCAGCTCGTGGACGACGGCAGTCCCCTCGGAGGAGACGAGCGTCTTCCGCTCCTGCAATGCGCGGACGGACGCCTGCGTGACCTTGATCTCGGGCCGGCGCATCGCCTCCTCCGCCGCGAGGCAGAGGCCGATCTTGTCCTCGAGGGACACGTCGAACGGGTGCCGCTCGCAGGGCGTCCGGTAGGTGCCCTCGGCCGGCTCGATGGGGGCGAGGTCGCGGTGATGGCTGCCGGCTGCCGCGCGCGCGAACTCGACTGCCCGGCCGGCGGCTCCCTCCGCGCCCGCCGGCTCGAGGCGCCGGTCGCAGGCGAAGCCCCATGCGTTCCCCGCGAGCACGCGCACGCCGATGCCCTCGCTCTCGACGTCGTTCACGACCTCGACGCGGCCGTTCTTCGTGAGCACGTGCTGACTGCGGCGCGTCACGACCCGGGCGTCGGCGTACGACGCCCCGCTCGCGAGAGCCGCTTCGACCGCCCGTTCGCAGAGGTCCCGCACTCGGCGGAGCGTAACGGGGAGCCTGCCGCGATCGCGCCGGTTGGTGGCTACAATGCGCCGCGCCGAGCGCTGGTGGCGGAATTGGTAGACGCGCAAGGTTGAGGGCCTTGTGCCCCTTGCGGGGCGTGGAGGTTCAAGTCCTCTCCAGCGCATGACTTGGCAGGCGGCCGCGCGGGGCCGCCTTTCATTTGCGCGGTGCGCCCGTCTCGATTGACGTCGTCCGGAGGACTGGCTACAGTTCCGTCGAACACACGTTCGAAGCGCAGGCCGAGAGAAGGAGGCGAACGGCGTGGGGCTCACCGGGCGGCAACAGGAGATCTGGGACTTTCTGGTCCAGTACGTCGACGAGCGCGGCTACCCGCCGACGGTGCGCGAGATCGGCGAGGCCGTCGGGCTTGCGTCTCCCTCGACGGTCCACGCGCACCTCGCCAACCTGGAGCGCGCGGGACTCCTGCGCCGCGATCCCACGAAGCCGCGCGCCCTCGAGCTCCTGGGCCGGGAGCGCAACCTCTCGTCGCTCGAGCCGGCCGCGGACGTGCAGCGCCTGCCGCTCGTCGGTCAGGTCGCCGCCGGCGCGCCGCTCCTGGCGGAGGAGAACGTCGACGAGTACATCGCCGTCCCCGAGACGCTGGGCGGCGACTTCCTTCTGCGCGTGCGAGGCGAGTCGATGATCGACGCGGGAATCCTCGACGGCGACATCGTCGTCGTCAGGCAGCAGCAGGAGGCGACGAACGGGGACATCGTCGTGGCGCTCGCGGGCGCCGACGAGACCGCCGACGACGCGACCGTCAAGACCTTCTATCGCGAGGGCGACCGCGTCCGGCTGCAGCCGGAGAACCGCGACCTCAAGCCGATCTACGCCCCGTACGTCCGCGTGCTCGGCAAGGTGACGGGGGTGTTCCGCAGACTGTGAGCGGCGTGAGTCCCTTGCACCGAACTCTCGAGCAGGAGCTCGTGGCGCTGCTGCGCGGCGCCAGCCTGGAGTGCCTCGCCTGCGGCGAGTTCGTGCTGCACGACGGCCCCGTGATCCGCTGTCCCGAGTGCGGAGTGCTGTTCCACCGCGGGGTCGGCGAGAGCAAAGGCCAGCTAGAATTGGGCGCGCAGGCCGGGTGACCGCGGGCTCCTCTTCGGAGGGGCGCGAGGAAAGTCCGGACACCGTAGGGCAGGACGCTGGGGAAATCCCAGGCGGCGGAAGCCGACGGAAAGTGGCACAGAAAGGAAACCGCCTCAGACGGATCTCCGGAGCCGTCTGCGGTAAGGGTGAAAGGGTGGGGTAAGAGCCCACCAGCGTCGTGGTGACACGACGGCTCGCCAAACCCCGTCCGGTGCAAGGCAAACAGGCTCCGTTGACGTGGCCCGCCGAGGAGCCGGGTACGCCGCTCGAGCCACCGGGCAACCGGCGGCCTAGATGGATGGTCACCCTCGACAGAATCCGGCTTA
>DATBET010000092.1:0-16678 GCA_036558885.1 Gaiella sp.
CTCGACGTTGCGGTGGATGGTCTCGAGGACGCGGATGCCCGTCGCCGACGTCTCGCGCTCCCGTGCAGCGGCGAGGGCGTCGCGCAGGTCTTGCGGGATGTCCTTCAGCGCCCAGACGTACAGGTGCGCGGCGGCGGCAAGCACCGCCTCGTCGAGATCAACGATCGTGGTCGACACGTCTCCTCAGCTTCTCGCCTTCTCGGAGGCGGCCTTCCCCGCACGGCGCCCGAACACCACGCACTCGAGCAGGCTGTTGCCCATCATCCGGTTTCGCCCGTGCGTCCCGCCGGCGATCTCCCCGCAGGCGAACACGCCTTCGAGCGTGGTCTCGGAGTGGGCGTCGATGACGAGCCCGCCGTTCTGGTAGTGGAGCACGGGGTACGTGAAGATCCGCTCGGTCAGCGGGTCGATGCCCGCGCCGCGGTATCGCCGCAGCATGTACGGCAGCGACACATCGGCGTCGGCGGGTGGGATCCGGGTCGTGTCGAGCCAGACCGCGGGCCGGCCGTCCTCCGTCTGCACGCCGCGACCGGCCTCGACCTCGTCGAAGATCGCCTGTGAGACCTCGTCGCGCGGCCCGAGAGAGTCGGTGAACTCCTCCTCGTCTGCGTTGAGGAGGACCGCGCCGTACGCACGCGTCGTCTCGGGGATCGAGTACCCCTGCATGGTCGGTGGCCACGCGCCGCCGTTCGGGTGGTACTGCAGCGCGTCGAGGTCCCGGGAATCCGCTCCTGCGTCGCGCGCGATGCGTGTCGTCTCTCCGGTCGCGTTCGGGTGGTTCGTCGAGAGCTCGCCGCGAAGGCCGGCCTCCGCGTAGCAGCGACCGCCGGACGCGAGGATCACCGCGCCCGCCGTGACCGTCTCGGTCCCCTGCGGGGTGGCGAACGTCGCCCGCCACCCTGCGTCGTCCGGCTCGAGCGTCTCGAGCCGATGGTGCGCGAGCGTCTCGGCTTCGCCGGCGTCGTGCTCGTCGCGCAGCACCTTCGTGATCGCGTGACCGGTGCGGTCGCCGACCTGAAGGAGCCGCTTGCGCGAGGCGCCGCCGCAGCGGGCGAGGCGATAGCCGCCGTTCTCGCGGGTGAAGGCGCAGCCCAGCTCCTCGAGCCAGGCGATCGCGGGGCGCGCCTCCGCCGTCAGAACGTCGACGAGCGCGGGGTCGGCCGTACCGTGCGAGGACCGCATGACGTCCTCGGCGTGCTGCTCTGGGGAGTCGTCCGCGCCGAACGAAGCCTGGATGCCGCCCTGCGCCTTCGAGGAGTTGTTCGCCTGAAGCGTCGTCTTCGTCGCGAGGGTGACGCGAGCACCGGTGCGCTCCGCCGCGACGGCGGCCGCGAGCCCCGCCGCGCCGCTGCCGATCACGAGCACGTCGATGGGAGCCCTGCGAGGCACAGGGGCATGCTACCGGACTTGCGGGGTTGATTTATGACCCGGATTAGCACTACTTATTCCAAACCGGCTCGCTAGACTGCCCTCGTGCCCACGCTGTCGGACGTGATGCGCACCGAGGTGATCGAGGTCGCCCCCGAGGACACCCTCGGAGAGGTCGCCGAGCGGATGAGCGCGGTCAACGTCGGCGCCGTCGTCGTGAAGGACTACGGCCGCCTCATCGGGATCCTGACCGAGCGCGACATGCTCAAGGCGATGGCCGCGCGCGTCCATACGAGCGAGGCGCGTGTGCGCCAGTGGATGACGGAGGATCCGCTGACGGCGGCGACCGAGATGGACGTCGAGGAAGCCGCGCAGGTCATGCTCGGGCACAACTTCCGGCACCTGCCCGTCGTCGACGACGCAGGCGCGGTCGTCGGCCTCGTGAGCCTGCGGCGCGTGGTCGCGGCCACGAAGGCGGCAGCGCAGAACCCCGCCTGAGCGGCGTCAACACGCGGACGAGGCGCCCCGCACGACGGCCGTGGCGGCCTGCGCGACCGTGACCTCCATGCGCGCGAGCCGCCGGACGAGCGTCGGGTTCCGGCGAACGGCCGCCGCGACCCGCGTGGCCGTGCCGCTCGGCGACGCCTTCGCGAAGATGCACGACGTCAGGTCCCTGCGCGCGTCAAGCCAGCCTGACGCGTACAGGTACCGGAGCGCCGCTTTCGGATAGGGCGCACGCGCGAGCGCTGCCTTCGCTCGCGCCGCAGGGAGGCCCCGCGCCCGAGCGTCCTTCGCGACCAGGGCCTGCGATTTCGCGGCGGTCGTCGGGAGGCGTGCCGCGAGCTCCCCTTCGGGAATCGTCGCGATCGAGATCGCGAGCGTCGCGACCGCCGCTGTGACCAGCGCGTACTCGCCCACGACCACATGAGCGAAGCGCTCGGGGCGGCCGGTCAATCGCCCACCCGTGGACAAATCGACACGAAGACGACACGAATCGCCCTTGCGATGGTGAACGCTTGTTGCTTGAATCGGCAATACGTTATCGGAATGGAAAACAGCAAGAGGAGGAGGACCGGCATGTTCACCGAGCTCAGCGAGGAGCTCCTCGATCTCTCCGCGACCACGCGGGGCTACGGCGGCGCGCTCTATGCCGCTACCGACCCCGGTGGCAGCTGTTGTGGCGGCTGCTGCAATCTCGTCCTCTGCTGCTGCTGTTCGCAGATCTGCTGGTGACCAGGGCGGCGGAGCAGGCGCCGCGACGTGACGGGGCGAAAGCCGAGCGCCGGCCGCTCATCGCTCCATGGTGGCGCGTCGTCGAGGACCGGGAGCGGCTGCTCTTCGAACATGCGGGACACGTCGTCGAGCTCAACGGGCGCGCAGTCCGAGCGCTCCTGCCGGCGCTCGTGCCGCTCCTCGACGGCGCGCACACGGTGCGCGAGATCCTGGAGCTCCTCGGCGACACGGCGGAAGCCCCGATCGCGAAGGCGCTGACGCTGCTCGACCACCACGGGCTGCTCGTCGACGGCCCCGCCCCAGAGGGCAATCCCGCTGCGTGGTACGTCGCCTCCGTCTGCTCGTCCCCGCCCGAGGTCGCGTCTGCCGCCCTGGCGCGCTCGCGCGTCGCGCTCCTCGGATCGGCGCCGGCCGGCGCCGAGGTCTTGCGACTGCTCGAATCGGCCGGCGCCATGACGGCCACCACCCCGTGGCACGTCGAGTCGGACGGGCATCTCGACCTGATCCTCGCCGTGCCGACGGCCGACGAGGAGCACCAGCTCGCACGTCTCAACGAGCGGTGCCTGAGCCACGCCACACCGTGGCTCGTGCTCCTCCCCACCGACGGGCGGTTCGCGGGCGTCGGGCCGCTGTATGTCCCGGGGCAGACGGCCTGTCACGCCTGCTACCTCCTGCGCCGTGGCGCGACGTCCGGCTACGAGCAGGACTTTCCGCTGCTCCAGAGACGCTCCCTCCGGGCGCCGATGCCCCCTGCGGCGAGCACGATCGCGGCGGGGCTCGCCGCGTTGATCTCCCTCCGCTGGCTCGGCGCGCGCGATCCCACCCTGCCGGGTGCCTTCTACGCTCTCGAGCTCCAGGGCACCCTTGCGATCACGAGACATCGTGTGCTGCGCGTGCCCCGCTGTCCGGCGTGCGGCGTGCCGTCGCCACCACCCAATCCCTGGTTCCGGGATCTCGATGCTTGAGCTGCTCGACAGCCCGGCGACCCCTCTCGGCGACGCGCTCGTCAGGCTGGAGCAGGCCGTCTCGCCGCTCGTCGGCATCGTGCGTGCCGCACCTGCGATCATGGTCGCTGCGGACGAGCCGCGGTTGCACGCGTTCGCATGCCAGCTCGCGAGCGCAGCGAGGACGACAGGCGGGGCCACGGTCGAGTACGCGGGGTCGGCCCACGCGCACGTTGGGCGCGCCCGCGCCGCCTCGATCGGCGAGGCGATCGAGCGCTACTCCGCCACCTTCGTCCCCGACGGCCTGAGGACGGCCTCGGCGGCCGAGCTCGGGGCTCGCGCGGTGCCGCCGCGGTCGTTCGCGCTCTTCCACGAACGCCAGCACGGGCCGGGCTTTCCGTTCGCCCGGTTCACACGATCGACGCGGCTGTCGTTCGTCGAGGGATTCTCGCTCGCGGACGGCCGACCGGCGTTCCTCCCGGCGCAGCTCGTCTACCTTCACTACGGTCGCTCCGACCCGCCTATCGGGTATCCGACGAGCAACGGCCTCGCCTGCGGCCCGACGCTCGTGGAGGCCGTGCTGGCCGCCCTCCTCGAGGTCGTCGAACGCGACGCGATGATGCTCGTCTGGGCGAACCGGCTCTCGCTGCCGCGGCTCAGGTGGCTCGACGACCCGGGGATCAGTGCTCTCGACGCACGGGCGTTCGTCCCGACGGGGCTGAGGTACGCCGCGATCGACGCGAGTGCGTTCTTCGGCGTGCCAGCCGCCATCGGAATCGTCCACGGTGCCGCCGGCGACCGAGCCGCGATCGGCATCGGAGCGGGCTGCGCACCGAACATCGGTGACGCCTGGAGAACATCCCTGGCCGAGGCCTTCGCCGTCCACCGCTGGTTGCGCGGCCTGCTCGCCGATGCACCAGCCCCGATCGAGCGCGTCGAAGACGTTCGCACGCTCGAAGATCACACGCTCTTCCACGGGACGCCCGAACGGGCGGGAGGACTCGCGTTCCTCGAGGCGTCGTGCGAGGAGCGCAGCACCACAGACGTGCCTGCCGTTCCCGGCGACACACCCGGCGAGATCGTGGCCGAGATCGTGCGCCGCCTGGATGAACATGGTGTCTCCGCGTTCGCCGTCGACGTGACCTCGCCCGACGTCGAGGAGCTCGGCCTCAAGGTCGCCCGGGTGATCACGCCGCAGCTCTGTGCGCTCGACGTCTTCGGCGCCGCCCCGTACCGGGGAGGTGAGCGGTTGTACCGCGCCGCCTTCGACGCCGGCCTTCTGGACGCGCCGTTCACGTACGACGAGCTCAACCCGTTGCCGCACCCGTACCCGTGAGCGCTCCCGAGCCGCAGACCCTGCTGTTCGGCACCGTGGTGTACGGGGACGAGCCGCTCCCTGCCGACGACGCGACCGAGCTGTACCACGAGGCGTCCCGCTTCTACCCCGATGTCGTGGACACACGTGCCCTGGGAGGCGCGCTGCTCGTCCGCAGTCCCGAGCTCCAGGCGAGCGCGAGCCGCGCGGTCCGTCGGCGAACCGGGTTGCCGGCGGTACCTCTCCCCGAGGCCGCGCCCGCCCGCGGGAGCCTCGACGCACTGGTCGCGGCGCGTCGGTCGAGCCGCGCGTTCGCGGACGCACCGCTTCGACTCGAGCAGCTCTCGACGCTGCTCCGGACGAGCTACGGCGTCACGGGCAGACTCGGGCCGCAGCCGTTTCGCGCAGTCCCGTCGGGTGGCGCGCTGTATCCGCTGGAGCTCTATCTCGCTGCGCAGCGCGTCGAGTCGCTCGAGGCCGCGCTCTACCACTTCGACCCGCTCCGGGACGCGCTCGAGCGTATCCGGCCGCTCGCGAACGACGAGCTCGCGGGCCTCACTCCCTACGACGAGCTGCTGGTGCCGAGCGCCGCCGTCGCGATGATCTCTGCCGTCTTCTGGCGCTCGCGTTTCAAGTACGGATCGCGCGCGTATCGCTTCGCGCTGCTCGAAGCCGGTCACGTGGCGCAGAACTTCGTGCTCGCCGCAACGGCGCTCGGTCTTGCCGCGTGTCCGGTCGGCGGCTTCTACGACCGAAAGGTCGATGCGTTCCTCGGGATCGACGGGCTGTACGAGGCGTCGCTCTACCTCTTGCCCGTGGGCGCGCGAGGCTCGTGACAGTCGCACGACTCGCGTGGTGGACGGCCACGGTCGTGCTCGCGCTCGCGATCGCTCCCCGGATCAATCCACTGCTCGTCCACGGACCCTCGGCAGTGCCGCTCGGGATCTGCGCCGGGGCGATCCTGTTCGCGACGCTCGCGCGCAAGGGCGTCTCACCCGCGGCGCTCGCGACCGTCCCGCGCAGACGGCTCATCGCGCGTACTCTCGCGCTGACGGTCAAGGCAGCCCACGAGGAGGCCGTGTGGCGAGCCGTCGCGCTCGGATTCCTCGTGGGCCCGATCGGCCGCGTCGGAGCGCTCGCCGTGAGCACGCTTCTCTTCGCCGCCGCCCACGTGAGCCGCCTGGGAGCGCGCGCCGCGCAGCACCTCGCGACCGGCGTCGTGTTCGGGCTTTCCTACCTCGCGACGGGCAGGCTCGCCACGGCGATCGGCGCCCATGCGACGTACAACGTGCTGGTCGGCGCCGGCCTCCTGACCACTCGGGACATGTCTGTTTTGGCCACTAGCGATGCGGTGGGCGCGCTCGTACGATCGCCTGGCGCGTCCCGAGCGATCCCGGCTCCGGCCGCGCAACCCATCGTGCAGTCACCGCCGGTCGCCAGCCTCGCACGGGCATCGAAGTCATTTGGAGCGGTACTTGCCCTCGACGAAGTCGATCTCGAGCTCCGCTCCGGCGAGATCCTGGCGCTGCTCGGGCCGAACGGCGCCGGCAAGTCGACGGCAGTCTCCCTCCTGCTCGGCCTCCGACGGCCCGATTCGGGACGGGCGTCGCTCCACGGGCGGGACCCCCGCGATCCGGAGGCCCGACGCAGGGTCGGCGTTGTGCTCCAGGACGTCGGGTTTCCGCTCTCGCTCCGCGTTCGCGAGTCCGTGGACTTCGTCCGGGCGCACTTCCCCGAAGCGTCCCCGAGCGACGCCGTTCTCGACCGTCTCGACCTGAGCGACCTGTCCGACCGGGTCGCGCTCGGGCTCTCCGGGGGCCAGCAGCGACGACTCGCAGTGGCCCTCGCGCTCGCCGGTAACCCGCGGACCCTGTTCCTGGACGAGCCGACGGCCGGCATGGACGCGACCGCCCGCCGAGCGCTCCTCCACGACATCGCGACCTTCGCCGCGGAGGGCGGTGCCGTCCTCCTGACGACGCAGCAACTCGCCGAGGCGGAAGAGGTCGCCTCTCGCGTCGTGCTGCTCGTGAGGGGGCGGACCCTCCTCGAAGGAACGGTGGCGGAGGTGCGGGGACGTGCCGGTCTCGCCAAGGTCACCGTGCGTACCGAGGAGCTGCCGCCGCTTCCGAGCGTCGCCTCCGTCGAGTCGAGCTTCGATCGGCATGTCGTCTACGTCGACGACGCGGATGCCTTCGTCGCCGGTCTCGTGCGCTCGGGAGTGCCGTTCCGCGAGCTCGAGGTCGCGCAGGTCACCCTCGAGGACGCGTTCGTGTCGTTGACGCAGGAGCCCGAGGAATGAGGCTCGCGCTCGAGTACGCGAAGATCGAGACGATCCAGTACGGCAGGTATACGCCGTACTCCGTCCCGACGCTCGCGCTCCCGGCGGTGCTGATGCTGGTCTTCGGCCACGGGGTCGTCCAGGACGAGCCCGAGCGGATGGTCGCGGGGTTCGCCGCCACCGCGCTCATCACGGTCGCCCTATTCCAGTTCGGGGTCGGGATCGCGATGGGCCGAGTCACACCGTGGGAGACCTACCTGCGCACGCTGCCTGTGGGGGCTGCGACGCGCATCGCCGGCCGCATCCTCTCCGCTCTCGTGTTCGCGGTCGCGACCGTGGCGGTGGTGATGGCCGTGGGCGTGTCGGTGTACGGAGCAGCGTTCGTCCCCTGGCGCTTCGGTGCGCTGATCCTCGCGCTGCTGCTCGGCAGCGTGCCGTTCGGCCTGGCGGGGATTGCGCTCGGGTACTGGCTGCCGCCGCGATCCGCGATGCCGATCGCGAACATCGTCATCATCCCGGTGATCGTCGTCGGCTTCCTCTGGACCCGACCGCCGGACGGCTTTCCGAGAAGCGCAGACATCGCCTCACAGCTCACACCCACGCGCAGCTGGGCGGAGGTGTTGGATTCGGTCTCGACCGGAGACCATCCGCTGCCTCTGCACCACGTGGCGGCGCTCGCCGCGTGGACGGTCGCGTTCTTCGCGCTCGCCTGGTGGGGCTACCGGCGCGACGAAGGAGAGCAGTTCGAGTAGCTACCAGACGCTGTGCAACAGCTCGGCGACGTCCTCGGCGGTGGCCGGACGCGGGTTCACCCGCGTCCCGGGCCGGGCGACGACCAGCTCTGCCAGCTCGCCCAACCCGGCCTCCGGCACGCCGAGGTCGCGCAGTCGCGCGAACCCTCCGAGCGCCGCGAGCTCCTCGATCCGCGCGGGAGCGTCCTCTGTCCCGAGCGCCGTCGCCAGCCGCTCGACGGCCCCGGGCACGGCCTCCGCGTTGAAGCGCAGCGCGACCGGGAGGCAGACGGCGTTCGCCGACCCCTGCGGCACGCCGTAGCGACCCCCGATCGCCTGGGCGATCGCGTGCGCGAGGCATACGCCCGACTCCGCGAGCGCGAGCGCCGCCCGGTGCGCGCCCTCGAGGAGGCGCGAGCGCCCGTAGATTCCCCGGGGACGCTCGACGACGATCGGCAGCGCATGGCCGATCGCGGTCGCGCCGGTGTCGGCGTGACGTGGGGCGCGCGGCGCGGCGTCGGGGTGGTAGTACGCCTCGGCGCAGTGCGCGAGCGCGTTCATCGAGGTGCCCACCGTCGCCTCGAGGGGCAGGTCGAGGGTCAGCAGCGGGTCGTAGACCGCCGCGATCGGCGTAACCCTGGGATCGCTGCCGCCGCCCTTCCGGCCGGGCGCGAGGCGCATGCCGTAGAACGAGGTCCACTCCGCCCCCGCGTACGTCGTGGGCACCGCGACGACCCGCGGCAACCGGTCACGTCCTCCCGCGCCGAGCTCGGCGACGACGGCCTTGCACGTGTCGATCGCGCTGCCGCCGCCGAGCCCGACGAGGCCGTCGGCGTCGAGCTCGGCGGCCCTCGCCGCGGCCTCGCGTACCGTCTCGACGGGCACGTGGGGCCTGACGCCGTCGTAGGTTCCGACGACGGGGAGCGCCGCGACGGACGCCGCCCCGCGCCGAGTCGTGACGAGCAGGGCGCGCTCGATCTCCGCCTCCTCGAGCACCTCGCCGAGCTCGGAGAGCGAGCCCGCGCCGTACCGCATGATCCTCAGGGGACGATCGCTGCTCACGCGGCTGGGGCGCGGGGCCCACCCGCCGCCGTCCGTCCCTGCGCGAACTCCACGAACGCATCCGCGATCCGGCTCGGCACACGGCCAGTGCCGCGGGCGAGCGAGATCTCGCGCCGGCCGTTCATGCCGGCGACGCGCGCCTCGGCGAGCGCGCCGGCCGCGAGGTCGGTCTCGACGGCGGCTCTCGAGATGAACGTCACGCCGTAGCCCGCGAGCACCGCGCTCCGCACCGACTCCTGCAGCCCCAGCTCGAGCCGCACGTCGAGGTCGCGGAGCCGCAGGCCGAGGCGGCGAAGCTCGTCCTCGACGATCCGGCGGACACCTGCGCCCTCCTGCATCACGACGAGTGTCTCGGCGACGAGCTCGTGCACGTCGACGTCCCGGCCCGCGAAGCGGTGCCCGGGCGGGACGACGAGCACCACCTCGTCGTGCCCGAACGGCTCGTAGCGCACGCCGCGGTGCCGGGGCGCGGCGCCGACGATCCCGAGCTCGAGCCGCCGCTCGGCCACCAGCTCGACGACCGTGCTGGTGTCGTGCACCTCGAGCGCGACGCGGACACCTGGATGCGCATCCTGGAACTCGCAGAGCAGCTGCGGGACGACGATCGCCGCGGGACCGGTGGACGCGCCGATCGCGAGGGCCCCCGCGAGCTCGCCCACCGCCTCCGCTGCGAGCTCGTCGAGGACCTGGGCCTCGAGGGTCAGGAGGCGCTGCGCGCCGCGGTAGAGACGGCTGCCCGACTCCGTGGGCTCGACACGGCGCCCGGAGCGGTCGAGGAGCTGCGTGCCGAGGCGCTTCTCGAGCGCCCGCACCTGGAGCGACACCGCAGGCTGCGTGACGCCGAGCTGCTCGGCCGCCTGCGAGAAGGAGCGGCGCTCGACCACCGCGCAGAAGGCGGCCAGCTGACGCGTGTCCATAAGGAAAGCTTATCCGAGTGGTGAGTGCCCGCTGGACTGCCGCGCTTCGCGAGGATACGCGGACGATGCGTGTCTGGATCGACGTCACGAACTCCCCCCATGTCGTGTTCTTCCGGCCGCTGATCGAGCTCCTCCGCGACCGCGGGCATGACGTCACGATCAGCGCACGGGACTTCGCGCAGACCCTCGAGCTGCTCGACGACTCGGGGCTGGAGCACACGGTCGTCGGTCCCCCGCACGGGGGCGCCTCGCGCGCCTCGAAGACCCGTGCGATGGCCGGCCGGCTGCGGGCCCTGCGCGGCTTCGCCCACGGCCGGAGCTTCGACGTCGCCCTCGCGCACGCCTCCCACGAGCTTCCGCTCGCCGCGCGCTCGCTCGGCATCCCCTCCGCGTACGCCTTCGACTACGAGTTCGCGGTCGCCCAGCACGGCCTCGGCTGCCGGGCGGCCACGCGTGTGGTCGTGCCCGACGCGATCCCCCAGGCTCGCCTCGACCGGCTCGGCGCGCGGCAGCGGAAGGTACGACGCTATCCCGGTCTCAAGGAGGAGTACTACCTGCGGGGATTCGCGCCCGACCGGGGCGTGCTCGCCGGCCTCGGGCTCGACGCGGAGCGGATCCTCGTCGTCGTCCGAACCCCGCCCGAGGTCTCGCTCTACCACCTGCACGGGAGCCCCCTCTTCGCCGCCGTGCTCGAGCGGCTGGGGTCCGACCCGGCGGTGCACGCGGTGGTGCTCCCGCGCACAGCGGGTCAACGCGACGCGCTCGAGGCGCGGGCGGATCCTTCACTCGTCGTGCCCGAACGGGCAGTCGACGCCCTCAGCCTCGTCGCCCTGGCCGACCTGGTCGTCTCGGCAGGCGGGACGATGAACCGCGAAGCCGTCGCCCTCGGGACGCCGGTCTACACGACGTTCGCCGGACGCCTGGGCGCGGTCGACGAGCGGCTGATCGCAGAGGGGCTGCTGCGACCGCTCGCCTCGATCGACGAGCTCGAGGTGGCGAGGAAACCGGCCCGCGGGACGGCCCGCGCCGACCGCGACCCGGCGCTCCTCCTCGACCTCATGCTGTCTGCACTGGCGTGACCGCCGCGGCGGCGGTGTCCGCGTCGAGTCGCGTGACGAATCCTGGCCCGCCGGCGAAGAGGCAGTGGTCGACGTTGACGACGCGACCGTCGCCCGAGACGAGGGGCGCCGTGACGTCCCGCGGGTCGCGCTCCTGCAGCGACGCGATCGGCGTATGGCCGTGCACGATCCGCGAGCCGCCGAGCGTCTCGAGCACCCGGTCGACGACCGCCGGGTCGGCGAGCCCGAACCGTTCGGTGAGCACCTCGAGCAGCTCGTCGAGCGCGGCCGGAGCGCCCGAGGCGAGGGCCGAGGCGATCCGCGCGTTGATCTGCTCGACCGAACGGCCGTAGCGAAGATACGCGTCGCTGTCGGCATGGAGGAGAAGCCACTCCCCCTCGCGCGCGACTGCCGGAAGGCCGAGCAGCCAGTCGACATGCTCCGGTGCGAGCGCGAGCAGGTCGCGCGCGACCCCGCCGTTCGCGAGCCACACGTCTGCGAACGTCGTGCCGGGGTAGCCCGTCTGCTCGCCGCCTGCGAAATGGACGGAGAGGAGCACCACCTCGTGGTTGCCCAGCAGGCACCGAACCCGGCCGTCGCTCTCGCGCTCGAGCCGCTGCACGAGCTCGATCGCGCCGATCCCGTCCGGCCCGCGGTCGACGAGGTCGCCGACGAGCCATAGCACGGCGTCGTCGCCAGACCAGCGATCCGCTCCGTCGATCAGACCTGCGGCGCGTAGCAGATCGACGAGGACGTCGCGGTGACCGTGGACGTCGCCCACGACGAACAGGGGTCGCATCGCCGCTACCCGACGTGCTGCGACTCGGCGGCCGCGGGTTGGGCGGCGGACCCGACGAGCCGGTTGAGCGTGCCGACGAGCTCGAGCGTCTCGCCCTCCGCGACCAGCCGCTCGAGCCGCCCGAGCTCCGCCTCGAGCCACTGCGCGTCCACCGGTGGCTGCGTGATGAGGTCGATCTTCGGGTACGGGCTCGCGGTGACGATCTCGCCCTCGCCGACGAGCTCCTCGTGCAGCTTCTCGCCCGGGGCGGGCCCGATGAACTCGATCGCGACGTCCGTCACCGGCTCCTTGCCGGAGAGCCGGATCATCCGCTCGGCGAGGTCGACGATCCGCACGGGCTCGCCCATGTCCAACACGTAGACCTGCCCCCGCCCGCCTATGGCGCCTGCCTGGACGATCAGCTGCACGGCCTCCGGGATCGTCATGAAGAAGCGCGTCATCTCCGGGTGGGTCACGGTGACCGGCCCGCCGCGGGCGATCTGGCGGCGGAAGATCGGGATCACCGACCCCGACGAGCCGAGCACGTTGCCGAACCGCACCGCGACGAAGCGCGTCTCGACGCCCTCGCGGTTTCCCCACGCTTCGACGATCCACTCGGCGAGCGCCTTCGACTGACCCATCACCGTCTTCGGGTTCGCGGCCTTGTCCGTCGAGACGAGCACGAAGCGCTTCGCCCCGCATTCGATCGCGATGTCCGCGCACACGCGGGTGGCGAGCGTGTTGTTGCGGACGGCCTCGAGCGGGTTCGCCTCCATCATCGCCACGTGCTTGTACGCGGCCGCGTGGAAGACGACCCCCGGCCGGTACTTGTCGAACACCTGGCGCAGCTTGACCGCGTCCTTCACGTCGCCGACGACCGCGGCTGCCGCCAGGAAGCCGCGCTCGCGCACGAGCTCGCGCTCGATCTCGAACAGCGCGGGCTCGGCGTGGTCGAGCAGCACGAGCTTCGCCGGCTCGATGCGCGCGATCTGGCGGCAGAGCTCGGAGCCGATCGAGCCTCCGGCGCCCGTGACCAGCACTACTTCGCCGGTGAGGTAGCCGGAGACGGACGGGAAGTCGATCTCGACGGGCTCGCGGCCGAGCACGTCCTCGACCTCGACCGGACGGAGCTGACGGGCGAGGTCGGCGTCGCCCGAGACGAGCTCGGCGATGCCGGGCAGCGTCTTCACCGGGACGCCGACCTTCCGCGCGGTCTCGACGATCCGCGCCCGCAGCTGGCCCGAGGCGCTCGGGATCGCGATCAGGATCTCGTCGGGTCGACGGTCACGCACCACGTGGTCGAGATCGTCGACCGTGCCGAGCACACGGACCCCGTGGAGGCGGAGGTTCCGCTTGCGTGTGTCGTCGTCGACGAGGCCGATCGGCGTGTAGCCGAGGGACGGGTTGCGCTGCATCTCCTTCACGACGAGCTGTCCGGCGTCTCCCGCCCCGACGACGATCACGTCCTTCCCGCGCGTAACGATGCGGCCGGGCAGCGGCCGCTCGATCAGCGTCCGTGCCAGCAGCCGCGAGCCGGCGACGAGGGCGAGACAGAGGAGCAGGTCGACGAACCAGACGCCGCGCGGAACCGCGACGCGGTGCACGTTGAAGAGCGTGAAGACGAGGAACACCGCGACCGAGGCGAGCACGACACCCCGCAGCGCGGCCCACATGTCCCGCGTCGAGACGTATCGCCACCACCGGTTGTAAAACCCGCAGAGCGCGAACACCGGAAGCTTCACGGCGACGACGAGCAGGACGATCGACCAGTCGAGGTACCGGTCGTAGTAGACGGGGCGGCCCGCGTCGAAGCGAAGGCCCCATGCGAGCCACCAGGCTCCGGCGACGATCGCCGCGTCGACGGCGACCTGCCAGACCGAGTGGCGGTTGACGGGGCTGCGCATCCCTATGCCCGGACGGGGGCGCCGACCGCGGCGCGCACCGCCTCGACGACCTTGGCCTGCCGGTCGGCGTCGATGCCTCCCCACATCGGCAGCGCGAGGTTCTCGGCCGCGGCACGCTCGGTCTCGGGGAGCGAGCCGGGCGCGTAGCCCAGGTACGCCATCGCCGGCTGGAGGTGGAGCGGGGTCACGTAGTACGCGGCGCAGGCGATCTCGCGCTCCCGCAGGGCTGCCGTCACGCGGTCGCGCTCCTCCGTCCGCACGACGTACATGTGGTAGACGTGGCCCGGCTCGTCGAGCGGGAGCTCCACCGCGTCGCCGAGGCCGAGCTCGGCGTAGCGCGCCGCCGCCTCGCGCCGCGCCTCGTTCCAGCCGGCGAGCCGCGGGAGGAAGACGCGCAGCATCGCCGCCTGCACCGCGTCGAGCCGCGAGTTCGTGCCGACGAGCTCGAACGTCTGCTTGTCGCGCGACCCGTGGAAGCGCAGCATGCGGATCGCCTCCGCGACGTGGTCGTCGATGCACGCGATCAGGCCGCCGTCCCCGAGCGCGAAGAGGTTCTTCGTGGGGAAGAAGCTGAAGGTCGAGCAGACGCCGGTCGTCGCGACGCCCTGGGCGCCGAACGCCTGGGCCGCGTCCTCCAGGAGCGGCACGCCGAGCGCCGCGAGCGGGGCAAGCAGAGCGGGCCGCCCGAAGAGATGCACGGGCACGATCGCCTTCGTCCGCTGAGTGACGCGGCCCGCGACGTCGGCGGGGTCCAGGTTGAGCGTGACCGGGTCGATATCCGCGAAGACCGGTGTCGCGCCGACGCGCGCGATCGCCTCGGCGGTCGCGTAGAAGGTAAAGGCGGGGCAGATCACCTCGTCTCCGCGCCCGACTCCCATCGCCTCGAGCGCGAGGACGAGCGCATCGGTGCCGTTCGCGACGCCGATCGCGTGTGGGACGCCGAGCGCGGCCGCAGCCTCTTCCTCGAAGGCCTCGACCTCGGGGCCGAAGATGAAGCGCCCCGACTCGAGCACCTCGGCGAACCGCTCGCGGAGCTCCGGGACGAGCGGCGCATATTGCGCCTTGACGTCGACGAGCGGGATCACGACGGGTCGAGTCTACCCGGGCCTACGCAGGAAAATCCTGGCGAGCCGGCTCGTCCCGGAGCCTCCGCCGCCGCCGGAACCACCCCCAGGCGAGGGCCGCGGCGCCCGCCACGACTGCGACGAGGATCAGGTACTCGACGTAGTGGAAGGCGTCGTCCACGCGCTCCCAGCTCGCGCCTGCGGCCCAGCCCGCCCCCGCGAACGCAAAGCACCAGATCGCCGAGCCGAGCAGCGTCAGCCAGACGTACGGCCAGAACCGGGCGCGGAAGACGCCGGCGGGGATCGAGATGAACGACCGCATCACCGGCGTGATACGCCCCAGGAACACCGCCCATTCCTCCCAGCGGTCGAACCAGCGCTCGGCGCGGTCGAGCTTCTCGCTGCTCAGATGGAGCCAGCGGCCGTGCCGCTCGAGCCACGGCCGGCCGAGGTAGTCGCCCGCACCCCAGCCCACGATCGAGCCGACGAGATAGCCGACCGTCCCGGCGGTCGCCATCGCCACGTACGCGGGAAAGCCGCTCTGGAACTCGTGGCCGAAGAGGCTCACCGACTGTCCCACGAACGCGCCCGAGGCGATGGCACCGGCGTAGACCATCACCAGCTCGCTCGCGGCCGGGAAGACCGCGTCGATCATCATCAGCACGAAGACCGCGTAGAGGCCGTGGTTGCCGACGACCTCGGTGATGCGGTCGGTGATCTCGCTCAGCGCGGCGACGGGCATCGCCGCGGAAGGCTACCCGCGGGGGGCTGCAGCCTTGCGCACGGAGACCGTGGTGCGCAGCTCCGAGCGGCCGACCGCGCCGATCGCGATCACGCGGACAGTGAGGTCGCCCGAGACCCGCCTGCCGTTCTTCGCGAGCCCATCCCACTCCACCTCGTGGTCTCCCTCGTCGAGTGTGCCGCTGGGCGCGAGCCCACCGCGCACGACACGGCCCGACTCGTCCAGGAGCGCGACCCCGACGCGCGCCGGCCGGGCCAGGCGCCAGGAGATCGGCATCGCACGCCCGCCGGGCGGTACGGCCCAGCGCTTCGGCGCGCGCAGGAAGCCGAGCGTGTCGTCGACGACGAACGCCCGGGTGATCGTCGACGACTGGCCGAGATCGTCGGTCGCGCTCACCTCGAGCGACCACTCCCCGACGGCAGGGGCCGTGTCGGTGGTCGACGCAGAGCCGGAGGCCGGGAACGGCACGGGATACGAGCCGGGCTGCCGCTCGGTGGGCGGCAGTGACGTCGTCGCGTCGCCCGGCCCGTGCAGCGCCACGCTCACCGTGGACGGCCGGTAGACGCGATAGGTGAGCGCCGGGGCGTCGTCGACGCCGTCCCCGTTCGGGGAGACGAGCGCCGGCGGCTCGGGCGCGAAGACGCCCTGGTATTCGAGCATCAGCGCAGTCGAGATGCGCCGCTCCTGCCCGTCCGAAGGCCTGTTGAGCAGCGTCCCGTCGAAGGCCATGGTCGTCGAGCCGCCGCTGTCGAGCCCCATGCCCGTCACCGCGCCGAGCCGGACGAGCGCCTGCGCGAGCTCGAAGTTCGTCAGGCCGACGCTGTAGCCCGGCTGTCTGCCGTCGACCGCGACCAGCACGATCCGGCCGTCCGCAGCCTGGCCGACGGCGCTGCGCGGCGCGCGCTGACCGAGCTGGCTCGTGGTGAACGCCTCTCCTGCCCTGAACACGGGCGCACCGTCTCGCACGATCTGCGGGCCGCCGCCGACCGCCGCAACGATCCCGGGCCAGTCGGGCCTGAACGAGAGGCCGACCGTGATCGGCGCGCCGACGGACGCCTCCCGGCGCAGGATCGCCGCGGCGGCGCCGCGGGCGAGCAGCACCGCGCCGCCCTGCGGGATCGCCACGGGGCCCGAGCCCGAGCGAAGCTCGACGACCGGGGCCGGCAGGCCGACAGACGGGATCGCGTCCGGGAAGGGGAACAGGATCGCGGCGGCGCTCCCGGCGACCGGCGGCGTCGCCGGGCCGTAGGCGTCGGTGAACAGCGCGACGCGGCCCACCTTCGG
>DATBET010000093.1:0-18611 GCA_036558885.1 Gaiella sp.
GCCGTCTCGATCGCGCGGAACAGCAGCGTTCCCGCCGAGCCGAAGTAGCCGCGGAGGACGTGGCCGTGGAACGTGTGCACCACGACCGGCCGGCGCCCCCGGCCCGCCAGGAGCGCCGCGACGCGACCGACGGCGCCGGCCTTCGCCGTATGCGTGTGGACGATGTCCGGCCGCACGCGTCGGATGAGCCGCGCCACGCGCAGCGCCGCAATCGCGTCCCGGAGCGGCGACAACTCGCGTGAGAGCCCCGGCAGCCGGACGACGTCGACCCCCGCTCGCCGGGCGACGAAGGACATCGACTCCTCGCCGCGCGCCACGTCGCCGGCGACGAGCGTCGTCTCGTACCCCCGCGCCTGGAGGCCGCGCGCGAGGTACGTCACGTGGAGCGCGGGACCGCCCATGTTGAGCCGCGCGATCACACGCAGGACGCGGATCGGGCGGCCGTCGGGAGCCTCGCTCATCGCGCGGGCGAGGGTACCCGCACGCGGGGCTAGACTCGCGCGATGCCTGTGGCGAAGACGCTCTTCTGGGGTGCGCTCGGGGCGCTCGCGTGGACGCACGTGGGCTACCCGCTCGCTGCCGGGGCCCTCGCGCGCGTCCGCGCGCGGCCCGTCGCGCGCAACCCGTCCGCCGAGCCGTCCGTCGCGCTGATCGTCGCGGCGCACGACGAGGAGGCGGTCATCGGGCGCCGGCTCGAGAACCTCCTCGCGCTCGACTACCCCGCCGACCGGCTCGAGGTCGTCGTCGCCTCGGACGCCTCGACCGACCGGACGAACGAGCTGGTCGAGGAGGTTGCGGCGCGCGAGCCCCGCGTGCGCCTGCTCGACTGCCCCCGCGGCGGCAAGGTGGCGGCGCAGGACCGGGCCGTGCGGGAGACCGGTAGCGACGTCGTCGCGTTCTCCGACGCGAACGCGACGTGGGCGCTCGACGCGCTCCGGAAGCTCGTCGCGGCGCTCGCCGACCCCGACGTCGCGTACGTCTGCGGGCGGCTCGGGCTGGAGGATGCAAAGGGCGACAACCGCGAGGGTCTCTACTGGCGCTACGAGCTGTGGCTCCGCGAGCAGGAGTCGCGGCTCGGCTCCGTGACCGGGGGGAACGGCGCGATCTACGCCCTTCGGCGGGCCGACTACGTCGAGGTCGATCCACGCTGGGGCCACGACCTGTCGCTGCCGTACCGGATGGTGCAGAACGGCCGCCGCGCGGTGTACGAGCCCGCCGCCCGCGCGTTCGAGCGGCCGACGCCGACGAACGAGGCGGAGTACGCACGCAAGGTGCGGATGTTCGAGCACTGCTGGGAGATCACGCTGCGGGGCTCGCTCCTGCGTCGGCTCCCGCCCGGCTACCTCGTCTCGATCCTCTCCCACCGCGTGCTGCGCTACTCGAGCGGCCTGCTCCACGTCGTGCTCCTCGGGACGAGCCTCGTGCTGGTCGGCACGGGCTGGCTCTACGCCGCGGTGCTCGCGGGGCAGCTCGCCCTCCTCGCCGCCTTCGCCGCGCGGATGCCCATCGCGCGGTACTACGTCTACGTCACGTGGGCCACCGTCCAGGCCCTCTGGAACTACCTGCGGCGCGGCGTCCCGGCCGCCTGGGATCCTTCCGCCACGAGATGAACCGTGTCGCCGACGTGGCGCTCGCGGGGCTCGGGCTCGTGCTGACGAGCCCGCTGCTGGCCGGCGCCGCGCTCGCGATCAAGCTCGACGACGGGGGCCCGGTCCTGTTCCGCCAGACACGCGTCGGCAAGGGTGGGAGGGACTTCGACCTCGTCAAGCTGCGCTCGATGACGGTCGGCGCCGAGCACACGGGCGCGGGCTACGCCGTCGACCGGGGCGACGCGAGGATCACCCGGGTCGGCCGAGCCCTCCGCCGGACCTCCATCGACGAGCTCCCGCAGCTCTGGAACGTGCTCCGCGGCGACATGTCCGTGATCGGCCCGCGGCCGACGCTCCGCTACCAGGTCGACCGGTACGGCGAGCGGCAGCGTCGCCGGCTCGAGGTGCGTCCGGGCATCACGGGCTGGGCGCAGGTGAACGGCCGCGCGACCCTCGCGTGGGCGGACCGGATCGAGCTCGACGTCTGGTACGTCGAGCACCGCTCTGCGCTGGTCGACCTGAAGATCCTTCTGCGCACTCCGCTCGCCCTGTTCGCGGGGACCTACAAGGGCTCGACCGGGGGCTGGAGCGCCCGCGGGTGACCGAGCGGCGGGCGGCGGCGCTCGGGCTCGTCGGGGCATCGGTCGTCGCACTGGCACAGCTCGGCGTCGGCACCGGCTGGTCGCTGAGCCACGACGACCCCAGCGAGCTCGAGCTCACGAAGCGCTGCCTCGCGCGTGAGAAGGGGTTCACGATCGAGGACCCGACCGACGACGCCGTCGCGGCATCGGCGCAGGGCGGCGCGCTTCGAACCGTCGTCGAGGGCAACCTCGTCACGCTGAGCGTCGCGACGAGCCAGCAGGAGGTCGAGCGGCTCCGCGCCGGCTACGAGGCGGGCGACCCGGGCGACCGCCTCGACGTGCGCGGCCGCTACGTCGCTCTCTGGCTGCGCGATCCGACCCGGTCACAACGCCAGGACACATACGACTGTGCGTACTGAGCGAGTCGCTCGTCTCTACTGGATGGCTGTCGCCGCCGTGCTTGTCGCCCAAGGGACCCTGCTCGCGTGGAACGCGTGGCACTACGACTGGCTCCGCGGGTACGACGCGTACGCGAACGACCAGTACGCCTCGACCGTGGCCGACGAGCATCGGCTTCCATCCCCGGACGACTCGGGCGTCTGGCACACGCCGCCGCTCTGGTTCGCGCTGGCCGGAGTCCTTCGCCGCGCTGCGCTCGACCACGGGTGGGGGCCGGCGCAGCGCCCGGGCCAGCTCCTTGCGGCGGCCGCCGGGCTCGTGGTCTGCGTGCTCGTGCTCCTGCTCGGGCGGGAGCTCTGGCCGGACCGCCGTGCGTTCCACCTCCTCGCGCTCGTGTTCGCCGCGGCGTCGCCCGCGCTCGTGCGCGCCTCGGCGATGTACCACCCCGAGACGCTCGCCGTCGCGCTGGCGGCGGGCGGGCTGCTCGTCGCCGTGCACGCGCTGCGCACGCGCTGGACGATCTGGTCGAGCCTGAGCGCAGGAGTGCTGCTCGGGCTGGCCGGGCTGACGCGCGCATGGGCGCTGCCGGTGCTCGTCGCCGTGGGGCTCGCCGCCTGCCTCGACGCGTGGGCCCGCCGCCGGTGGGTGCCCGTCGCGGTCCTCGTCGCGACCGCGCTCGTCCTCGTGGGGCCCTGGCTCGCGAACGAGCAGCTCGCGCACGGCAGCCCGCTCGCGTTCAACCGAGATGCGCCGCCGGGCTCGCTCGCCCACCGGCGTCCGGCGAGCTTCTACCTCGGGCCGCGGACACTGCGCGCGCTCGAACACCCTGTCACACCGCTCTTCCGGAACGAGCTCGTCCCCCATCTCTACGCGGACTGGTGGGGGGACTGGGCGCTGACGTGGGACAGCCCGCCTCCGCCGGCGCCGAGCGAGCTCCTCCCGTCGAGCGTCGTCTCCGAGCGTGCGCGACAGTCGGTCGTGGGCCTCCTCCCGTCGGTGCTCGCCCTCGCGGGGATCGTCGCCCTCGCGCTCGTGGCGGTCGCGCGGCGCTCGACGGCGATCGGGCTGCTGCCGCTGACCGCGGTCGCGGTTGCCGCCGCCTACACCCTCTTCGCCGTCGTGTACCCGTCGACCGACGGCGACACGATCAAAGGGACGTACCTGCTGATGGCGCTCCCCGTCGCGAGCGTCGGGGTGGGGTTCGTCGTCGACACGCTGCGGCCGCGAAGCCGCGCCGGCGCGGCCCTCACCGTTGGGGCCGTCGTGCTCTTCGTCGTCGTCCAGCTGCCGTTCCTGGTCCTCTGAGCTCGAGCGTGACCGCAAACCGGCCCGCACCCGCCCTCGACTCTCGGCCGTGACGCGAATACGCTCGCGCGCGATGCGGGCTGCGGTGTCACATCGGAGCTCCGTGCGCACGGCGACGTGGTGCGTGATCGCGGCGGCGGCTGTCGTCGCTGTTCGCAACGCCACGGTCTACCCCGCGATTGCCGGATACGACGCGCGCGAGGCGCTCGACTACGCCACGTCGCTCGCGCACGACGGTCGCCTGCCGCAAGGGACGGGGAGCTATTACACGCCGCCCGGCTTCTTCGCCGTCGGCGGAGCCGCCATCGAGCTCGGCGACTGGCTCGGTCTCGATCACCCCGAGCGGCTCGGGCAGCTGGCGAACGCTCTTGCGGCCGTCGCCACCGTGCTGCTGCTCCTCCTTCTGGTTCGGCTGATCTGGCCCGGACGGGAGCTATTGCATCTCGCGGCGATCGTCTTCTTCGTCGTCTGCCCGGTGGCGATGAAGTCGGCCGCCATGTTCCATCCCGAGCCGTTGTCGATGCTGCTCTCGACGGCGGCGCTGGTGCTCGCGGCGCACCTGCTCGTTCGCCCCGACTACCGGCTGCGCGTCGCCCTGGTGCTCGGGCTGAGCCTCGGCCTTGCGCAGCTCGTGCGCGCGTGGACGCTCTGGACGGTCGGGGTCGTACTGCTCGTCCTGGTGGTCGCGGCGCTCACCCGGTCCCACGATCGTCGGCAGCTTGTCGCCGCCCTCGCGGTCGTCGCGGTCGTCGCGGCCCTCGTCCCCGCCCCGTGGTACGCCCACCAGCTCGAGACCTACGACGCCACGGTGTTCGGGCGTCCGCATCCCGCCGAGCCCGTCTGGTCCCGTCGACCGGTCGGGTTCTTCGTGGGTGCCGGCCTGCCGGAGGTCGTGACGAAGCCGTACCGTCCGTCGTACGCGGCCCAGTTCGTGCCGATCGCCTACACCGAGGCGTGGGGCGACTACTTCGGCGTGTGGCGGTGGGGCGTGCAGACACCCTCTCCCACGAGCGGGGTGAAGCGGGACCTCGTGACCATGTCGCTCGTCGGGCTGCCCTTCACGCTGCTCGCCCTCGCCGGGTGGCTCGCGCTCCTCGGTTTCACCGTCCGTCATCCGGGGCGCTTCGCGGAGCGGCAGCTCGTCGCGCTCCTGCCGTTGGCGGCCGTCGCCGGTGTCGTCTACTTCGCCACCTCGTACCCGACACCCGACGGTGACACGGTCAAGGGGTCGTTCATGCTCACCGCGGTCCCGGCGTGGGCCGCGTGCTTCGGCTTCGCCTTCGACGGGCTCCGCTCGCGGTTCCACCGGTTCTCCGCGGCATTCGTGGTCGGGCTCGTGCTGCTCTCTCTCGTCGGCGTCCCGTTCCTCTTCGCGACGAGCCGTTTGTGATCGCGACCGCGCATCCCGAGGAGTGGCGGTATCTCAGGATCGCCTGTGCGTTCGTCGCGCTCCTGGTCGCGGCTGAGCTCGTCGGTTGGCTCGTGTATCGCTCCAGGCCGCACGGCCCGAGCGCGCTCGAACGCACGGAGACCTGCCTTCGCCGCGAGAAGCTGCTGCCGGTCGAGCCGGTCGTCGACGACCCGATCGCGAGCAGTGCGCGTGGCGGGGCGCTCGCGACCCGGGTCGAGGGCAACGGCGTCCACGTCGCGATCGCGAAGTCGGACACCGAGGCATCTCAGCTGGCGGAGGCCTACCGCCGGACCGGACGCGCGATCTCGCTGCGACTCGAGGTACGAGGGCGCGTCGTCTACGTGTGGGAGCAGGCGCGCGAACCGTCTCCGACACAGCGCCAGACGATGTACGACTGCTGGTACGAGTGACGCGATACCGCCGTCCGCGGCGCCGCTACCCTCCGACGTCGAGATGACGGCCGTCCTCTTCACGTGCGCGGGTCAGCGCGTCGACATCGTGAGTGCGTTCGGACGGGCCGGCGCGACGACCGTCGCCGCCGACCTCGACCCGCTCGCGCCGGCGCTCTACCACGCCGACCTCCGCGCGCTCGTCCCGCCGGTGCGGGACCGCGGCTACGTGGACGCGCTTGCGGCGCTCGTCGCCGAGCACGACGTGCGCCTCGTCGTGCCGCTCACCGACCTCGACCAGGAGATCGTCTCCGCGGCCCGAGAGGCGCTCGCGCCCGCCCTCGTGCTGGCGCCCCCGCCGGGCGTTTGCCGGACGATGGCCGACAAGTACCTCGCGCACGGCTTCTTCGAGTCGCACGGCATCTCGAGCCCGCGGACGTGGCTGCCGGACGAGGTGCCCGACGACGTGCGGTACCCCGTCCTCGTCAAGGTGCGCGAGGGGTTCGGCTCGCGCCACATCTACCGCGCGGACGACGCCGAGCAGCTCGCGTTCCACCTCCGCGCGACGCCCGTCGAGTCGATGGTGCAGGAGCGGTGCCTGGGGGAGGAGTTCTCGGTCGACGTCTTCTGCGACGTCGAGGGCCGCTGCCTCAACGCCATCCCGCGCTCGATGATCCAGTCGAAGGGCGGCGAGTCGATCAAGGGCCGCTCGCTCGCCGACCCCGAGCTGATCGAGCACGGCGCGCGCGTCGCGGAGCTGGTCGGCATCGTCGGCCCGGCGAACGTCCAGTGCTTCCGCGAGCCGGATGGAACCCTCCCCGTGACGGACGTAAACCCACGCTTCGGCGGCGCGTTCCCCCTCCCGCTCGCCGCCGGCAGCCGGTACCCGGAGCTCGCGCTCGCGCTCGCGCGCGGGGAGCGCCCGGAGCCGCGGCTCGGCGAGTTCCGAGAGGGCGTCGTGATGACGCGGTTCTTCTCCGACCTGTGCCTGGTCGAGGACGGCAGCGGCATCCTCGTGCCCTTCGCGGAGGAGCTCCCGCAGCCGATCGCGGTCGAGCCGGGCACGGGGGGGTAGGTGCGGTACCTCGTCACGGGGGCGGCCGGGTTCATCGGCTCGCACCTCGGCGAAGCGCTCCTCGCCGGCGGGCACGAGGTCTTCGGCGTCGACGCCTACACCGACTACTACGACCCGGAGCGCAAGCGCGAGAACGCCCGCGAGCTGGATGTGCTGGAGGCCGACCTCGCGGCGGTCGACCTCGACGCTGTGCTCGATGGGTTCGACGGCGTGTTCCACCTCGCGGGGCAGCCGGGCGTGCGCGCGAGCTTCGGGCCGGGCTTCGAGGCCTACGTGGAGCGGAACGTCCTGGCGAGCGGCCGCCTGTTCGAGGCGGCGGCGCGCCGGGGCGTCCGGGTGGTGTACGCGTCGTCGTCCTCCGTGTACGGGGACGCGGAGAGCTATCCGACGCCCGAGGAAGCGCTGCCGCGGCCGATCTCGCCCTACGGGGTCACGAAGCTCTGCGTGGAGCACCTCGCCTACGCGCACGCGCGCACGAACGGCCTCGAGGTGGTCGGGGTCCGCTACTTCACCGTCTACGGCCCGCGTCAGCGCCCGGACATGGCGTTCACGCCGGTGCTCGAGGCGCTCGCGGAGGGCGGCACCTTCCGGCTCTTCGGCGACGGTTCCGCCTCGAGGAGCTTCACGTTCGTCGTGGACGCGGTCGAGGCGACCCTCGCCGCGATGGAGCACGGCCGCGCTGGCCAGCTCTACAACGTCGGCGGCGGCCAGGAGGCGACGATGAACGAGGCCGTCGCGCTCGCAGAGGAGGTCTCCGGCAGGACGTTGTCGCTCGAGCGGCACGGCGTCGCCGCGGGCGACGTCCGGCGCACGCGCGCGGACGTGTCGAAGGCAGAGCGGGAGCTCGGCTGGCGTCCGACGACCTCGCTCGCCGACGGGCTCGAAGCTCAGTGGCAGTGGGTCGCTGGTAGGGTCGCGGCGCCTTGATCGACGTCCGCCCCGACGAACGCGTCGACGACGACGCCGAGCGCGAGGTCGACCTCCGGTCGGTCTGGGAGCGGATCGCCGCGCGCTGGTGGCTGCCGGTCGCGGGGCTCGTCGTGGGCGCGATCCTCGGCGTGCTCCTCGCAGTCGGGAGCGGTGACGTCTACAAGGCGGAGACACTCCTCTACCTCGGTCAGCCGTTCACGCCCGGCGGCGCGAGCCAGATCCAGAGCCTCGCGACCAACCCGAAGACGGTGAGCGAGACGATCCGCTCCGAGGCGGCGCTGAAGCGGGCCGCGCGGGCCTCCGGGCTGGGCCTTTCCCAGCTTCGCCGCAACGTCACGTCGAGCGCCGTCGTGGAGGCGGGCCAGGTGCGCGCGACGAGCCCGCTCGTCCAGATCGAAGTGCAGGCTCCGACCAAGGCGAAGGCGTCGAAGGCTGCCGACTCTCTCGCCTCGACCGTGATCGGGGTGGTGGCGCCGTACGTCGACGACAAGATCGACCAGCTCCGGACGCAGATCGACAACAGCGAGCGCCACCTCGCGGAGGTCGACCGGCGCATCGCGATCGCGACCCAGCAGCAGAACCTTGCGCTCGCCCCGGACAGCCCCCTCTCGCTGACGGAGAAGCTCCTCGTCTCGACGAACTCGAACGCGACGATCAACTTCGCGGAGAGCCGCCGCTCCTCGATCCAGAGCGACCTGACGAGCGCGCGCCAGCTGCTGTCGCTCGCAGAGAACGTCGAGCGCAGCCGCGTCGTCGTCCCTGCGGTCTCCGCGAAGGCCTCGGCCGTGAGCCGGCGCACCGCGGCCGCGGTCGGCGGTCTGATCGGCCTCGTGCTCGGCGCCGTCGCGGCGATCGTCGCCGATCCGTGGCTCCGGCGCAGGAGCCCGGCCCCCGCCTGAGCCTGCGCCGTGGTCGAGGGCAAGCGCGTCGCCGTCGTGGTCCCCGCGTTCGAGGAGGCCTCGCTCGTCGCGGACACGATCCACGGGATCCCCGACTTCGTCGACCTCGTCGTCGTCGTGGACGACTGCTCCTCCGACGACACCTCGGAGCGCGCGCGGGCGACGGGTGACCCGCGGCTCGAGGTGATCCGTCACGAGGACAACCGCGGCGTCGGCGCGGCCATCGCCACCGGCTATGCCCGCACCCGCGAGCTCGGGGTCGACGTGACGTGCGTGATGGCGGCCGACAACCAGATGGACCCCGCCGAGCTCGGGGCGCTGGTCGGTCCGGTCGCACGGGGGGAGGTGGAGTACGCGAAGGCCAACCGCCTCGTGAGCGGGGAGGCCTGGAATCTGATCCCCCGCTCGCGCTACCTCGGCAACGCGGTGCTCTCGCTCCTGACGAAGATCGCGTCGGGTTACTGGCACATCGCGGACTCGCAGGCCGGCTACACGGCGATCTCGCTCGAGGCGCTGCGACGGCTCGACCTCGACCGGCTCTACCGCCGCTACGGGTTCCCGAACGACATGCTCGTGCACCTCAACGTCCAGAACGCCCGCGTGCGCGATGTGCCCTCTCGCCCGATCTACGGCGTCGGCGAGCGCTCCGGCATCCGCGTGCACCGCGTGGCGCCGCGGATCGCGTGGCTCCTGTTCAAGGGCTTCTGGTGGCGGATGACGCAGAAGTACGTGATCCGCGACTTCCACCCGCTCGTGTTCTTCTATGCGCTCGGCGGGCTGATGACGGTGGTCGGGCTCGTGCTCGGCGTGATCGTCGCCTGCTCGCGGATCTTCTGGGGGAACGAGATCACGACCGCGACGGTGGTCCTCGTCGCCCTGCTCCTCGTCTCGGGGACGCAGTTCACGCTGTTCGCCATGTGGTTCGACCAGGAGGCGAACAAGGAGCTGCGCTGAGGGTGCGTCATCGGAGGTGACGGGCTACGGCGACGGCTTCGAGCCGGGAGTTCACGCCGAGTGCGCGGAACAGATGGCGGACGTGGTTCCGGACCGTCTCCGTGCTCAGATGAAGCTCCTGCGCGATCTGCTTGGTCGAACGTCCCTGCTCGAGGAGGCGCAGCACCTCGGCCTGGCGTGGTGTCAGGTGAGGGTGTGGTGCGCCGACGTCCTCGTGGAGATCCTCGACCAACAGCCCGAAGACTCCGACAACTCGATCGCCGCTCATGAGCGGGACGGAACTGACCTCCATCGTGTGGCGCGTGCCGTCGCGCGCCACCAGGACACCGGTTGTCTCCGTGGCCGCGTCGGTCCCGAGCACCTTACGGGCGAAGAGCTCACGGGCGCGCGGCCGGTCTTCGCCCGAGACCACCGAGGTGAAGTGACGCCCGCGGACGTCCCCGACGAACCTCTCGGCGGCCGGGTTGAGCCAGCGGACGACGCCCTCCGTGTCGAGCACGTAGCTCGGAACACGGACGTTCTCGAGGGCTCGTTCGACGTCGCCGCCGACTGCCATGCCCGCTGCGCTCTGAGCACGACCACGTACCACCCCGGAAGTGTGGTCCATCTGCAGGCGCCCGGCAGGCTGGAGGGCATCACGCAATCAACCGTTGATCGCCTCCACACCGAAGGGAAGCAATTCGCAAGCTGATCATCCTCGCCATCTCTCTCATGGCGCTCGCAGTTCCGGCCGCTTCGATTGCCGCCACCTACGACGAGGCGAGCGTCGGCTCCGTCGACAAGGGCGAGATCCAGAGCCTGTTCGGCTGGAACGACGCCAAGCTGCAGTCGAACGCCCCGAGCATCAAGTTCACCAGCAACTACAAGATGGACAGCACCGACCTCTGGACGTGCTCCGACGGCAGCACCCAGAGCCGCACCAGCACCGTCATGCAGTCCCGGGCGCTCAACGTCACCCCGCAGACGAACCCGCACGGCAAGGTCCTCGGCTGGACCCTGAACGGGATCGACCAGAGCAAGGCCGGCACCTATCTCAGCGGCGGGTACACCGGCGCTCCGTACGTCGGGTACTGCGGGGCGGGCGGGTTCACCGGCTTCCTCCCGCACGTGTTCACCAACACCGTCGTGCCAGGCGTCTACGTCAACGGCGTGTCGCTCCCGGCGACCGTCTAACCCCACCCCGCACCACCGCAGCGCCGGCGCCCCCCGGCATACGTAGCCGGGGGGACCCGGTCATCTGGTCCGCGACGGCAGCCCAGGGGCCGAATGTCCCTAGCGTGTGACCGGCACGGCCGCCGCGGCGGTCTGGATCATCGTCACGACGTCCTCGGGGTGCGAGACCATCGCGACGTGATTCGTCGAGACCTCGGTGGTTGCGGCGCCCATCCGCGCGGAGAACTGCCGCTGGGCGTCCGGAGGGATCGTCTGGTCCCCGTCGGCGACGAGGAACCAGGACGGCAGCGACTTCCAGGCCGGCGTCCCCATCGTCTCGTCCCACGCGGAGGCGTGAATCGGCTGTTGCACCGCGTGCATCACCTTCGCCTTCGTCGGGTCGACGTCGCCCGCGAAATGGTTCACGAAGTCTTCTTCGGGCATCCAGGCGAAGCCTTCCTCGTCGTACTCGAGGTGCGCGATCGCCGCGGTCGGAGGTCCCTGTTCCAGCAAGCCCCCGATCGATTCGCCTTCGTCGAGCCCGAAGCCGGCGATGTAGACAAGTCCGACGACGTTCGGCGCATCTTCGCCGAGCGCCGTGACGATCTGACCGCCGTACGAGTGCCCCACGAGGACAGTCGGCCCGTCCTGGAGGGCGAGCACCCGCCTGAGCCGAGCGACGTCCTCCTCCAGTTTCGTCAGCGCGAACTGTGGAGCCGTGACGCGGTGACCGGCGGCTTGCAGCCTCTCGATGGCGGCGCTCCAGCTGGAACCGTCCGCCCACGCCCCGTGGACGAGGACGATATTCGGCTGATCGGCCATTCGATTCTCCTTTCCGGAGGCGGGGGATAGCCCTTCGTCACGATTAGATCAAGAGGCGATCGGGACCGACCCGATCGTCGGGTGCTCAGAACGCGTTCCCGGCCGACTTCCACTCCCGGAGCCGCTGCGCGATGAGCTCGGCCCGCTCTTCCTCGCCGCCGCCGTCGAGCACCTGAAGGTCTGCGGGGTCGGCTCGCAGGTAGACGCCGGAAGTTCGGGCATTCAGCCCGGGGTCGCGATCCGACCGCGTCGTGAACCACCCCGCAGCGCGGTCGGCGGACTCGACCCTGATCTCGCCGGTGCCCTCGAGTTGCGGGGCGTTCGGGTCCCGCGGGCGTTCGCCCTTCCAGCAGTAGAAGAGGCCGGCCGGATCCCTGCGCTCCTTCGCCGCCTCGCTCCAGTACCGGGCCGAGAGCGTGCCGTCCTCCTGCCAGGACCGGCCGTTCACGGTGAGGTCGCCGTCGCGATCTCGCGCGATGCGCAGGAGGCTCACCGCCGACGGTTCTGCCTCCGTGCGTGCAGTGAGCGAGAGCTGCCACCACAGGCCCTCGACGGGGCCCCTGCGACCCTCGGCCTCGATCGCCTTGCGGAGCTTCTGGTTGATGACGCGAACCTCCGCCGGGCTGGTGGCGGGGTCGTAGCGGACGGAGGTCAGCCCGAGCAGGTCACTCGGCAACTTCGACCCGTTCGCGTGGAGGATGAACGTCCGCCGTATCCCGAGCGCGCCGCCGAACAGCCCGGCTTCGAACACCACGTTGTCCCGCGGCGACGCCTGTCCCGACTCGGTGGCATCCGTCGCCGTCCAGTCGTCCTGGGCGAACACGAACGCCGCGAAATCGACCTCCTGGGAGAGCTCGACTAGGCGTTCGAGAGTCGACCGCCCCGGGTTGAACGTGGTCGTCCACGGCTCGACGTCGGCGACGTCCTCGAGTCCCCGGGTGATCGCCTGGAGCAGCTTCTCCTGCTTGCCCGACGACCCGAGGAAGATGCGCGGCTTGTTCATGCGCGGATGCATGATGACGGACAGGTCGCGGCGGGCGCGTCGGCACGACGCGGGGCGACACGCGCACTTCGACGCCACGATCGGCGACCTCGGAGGCGAACAAGGACCTCACTACGAGGGGCTCGCCCGACAACGGATCGGGGCCAACCCCTCCGCCAACGAGGGGAGCGGCAGTCAGTACGAGAAGCGGGTGACCTCGTTGCCGGCGGCGTCAGAGAGGATCGCCGTGTCGCCGCCCGTGTTGTTCCAGACGGCGTGGCCGAGGCCCCAGTAGAGGTTGTGGGCGTCGGCATGCCCGGCCTTCGTCCAGAGCAGCAGATCCTCGCCCGGCGCGAGCTCGACGTCGGGGAAGACGAAGGTCCACGGGCTGGACGCAGGGTGGTCCTTCTCGTCTCGCAGCGTCCAGCCCGCGAGCGAGACGGGCTGGAGGCGGTCGCTGCGCAGCACGACGCGCTCCCCGGCGACCTCGTCGCCGGGCGGGTTCCAGACGAGCTGGGAGATCCGGATCTCGTGGAGTTTCGTCGGGCCGAGCTCCCACACCCGGACCTCGACGGTCATCGGGTCGACGTGGGCCAGGCGGACGCCGATCGACCCGTCCGGCGTCGTGAGCGCCTCCTCCTGGAGGCTCGCGACGTCCTGCCGCCCCGCGATGTCCACGACGTAGGAGCGCTCGTCGCCGGGCCGGCTCTCGTGCAGCACCACCACGTGCTCGCCCTTGGCGATCGCGCGGTCCCAGTTGGACCTGTGACGGAGCTCGACCCAGTAGGTGTTCGGCCTCGCCGGCGTCGGCGGCACCTGGACGAGCAGCGCGCCTTCCTCGTCCGCATGGGTGAGCGGCGCGAGCAGCACCGTGTCGGCCGCCCCGGCCGCGGGCACGGTGTAGATCCGGGAGGGCGGGATCCCCTCCAGCCGGTGGGCGTAGAGCCCGCCCAGGCCCGGGCCCGTCTCGGACGTGACGCCGCTCACGGTCGACTGGTAGCGGTCGCCGCGGGTCGCGTAGCTCATGATGCAATACGCGTCCTGGTAGGGACCGTCGACCGTCCCCGACGCTCCCTGCGTCGTGTTGAAGGCGTCCCAGAGGCCGAGCACGTGACCGAACTCGTGGGCCGCGCGCGCGTGGCTCCAGGGTGAGCCCGGGCTGTGGGGAAGCAGCATGGACTGGCCGCGGTTGATCCCACCCCAGTCGGTGTCCTGGTTGACCACCACGACCTGCCTCGGGTACGTGTCGACCGGGAGCCCCTGCGCCCGAGCGGCCTGCATGGCCCAGTTGAAGGCCTGGAAGCGCTGCGGCTGACCCATCATCGACCTGTGCTCGGTCACCGTGTGCCCGATGTCGAGCCAGTCGAAGACGTCGCCCACGAGGTTGAGGCGGCCGTGTGTCACGTCGCGGTAGAAGTCGGCGAGCCCGCCGGTCCCGCGGGTCAGGAAGAACTCCTCGTAGAAGTCGCGCGTGGCCTCGGTCGGGGTGAGCGTGCCGTCGTCGTTGCGGAACCGGCAGAGCACGACGCACGTCCGCTCGTCCTTCGGCTCCTGGAAGTACAGATCCTCGATCGCGACGTCGCGCCACTCGGCGTTCCCCGGCGGGAAGAGGACGATGCCGTAGACGACGCCCGCGCCGTAGTTCGCCTGATGGAAGGTCGGAAAGCCCGCGACGAAGCCGTTCGCCCACGCGTAGTTCGCCGCCGCGGTCATCATGGCCCGCACGTCGTCGATCCCCGGGTTGCCGAGCGTGGCGCGCGGCACGTCGCGCCACTCCACGCTGCCGTCCTTCAGCAGGATCGTGCCGTACACGACCCCCTGCCCGTGATCCGCCTGGTTGCAGTTCGGGAACGCGGCCGGATAGCCCTCGGTCGCTGCATAGTCGTTCGCGCCGCGGAACAGCCCGGGCACGTCCTCGATGTGGTAGACGCCGTACGTCACGCGCGGGACGTCGCGCCACTCGGCCACCGTGTCCTGCAGCAGGTGCACTCCGCCGACGACGCCGTTCCCGTAGTCGGCCTCGTGGAAGTTCGGGAACCCGGCGAAGTACCCGTGCGCCTCCGCGTACGCGTTGACGAGGCGGAAGCGGCGGTCAGGGGCGAGAGCCATGCGCGACCACCTTTTTTGAGGGACCGAAGTCGTCTGAAGACGAGACGAGGGTGCTGGCAGGGATCTTCCCCGATGGAGGTGCGCGGCAAGGCGGTCGGCTTCTCCGGGAACGGGGGTGTCTCGCTCGCGCCTGTCCGCTCCGCGGAGGCCTTTTGTCATCCCAACGGCCGATTTGGTCGCACGCGGCCAACGCGGCACGATGGGGTGTCGGATTCGAAGTGCAGGCGCAGCGGGCGATCCGCGTCGGTCTGACCTTCGAGTTCCGGAGTCGTGAGCTCACCTATGGGAGCGGATGTGGTCTTGATAGACGGATCCGTCGAGAGAGAGGAGCGTGGCGCGCCGTCTGTTCTCTTGACGAAGCTGCATCCTCCCGCCGCCCGGGGACAGACGGTGGCCCGAGGCCGGCTGCTCGAGCGCCTCCGACACGAGAAGGGCGTCAGGCTCATCGTCGTCGCGGCTCCTGCCGGCAGTGGCAAGACGACATTGCTCGGCGCGTGGCGGGAGGCCGAAGCGGAGCGCCGTGCAGTCGGCTGGGTGTCGCTCGACGACGGTGACAACGACCCAGTCGTGTTGTGGTCCCACGTGCTCGAGGCGCTGCGGCGCGTGTGTCCAGCGCTGGAGACATCCCGCGGGCCGGAGCGGGTGGGCGCAGCTCGCATCGTCGACACCGTGCTGCCCGAGCTCGTCAACGGCTTGACCGAGCAGGACGGTGTGGCACTCGTGCTCGACGACTTTCATCGACTTGGGAGCGGCCCCAGTCGGGAGAGTGTTGCCTGGCTGGTGGAGCACGCGCCGGCCTCCTTCCAGCTCGTGGTCTCGACTCGCAACGAGCCTGCCCTGCCGCTGGCGGCGCTGCGCGCGCACGGAGAGCTGCTCGAGGTGCGCGCCGACGAGCTCGGGTTCAACGCCGACGAGGCCGAGCTGCTCTTGAACGGCCGCCTCGAGCTCGGGCTTGCGCGCAACGAGGTGGACGAGCTCGTCGAACGGACCGAAGGCTGGCCCGCCGGGCTGTACCTCGCGGCCTTGTCCCTGCGCGGCGCCGCGGACCGCCACGCATTCGTCAGCAGATTCGGCGGCACGAGCCGTCACGTCGTCGACTTCCTGCTCGACGAGGTGCTCGATGCGCACGATCCTGCGTTGCAGACGCTGATGACCCGGTGCTCGGTGCTCGAGGGGCTGTGCGGGCCATTGTGTGACGCGCTGCTCGAACAGGAAGGAAGTGGCGAGCAACTGAGCGAGCTCGCCCGCACGAACCTGTTTCTCCTGCCGCTCGACGACCAAGGCACCTGGTACCGCTTCCACCACCTGTTCGCCCAGCTCCTCCGCGCCGAGCTCGAGCGGCGCGAGCCCGGCCTCGCGGTCACGCTCCACCGTCGCGCATCCGTGTGGCATCGCGAAAACGGTTCGACCGATGCGGCGATCGAGCATGCGCTGGTGGCGGGGGCGTTCGTGGAAGCCCGCGAGCTCATCACGAGCACGTGGTTCACGTACACGCAGGTCGCCAGACACGCGACCGTGGTCGCCTGGCTCGAGCGGTTCCCGCCCCCGATCCGACAGCAAGACGCGAATCTCCTTCTGGTCGAGGCGTGGGTTCTCATGCTCAGCGGCCGACGCGATGCGGCTGTCGGCTCGATGGAGGCGGTCGAACGGCTCCGACCTCTCGACGAAGGTCCGCTGCCGGATGGCTTCAGCTCCCTCGAGGCCAGCCTGGCCGTGCTCCAGGGGATGAATACGTGGGGCGACTTTCGAGCGTCCGTCGAGAGGGCCCGTCATGCGGCAGAGCTCGAGGGGCCGACGTCACCCTGGCGCGCCCTCATCTGCGTTGCGGGCGGATGGTGCCTCTACTTCGTCGGCGAGTTTCTCGAAGCCGATCAGTGGCTGGCGGAGGCGGCAGAGCCCGCGCTCCAGCTCGAGCAGTGGCGCGTCGCGACCTCGGCATTGGTCGCTCGTTCGCTCGTCGCCGGCGCGTTCGGCCAGACGGACGAGCAGATTCGTCTGGTGACCCGAGCCATGGCGATCGAACAGGAGCACGGGCTCGATGGAGTGGACAGCGAGATACCGATTGCGCTCGGCGCCGCGCTCGAGTCGCGCGGCGAGCTCGAGGAGGCTCTCTCGAGCTTCGAACGCGGCGCTGACGTTCTGCGTCGTATCGCCGGTCAGCCGGCCAGCTTTGCGCTGGCGCTGATCCGCCAGGCAGCCGTCTTGCGGGCCCTGCACAGAGACGCCGAGGCGGAGGCGGTAGCCGAGGAGGCACGAAGCGTGGTCGATTCGTGCCCGGATCCCGGAATCCTCGCCTCTTGGCTCGGGGATGTGGAGCGACCGCCGCGCACGCGACGGCGAAGCGACGATGCCACGCTCAGCGAACGGGAGCTCGTGGTGCTACGAGCGCTCGCGGGACCGCTGTCCAAGCAGGAAATCGGTCGCGAGCTCTACCTGTCGCACAACACGATTCGAAGCCACGTGCGATCGATCTATCGCAAGCTCGGTGTCTCCTCGCGGGACGACGCGATCCGGCGGGCACGCGAGCGCGGCCTCCTCTAGTCGACTTCACCCGGGTGAACCGCGCCGCCTCCGCGTCGCCTCACCCGTTCGTGGGTCAACGTCAGCCGCGATGAAGGACGAGCGCCCCCATGACCCGATCTACCAGCTCGTCGTCCGCGGCGAGCTGGACGAGCGGTACGCCCACCTGTTCGAAGGGGTGCAGATGCAACGTACCGATGGCATGACCGTTCTCACCGGCAGCGTTCGCGACCAGGCGAAGCTCTACGGCCTCCTCGAGCGGATCGAGGAGCTCGGGCTCGCACTGCTCTCGGTGCAGCAAGTCGCCACGAGTCCACCAGGCTCCGGACAAGAAGCAGGCTCCGGACAAGAAGGGAGTGATGCATGAGCGCACGGCAACCAGACATCGTCGTCCTCTCCTGGGACAACTTCGGCTTGGGCGAGCTTGGCTGGTCGTGTCAGGGCACTTGTCCAGAGCGCCCCTGATGCGCTTCACTGGCTCGTGGGACAGCCCACCCGGGAGGCCGGATGTGTGACCTGGACGTGTCGCTCGGGGGACGGCGCACTGCGACATACGAACTGTTGGAGGCGAAGCTGGGCACTCCCGTCGTGCGCCCGGGGAGCGTGTCGCGGGTCCCGCTCGTCAACCGGCTGCGCGCCTCGCGGACGTCGTCCGTCGTCACGGTCAGCGCGCCGGCCGGCTACGGCAAGACGACGCTGCTCGCGCAGTGGAGCGACCGCGACGAGAGGCCCTTCGCGTGGGTCTCGCTCGACGAAGGGGACAACGACGCCCTTGCCTTCACCCGCTACGTCGCCGCCTCGCTAGCGGGCGTGCGGCACGTGGACGGCGCGGTCTTCGACGCGCTCAGGACGCGCAGATCGCTGTCGACGCACGGGATCGCCCGGTTGGCCTCCGCCCTTCGCTCCTCGCCGTATCCCGTGGTGCTGGTGCTCGACGACGTTCAGGTGCTGCGCTCACGGGAGTGCGTGAAGGCCGTCGCGGCGCTCGCGCAGCACGTGCCCGACGGCTCGACGCTCGTGCTCTCGGGCCGCACGCTGCCACGCCTACCGTTCGCGCGGCTGCGGGCGATGGGCCGGCTGTTCGCGCTCGACCGTCGAGATCTCGAGCTCGGCGGGCGCGATACCGAGCGGCTCCTGAACGCCATCGGCGTCTCGCCGTCGCCCGCGGAGCTCGCCGCCCTGTCGGAGTGGACCGAGGGCTGGGCGGCCGGGACCTATCTCGCGGCGCTCGCGCTGAAGGCGCGACCGGCCGGCGATCGTGGGGAGGCGTTCCGCGACGACCCGTTCGTGGAGGACTATTTCGAGCTCGAGCACCTCTCGCGCCTCGAGCCCGAGGACGTCAGGTTCCTCACGCGCAGCTCGGTGCTCGACCGGCTGAGCGCGCCCTCGTGCGACGCGGTGCTCGAGCGCGACGACTCGGCCAGGCGGCTCGACTCGCTCGCGCGCGCGAACGTGTTCCTCGTCCCGCTCGACCAGCAGCGGAGCGCATACCGC
>DATBET010000094.1:0-26945 GCA_036558885.1 Gaiella sp.
GACGTCCTCGACGAGGCACACGACGTCGCCGGGCTCGTACGAGCCCTCGAGGCGGTTCGCGGTGCCGTATCCCTTGGTTTCACCGCGGATGATGATGAACGGCAGCTCGGACGCCATCGACGCCGCGGCGGCGAGCGCGACGGCCCCGAGCGCCGGTCCCGCGAGGCGCGTCGCCTTCGGCTCGACCTCGCGCGCCGCCTCTGCGAGCCGCTCGCCGAGCGCCCGCAGGAGCGCCGGCTCGGTCTCGAAGCGGTACTTGTCGAGGTACCAGCGGGAGCGCTTGCCCGAACGCAGCGTGAAGTCGCCTTCGAGCAGCGCGGCGTCGAGCAGCTGCGTCCCGAGCTCGTCGACGCCGCTCACGCGAGCACCCGCTCGGCGACGGACGTGCTCTGCGCGTGCGCCGGCGAGCTCCCGTCGAGCTCGAGCTCTGCCCCGTCGCGCCAGCCCACCACGACGTGCGAGCCGTGCGGCCGACGCCGTCGCCACAGGACGAGCGAGCCGACCGCCGCGAGCGCGAGGAGCACGAGCCTCATGCCGAAGCGCCCGCGATCCGCCCGAGCAACGTCCGCAGGTCGTGGGCGACGAGCGCCGCGGTCGGACCGGCGACGGTCGTCGCGACCACCGCCCTCGTGCCGTCCGTCAACGCGACGACGGAGCCTCGCTCGAGATCGACCTGCACGCGCTCGACCGGCTCGGACGGGCGAATCGCGCCCGCCCCCGAGAGGAGCTCCGCGCCGGCCGCGACCAGCGCGCGGGCGCGGTCGTCGGACGGAGCCCGCGCCGCCTCGACCTCGCCGGTGGGGCCCGTGACGACCACCTGGACGACCTGGGTCGACACCTCGAGCAGCTCGGAGAGGGCGGCGGACGCGTCCATGCCGGCGCCCGAAGCTAGCAAACTGCCCGCGTGCGAGCGATCCGGAGCACGTTCGACCGGTTCTTCGGCGAGCGGGGGACGCACCTCGCGGCGATGGTCGCGTACTTCGCGCTCGCGTCGTTCGTGCCGATCATCTTCCTCGCGCTCTCCGTGCTCGGCTTCCTCGACCAGGCCAACTCCTCGAGCGCGCTCGTCACCTACCTCGAGGACATCTTCCCCGGCCAGTCGGTCGAGTCGATCGCCAGGGTCGCCGACGCGGTGCAGCGGAACGCGGCGACCCTCTCGATCGTGGGCGCCGTCGCGCTGCTGTGGAGCTCGGTGTCGCTCTTCTCCGCGCTCGAATCGGCCTTCAACATCGTCTACGGACGACCGAACCGGCCGTTCCTGCGGGGCAAGCTCCTCGCGGTCGTCTACATGATCGCGGCCCTGCTCGTGCTCTTCGCCGGGCTCACGGTCGGCACGTTCGGCTACGACCTCCTGCGCCGCTACGCGACAGACGTCGTCGCGAACCAGTGGGTCGCGCTCGCGTTGACGCTCGCGACGTCCGCTCTCGCGCTCTTCGTCTTCCTCCTCTCCGCCTACCACCGCCTGCCGAACGCCCTCCTCACGTGGCACGAGGTGCTGCCCGGCGCGATCCTCGGCGCGGTGCTGCTCGCGGGCACGCTCCAGGCGCTGCCGCTGTTCGTGTTCCTCACCTCCGAGGTCGTCGCGCTGCAGGCGCTCGGGACGACGTTCCTCCTGCTCGTCTGGCTCTACGTGATGGCGAACGTGATCGTGTTCGGCGCGGCGTTGAACTACGTGCTCGCGTACGACGGCACCGGCCGGGCGGTGGTCGCCAAGCGGCCCGAGTGAGCGCTACGCGCCCAGCCGGGCCGCGAGCGCGGAGGCGGCGCGGGCGCGGTGCGAGTGAGAGCGCTTCCACGTGTCGCCCAGCTCCGCGACCGTCGCCGTCTCGCCCTCCGGGACGAACACCGGATCGAATCCGAAGCCCTCGGCGCCGGTGGCGGCGAGCGCGATCGCGCCCTCGAGGGCTCCCCGCGCCACGACCTCCCGCCCGTCCGGGGCGATCGCGACCAGCACGCAGACGTACCGGGCGCCGCGCTGCGCGACGCCGTCGAGCGCCTCGAGCATCTTCCCGACCGGGTCGCCGGCCGCCCAACGGGCCGTGTGCACGCCGGGACGCCCGTCCAGCGCGACCGCCTCGATGCCCGAGTCCTCGCCGAGCGCCCACGTCTCCGGGTCGGCATTGGCGCGCGCGAAGCGCGCCTTGATGCGCGCGTTGTCCTCGAACGTCGCGCCGTCCTCGGCCGGCGGATCGTCCCGCCCGAGCGCCTCGAGGCCGAACCCGGGCAGCGCGCGACGGAGCTCCTCGAGCTTGTGGGGGTTCTGCGTGGCGAGAACGAGACGGGCTTGCAACACAGTGTTACGAGCTCAGCAGCGAGGGTGCCTCACACGCCTCGCGCTGCGCCGTCTCGAGCTCCGCGATACCGCCCGCCGCCAGGTCGAGCAGCCGGTCGAGGAGCTCGCGGGAGAACGGGTCGCGCTCGGCCGTCGCCTGCACCTCGACGAGCCGGCCGTCGTCCGCCATCACGACGTTCATGTCGGTCTCGGCCGTCGAGTCCTCGACGTAGTCGAGGTCGAGCACGGGCTCGCCGTCGACCACGCCGACGGAGACCGCCGCGATCCCGCCCGTGAGCGCCTTGGTCAGACCGAAGCGGTCGAGCGCGCGGTACGCCGCGACGTAGGCGCCCGTGATCGCAGCGCAGCGTGTGCCGCCGTCGGCCTGGAGCACGTCGCAGTCGAGCCACAGCGTCCGCTCGCCGAGCGCCTCGAGGTCGCACACGCTGCGCAGCGCGCGGCCGATCAGGCGCTGGATCTCGACCGTTCGTCCGTCGGGGCGGCCGCGCGAGACGCCCCGCTGGGTCCGTTCCCCCGTCGACGCGGGGAGCAGCGAGTACTCCGCCGTCATCCAACCCTGGCCCTTCCCGCGCAGCCAGCGTGGGATCGCCTCCTCGACGGTCGCGGTGCACAGCACGACCGTCCGCCCCTGCGCGTAGAGGATCGACCCGTGCGGCTGCTCGAGGAAGTCGGGCTGCAGGTCGAGCTCGCGCAGCTGGTCGGGCCGGCGTCCGTCGTGGCGTGTCACGTCGTCCTCTGCGGTTCGAGGGTCGGGTGGTGGAGGATCATGCCGCCTGCGGCGCGGTCGTCGCGAGGCCGACGTGCTCGACCTCGCGGATCGGCAGCTGGAGGAACCGCTTGCCCATCTCCCGGAACGCGTCGGGGTCGCCCGTCGTGAGGAACCGGTAGCCGCCCTCCCGCCGCTCGTCGTTCTCGATCCCCTTTCGCGCGAGCGTCTCCGCCACCTCGCGTGCGGTCTCGTCGGCGGAGAACACGAGCGTCACGGCGCGCCCGAAGACCCGCTGGAAGATCGGCCGCAGGATCGGGTAGTGGGTGCAGCCGAGGATGACGGTGTCGACGTCCCGGGCCTGCAGCGGCGCCGCGACCTCACGCACCGCCTCCGTCGTCTCCTCGCCGAAGGGGTCGGGGCCCTCGATCAGCGGAACGAGGCGCGGGCAGGCGATCGAGATCACCTCGACGCTCGCGTCGTGGGAGCGGACGAGCTCCTCGTAGCGGCCGCTCGCGACCGTCGCCTCGGTCGCGAGGAGGCCAACGCGCCGATTCCGCGTCGCGAGCGCCGCCGCGTGCGCCTCGGGCTGCAGCACGCCGACCACCGGGACGTCGAGCGCGCGCTGGAGGTCCTGCAGCCCGGCCGCCGTGGCCGAGTTGCACGCGGCGACGACGAGCTTCACGCCCTCGCCCTCGAGGTGGCGCCCGATCTCGAGCGCGAAGCCGCGGATCTCGGCCAGTGGCCGCGGCCCGTACGGGAGCCTCGCGTTGTCGCCGAGGTACACGGCATCCTCGTGCGGCAGCGTGACCAGCAGCTCGTGGAGGACGGTCAGGCCCCCCACGCCGGAGTCGAACACCCCGATCGGCCGCCCGTCCATCGTGCCGATCATACGGGCGCGTGTTCCCGGCACCCGGTCAGACTGGGCTCCGTGGCGTCGACGGTCCGCATCGGCATCTGCTCCTGGGCCGACGAGGGCCTCCTGCGCGCGTGGTACCCGCGCGGCGTCTCGACCGGCGAGCGGCGGCTCCGCTACTACGCCCAGCGGTTCGACGTGGTCGAGGTCGACTCGCCGTACTACGCCCTCCCCGACCCGGCGGTCACGGAGCGCTGGGCGCGCCGGACGCCCGACGCTTTCACGTTCCACGTGAAGGCCTCCGCCGCGATGACGTGGCACGACGGCGAGCCGACCGACGAGGCGTTCGCGCTCTTCCGCGCCTCGCTCGAGCCGCTGGAGCTCTCGGGCAAGCTGCGCGGCATCCTCCTCCAGTACCACCCGCGGTTCACGAAGTCGCCGAAAGCAATGGCCGAGCTCGCGCGGGCGCCCGCACGGCTCGCGCCGCTCGTCCCGCTCGTCGAGTTCCGTCACCGCTCGTGGATGGACGAGGACGAGCGCGCCGACACGCTGTCGTTCCTCGAGCGGCACGGGCTCGCGTACGTCTCCGTCGACACGCCGGCGACGCGCGCGGCGAACGTCTCGCCGCGCGTCGCGGCCTCCACCGGCCGCGTCGCATACGTGCGCTTCCACGGCCGGAACGTCGAGACGTGGAACATCCGCGGCGGCTCCGCGGCCGACCGCTTCGACTGGCTGTACGCGGCGGACGATCTCGCGGACTGGGTGGCGCCGCTCGCACGCCTGGCCGACGAGGCGGACGAGGTCTACGCGATGTTCAACAACAACCGGGACGACTTCGCGCCACGCAGCGCGCAGGTCCTGCGCGGGCTGCTCGACGAGGCTGGAGTGCCCGCGACGGGAGGCGTCGAGCCCCCGGCCACGGAGCTGACCCTATTCTGAGCACCGCGATGCGCGTCCTTTCGATCGTCCACGAGGCCGGACCGACCGGTGGCGGGGGGATCTTCGAGCGTGCCGTCCCCGAGCGCGGCCATCGGCTCGATCGCTGGATCGCCGCCGACGGCGAGGCACCGCCCGGCGACCCCTCGGACTGGGACGCGGTGATGGTGTTCGGCGGCGCCATGCATCCCGACCAGGACGCCGAGCATCCGTGGCTCGCCGGCGAGGCGGGCTTTCTCGAGGCGGCGCTCGCCTCCTCCGTTCCGCTCCTCGGCGTATGCCTCGGCGCGCAGCTGATCGCACGTGCCGCGGGCGCCGAGGTCGGCCCCGCGGCCGCACCGGAGGTGGGCTGGCACGACGTCTCGCGCGACGACGGGCAAGGGGACCCGCTGCTCGACGTCCTGCCGCGACGCTTTCCGGCGTTCCAGTGGCACTACTACACCTTCGATCTCCCCGAAGGCGCCGTCCAGCTCGCCTCGAGCGAGGCCGCCCGGCAGGCCTACCGGCTCGCCGACCGCGTCTGGGGGATCCAGTTCCACGCCGAGGTCGACCGGCAGATGCTCGACCACTGGCTGCGCGAGGGTCGCGAGGAGCTCCCGAAGCCGGTCGAGGAGATCCGGGCCGAGGTCGACCGCTTCCTGCCGACCTGGAACGAGCAGGGCCGCGCGCTCTGCGACGCCTTCCTCGACGAGGCCGCCCGGCTCAGGGGGTAGCGTCGGCGCCCGTCTCCGCGGGGAGCTCGGGGTCGCGCGACCATTCGTGCCACGACCCCTCGTAGTTCCGCGCGCGGTAGCCCACGGCCGAGAGCACCTGCACCGCCACCGCCGAGCGGCTGCCCGAGTGGCAGTACGCGATCACCTCTGCGCCGGGCTCCGCGCCGACCAGCTCGTGCACCGCCGCCTGGCCGCGCGCTCCGGCGAGGAGCAGCTCGTCGAGCCTGACGTTCCGCGCGCCCGGGATCCGGCCCGCGCGCGGGTCGCAGGGTGCGACGGACAGCCCGCTGAACTCCTCCGCGGTGCGGACGTCGAGCAGGACGACGTCTTCGTCCCCGAGCCGTGCGGCGAGCTCTGCGGTCGTCACCGGTTCGCTCATTCCGGCTCCGGCTCCGGCCAAGCCGGCGCCTCCGCTCCCGGGTCGCCTCCGTCGAGCCTACGGCTCATGCTGCGAGCGACGCGACCGTCTCGATCTCCGCTGCGACCGAGGGGCGCGCCGCGCACGTCTCGAGCCAGCGCGAGATCGCGGGGTACGGCTCGAGCGAAACACCCATCAGTCCTCTGAGCCGCAGGAGCCACGGGAGGTACGAGACGTCGGCCAGCCCGAATCGCCCGCCCGTGAGGAACGGCGTCGCCTCGAGCAGCGACTCCAGGCTGCGAAGGCCCACCGCGAGCCAGTCGTACGCGCCCGCGCCCTCGCGCCGAACGGCGTAGTAGGGGTCGCCCAGCGTCTCGTCGAAGCGGAAGACGAGGAGCCGCGCCGCGGCGCGCTCGACCGGGTCGTCCGGAAGCAGCGGCGGGTCCGGGTAGCGCTCCTCGAGGTACTCGTCGATCACCGAGGACTCCGGCAGCACCCAGCCGTCCTCCTCGAGGACCGGCACCCTGCCGTCGGGCGGATTGCGCTCGACGAGCCAGGCGGGGCGCTCGGCGAGATCGATCGTGACGGTGTCGTGCGACACGCCCTTCTCGGCGAGCACGATCCGCGTGCGGGCGCAGAACGGGCACCGCGGCGCGTCGTAGAGGGTGATCGCCATGCCTACACGCCCTCCTCCGCGGCGAGCTGGGCATAGCCGTGGTCGGCGCCCTCCAGACCGAGGACGTTCGCGAGTGACACGAGCAGCTCGCGCGGCGGGGGCAGCTCGGCGGGCGAGGCCGCGGTGATGGCAAGCGCCTTCACGGCCTGGGGGTCCGCGCCGGTGAGGCGCGCGAGCACGGTGGGGTTCGCCGCGAGGCCGATCACGTCCCCCGGGGCGAGCGGCCCGTAGAACTCCGGCACCGAGAGGTACTCGTCGACGATCCCGCCTCGCTCGAGCGCCACGAGGCGGACGACCTGCTCCGCCTCGAGCGACAGCGCCACGACCACGGCTCCCAGCCTGGACGACAGCTCGCGCGCGAACCGGACGAGCGCCGTCGGGTCGGTGTCGATCACCTCGTCGTACACGGCGAGCCAGCCGTTGCGCGGGCCGACGACCCGCCAGCCGCGCGAGCCGATGCGCGGCGCGAATTCCCGGACGGCGCGCTCGACGTCCGCGACCGCGTCCGTCTGCACGTGGAGCGACGCGAACGAGGCCGCCTGGCGGTCGGGGGCGAGCCGCTCGCGCAGCGTCGGGAGCGGGACGCCGAGGACGAGGAGCTGTTCCGTGAAGCCCCAGCGGCCGTAGACGGCGCGCGCGTCGACGTTGCCCGTCCGCACCTCGAGATCGAGGTGCTCCACGCCGTGGGTGGCCAGCGTCTCCGCCACCGCGGAGACGAGGTCGGCGGCGACGCCGTCGCGTCGCGCCTCCGGGACGACGTAGAGATCGGTCAGGCGCCCGTTTCGCGTCCCGGTCAGGCGTGCGAGCGCGAAGCCGACGGGCTGCTGGTCTCGCTCCGCGAGGAACGCGAGCTCGCTCTCCACGATCTCGCGGATCTCGGCTCGCTCCTGCGCGCCGTCGACCTCGACGTACGGCGGCGCCGGCACCTCGCGCTCGAACGCGGCCCACAGCTCCTCGAGCACTGCGAGGTCGGCGTCCGTGGCACGGCGGACGGTCACGATCCGATGCTAAAGGATGGGGTTCCGCGGCTCGCACCAGGCCTGTCACCGTCCTATGCTGTGCGCAGTCGGCGGCGGTCATCCCCCTCGACCGTCGCCGGCGCCTTCTTGGCCCACCTCGAGCGCGGCCCCCACCTCGTGGAGGTCGTCGAACGGCTCGTACGCGACGCCTTGCTCGTCGAGCCAGACGGCCAGTGTCCGCCGGGCGAAGCGCCGGTCGGCGGCAAGCGAGACGCAGCGGTCCGAGATGCCGTCCCCGACGTAGGCGAACGGGCCGAGCCCGACGACCGCGCCGCGCTTGCACGGCTCGCCGCACACCTCGCACAGCGGACGATCCTGAAACGTCGCCCTCCAGCCCGCGGGGTCGGCCGTGACCTGGTTCGCGACCACGCGCGCCTCCACGCCCTCGCGCGCGAGGACCGGGTCGATCAGCTCGTGGAAGCCCGCCGACACGATCAACGGGTCGTACGCGGCGACCAGCTCGCGGAAACCCGCCCGCACGCGGACGTGCTCGAGCAGGTACTCGACGACCTCGCCGAGCGGCGCCGTCACGGTCGCGATCTCCCGCGCGATCACCTCGTCCAGGGTCAGGCGCCGGCCGAGCTCGTCCTCGAGCACGTCGAAGAGCTCGGGGTCGCCGAAGCGGTCGTTGACCATGTGCAGCGTGTCCCGCTCGGTCACCGTGCCGTCCCAGTCGAGGACGAGCGCGAGGTCGTGTCGATTGGCCACGAGGTCAGGCCGCCGGCAGTGACCAGCCGCCGTCGATCACGACGACCTGCCCTCGAATCATCTCGGCGTCCGGCGAGCAGAGAAATGAGACGACGCCGGCGAGGTCGTCGGGCGTGACGAGGCGGCCCGCCGGGTTTGCCGCGCCCGACGCGAGCATCTCCTCGCGGTTCGGGAAGTGCTCGAGCGCGCCGGTCTCGACGACTCCTGCGGACACCGCGTTCACCCGGATGCCGCGGGGCGCGAGCTCGACTGCGAGGTAGCGCACGAGCGCTTCGAGCGCCGCCTTCGAGGCGCCCACGAGCGTGTAGTTCTCGAGCACGCGGATCGAGCCGAGGCTGGAGATCGCGACGATCGACGACCCCGCCGCCATCGCCGGCGCGGCCGCGCGCGTGAGCGAGAGCAGCGCACGGGCGTTCGCGTTGAGCGTCCAGTCCCAGTGCTTGTCCTCCGTCTCGAGCGCCGGGCGGATCACTCCCGTCGCGGCGTTGTGCACGAGCACGTCGAGCGGCCCGAGCGCCTCGACCTGCTCGAGGACGCGGCTGGACGTGATGTTCCCCCGGACGAGGACCGGCTCGGTGCCGAGCGCACGGAGCTCCTCGGCCGTCGCCTCCGCGGCCGTGTCCGAGCGGAAGTAGCCGATCGCGACCCGGGCCGCGCCCTCCCGCGCGAGCCGCAGCGCGATCGCCCTGCCGATCCCGCGCGACCCACCGGTGACGAGGACCGTGCGCCCGGTGCTCACCCGTCGCCGTGCGGCAGTGGCGCAGACGCCGGGGCGGACGACGGGATCGTCTCCCAGCCGATGCGGTCGCGCGACTCCGGCTCGGAGTTCTCGGCCTTGGTCGACGCGAACCCCAGCCGGTCGAGCAGCTCGACCTGCTCCTCGGCGTACACCCGCACGGGGTCGTCCTCCGGCAGACCTGCGACCAGCTCACGCACGCGTGCGCGAAGCTGGAACGCGAACTGGGGCGTCGCCGGCCCGACGAGGGCGTCGACGTCGTCGGTGGTCGGCTCTGCCATCGGCCGCCACGATAACGGACTACCGTCGGCGCGATGCGGAGGCCGACGACGCTCGAGCTGATGCTGCTCGCGACGATCGGGCTCTGGTCGCTGAACCTGACCGTCAGCCGCTACATCCTCACGCACGGGCTGCAGCCGCTCGCGTACGGGAGCGTCCGCTACCTGCTCGCGGCTCTCGTCTTCTGCGGGATCACGCTCGTCGCGGAGCGCTCGCTGCGGGTCGCGCCCCGCGATCTCGGGCTCCTGCTCGGCGCGGCCGGCGTCCTCTACCTGAACCAGATCGCGTTCGTCTACGCGCTCCACGAGTCGACGGCGTCCGTGGTAGCCCTGCTCCTCGGCGCGACGCCGATTTTCGCGGCGATCGCGGGCGTCCTCCTCGCGACGGAGACACTGCCGCGCCGGTTCTGGTCCGGGGCGCTCCTCTCGTTCGCCGGCGTCGCGCTCGTGGCGATCGGGTCCGGCGACCAGGTCTCCGGCAGCTTCGTCGGAGTGTTGCTCGGGATGCTCACCGCGGCGAGCTGGGCGGCGTACTCCATGCTGATCACGCCTCTGATGCGCCGCTACTCCGCCTCGCGGATCTCGACCGTGGTCCTCTCGGCGACGTGCGTGCCGCTGACGTTGACTGCGCTGCCGCAACTGGCCGACCAGGACTGGAGCCTCGGCTGGGCGGTCTGGCTCCTCGTCGCGTTCGCGACGCTCGGGCCGCTTGTCGCGACGAACGTGATGTGGTTCCGCTCGCTCGATCGGATCGGCCCGGCGCGCGCGACGCTCGCCGCGAACCTGCAGCCGTTCGTCGCGGCGGCGATCGCGGTCGTCCTCCTCTCGGAGTCGCTCGGGCTCCTGGAGCTGGCGGGCGGCCTCCTCATCGCCGCAGGGATCGTCGCCGCCCGGCGCCGGGGCGTCTCCCCCGCGCCCGGCGAGTGACCTGCGCACGATGCCTGGCTGCGGGACAATCCCGGCATGGACGACGAGCTCGAACGAGGCCGCGCCGCGTGCGCGAGGCGGGCCTGGGCGGAGGCTCACGACGCGCTCTCACAGGTCGACGCGGCGTCTCCGCTCGGCGTGGAGGACGTCGAGCTGCTGTCGCTGTGCGCGTACATGATCGGCCGGGACGACGAGTCGATGAGCCTCCTCGAACGCGCGCACCACGCGCACCTCGAGGAAGGCGCGACGTTGCGCGCGGTAAACTGTGCGGTCTGGATCTGCCTGCACCACGCCGCGCGAGGCGAGATGGGGCCGGCAGGAGGATGGCTCGCCCGCGCGGAGCGGCTTCTCGGCGACGAGGAGTGCGCGGAGCGCGGCTACCTGCTGCTCCCCGCCGCGTTCGGCGCGGAGGCCGCAGGAGACTTGGAGACCGCGGCCGCGACCGCATCCGCGGCGGTGGAGATCGGGCAGCGCTTCCGCGATCCGGACCTCTCCGCGCTCGCGACCCACATGCAGGGCCAGTTCGTGATCCGGCAGGGGCGCGTCGACGAGGGGTTCCGCCTGCTCGACGAGGCGATGGTCGCCGCCACCTCCGGCTCGGTCTCACCGATCGTCACCGGGCTCGTCTACTGCGGCGTCATCCTCGCCTGCGTCGACGTGTTCGACGTCCGTCGCGCACGGGAGTGGACGGAGGTGCTGTCCCGGTGGTGCGACGACCAGCCCGGGCTCGTGGCGTTCACGGGCCGCTGCCTCGTGCACCGCGCGGAGATCATGCAGCTCCACGGTGCGTGGCCGGACGCCCTCGACGAGGCGCGGCGCGCGGCCGAACGTCTCGTCCAGGGGTTCAACCGCGCCGCTGCGGCGCAGGCGTTCTACCGGCAAGGCGAGGTGCTCAGGCTGTCCGGCGCGCTCGACGAGGCGGAGGCCGCGTACGCCGCCTCGAGCCGCTACGGGTGGGAGCCGCAGCCGGGCCTGGCGCTCCTCCGCCTCGCGCAGGGCCGGCCGGAGGCGGCCGCGGCCGCGACCCGCCGCGTTCTCGGCGAGACGGCGATCTGGTCGCGCCGCGCGGTCCTCCTGCCCGCGCAGGTCGAGATCGCCCTCGCGCTGGGCCACCTGGACGATGCGCGGGAGGCAGCGCGCGAGCTCGACGCGCTCGCGACGCAGTACGGCGGCGCCATGCTGCACGCGCTCGCCGCGACCGCGCTCGGCGCCGTCCGTCTTGCGGCGGGCGAGCCGGCCGAGGCACTCGCCGCCGCACGCCGGGCCGCCGAGCAGTGGCGCATGCTGGAGGCGCCGTACGAGGAGGCCTGCGCCCGCGTCGCAGTCGGCCTCGCCTGCGCCGCGCTCGGCGACGAGGACACCGCCGGGCTCGAGCTCGCTGCCGCCCGGCAGACGTTCGCCGAGCTCGGCGCCGGGCCCGATCTCGAGCGCGTCCAGGCGCGCCTCGGCGCGCCGGCCCGCGACCTGCACGGGCTCACGCCGCGGGAGCTCGAGGTCCTCCACCTCGTCGCGGCCGGTGAGAGCAACCGCGCGATCGCGTCCTCGCTCGTGATCAGCGAGCACACGGTCGCCCGCCATCTCCAGAACATCTTCCGCAAGCTCGACGTCTCCTCCCGCACGGCCGCCGGCGCGTTTGCCCATGAGCACGACCTCGTCTGAGCGCGGGCCACCTGGTCCGAATTGACCATCCACCGTCCGGCGCAAGTTGGTCGTTCCATGCGATGTCGCTGGAGCGCTCCCGTCCTACCGTGGCTGCGAGGTCGTCGAGAGGAGGAGTCATGGCAGCGCAACGGACGGAACGGGTCGAGACGGTCGTGATCGGGGGAGGGCAGGCCGGTCTCGCGGTGGGGTATCACCTCGCGCGGCGGAACCAGCCGTTCGTGATCCTCGACGCATGCGAGCGCGTCGGCGAATCGTGGCGCAACCGCTGGCCGTCCCTGCAGCTCTACTCGCCCGCGCTCGTCGACGGGCTGCCCGGGATGCGCTTCCCCGCGCCGAGCTACTCGTACCCCACGGCGCGCGAGATGGCCGACTACCTCGAGGCATATGCCGAGCGGTTCGGCCTCCCCATCCTGAACGGCGTCCGCGTGGAGACGCTCGAGCGGGACGACGGGGGGTACGTCGTCGCGGCCGGCGAGCGCCGTTTCGAGGCGGACAACGTCGTGGTCGCGACCGGGGTCTTCCAGCAGGAGCATCCGATCGTCCCCGACTTCGCGGACGCGCTCGACCCCGCGGTCAGGCAGCTCCACTCCGCCGACTACCGCGGCCCCGAGCAGCTGCGCGACGGTTCCGTGCTCGTCGTCGGGGCCGCACACTCGGGCGGCGACATCGCCTACGAGGTCGCGAACGCGGGGTTCCGGACGGTGCTCTCGGGGAGGGATACCGGCCAGTTCCCGCTCAACATCCACAGCAGGCTTGCGCCGCTCGTCTTTCCCTTCATGCGCTTCGCGTGGACGCGGCTGTTGACCGCCTCGACGCCGCTCGGCCGCAAGGCGCGACCGCACGTCCGCGCGCACGGCGGCCCACTGCTGCGCGTGAAGAGGGCCGACCTCGCGGCCGCGGGCGTCGAGCGGGTCTACGAGCGCACCACCGGTGTCGTGGAGGGGAAGCCCCAGCTCGCGGGCGGCCGCGTGGTGGACGTCGCGAACGTCGTGTGGTGCACCGGGTTCCGGAACGACTACGGCTGGATCCGGTTCCCGCTCGAGGAGGACGACGACGGCTATCCGGCGCAGACGCGCGGCGCAGTCGCCTCGTCGCCCGGCCTGTACTTCACGGGGCTCTGCTTCCTGCACTCCTTCAGCTCGATGCTGATCCTCGGAGCGGGGCGCGACGGCGAGCGGGTGGCGACGCAGATCGCCGATCGCGCCCGGAGTCGCGAGAAGGCCGCGAAGCGCAGCCCGCGTGCAGCGGCCGGAAGGGTTGTCACCAGGCCCGGGGAATAGCCTTCGCGGCGTGTCGCCGCTCCGCCGCACGGCGCTCGCGTCGGTCGTCGCCGCGATCTGCCTCATCGCGATCAAGCTCGTCACAGGGCTTGCCGCGGGCAGCCTCGGCCTCGTCGCAGACGCTGCGCACTCCGGCACCGATCTCGTCGCGGCGCTGCTCACGCTGTTCGCGGTCGGCGTCGCGACGAAGCCGGCGGACGAAGGGCACCGCTACGGCCACGGCAAGGCAGAGCACCTTGCCGCGCTCGCCGAGGCGGCCTTCCTCGCGCTCGTCTCGGTGGGCATCGCCGCGCTCGCGGTCGCGCGGCTGGCGGGGTGGGTCGAGCTCGACGTCGAGCCGGAGTGGTGGGCGTTCGCCGCGCTCGCGCTCGTGATCGTGATCGACCTCTCGCGGACGGTCGTCTCGTACCGCACCGCGAAGCGGCACTCGAGCGCGGCGCTCTTCTCGAACGCCGTCCACTTCGGCTCCGACTTTCTCTCCACGATCGCGGTGCTGTGCGGACTGGTCGCGGCGCGGGCCGGGTTCCCCGAGGGCGACTCGATCGCTGCGTTGTTCGTCGCCGCGCTCGTGATCGTCGCGGCGGCCCGCCTCGGGCGCCGGAACGTCGACGTGCTGATGGACCGCGCGCCTGCGGACGCGGTCGCGGCTGCCGAGGAGGCGATCGCCGAGCTGGAGCCGCCCGTGTCGGTGCGTCGGCTCCGCCTGCGCGAGGCGGCCGGGCGCACGTTCGCAGACGTCGTGATCGGGGTCTCTCCCGGCGCCGCCGTCGGGCAGGGCCACGCCGCGGCCGACCGGGTCGAGGAGGCCGTCCAACGCGCCCTGCCGGGGAGCGACGTCGTCGTCCACGTCGAGCCGGCCGGGCACGAGGCCGAGCTTCGCGAGCGCGTCCGCGCAGCGGCGATGACCGTGTCGCACGTCCGGGAGCTGCACAACGTGCAGCTGATCGACACGCCGGGCGGCATCGAGGTCTCGCTCCACCTGAAGCTGCCGGGAGAGCTCGACCTCGCCGAGGCGCACGCGCTCGCCGAGGACGTCGAGCAGCAGATCCGGCTGGCTGCCCCCGAAATCTGCGACGTGCAGACGCACCTCGAGCCGCTCGGGGAGCCGACGCCCGGCCGTCTCGTCGGCTACGAGCGGACCGAGCTCGCGAGGGTCGTGTCCGACGTGACCGGCAGCGCGCCGCGCACCGTGCGGACGCTCGACACCGACGACGGCCTCGTCGTCCTCGTCACGCTCTCGCTCGGCGGCGACACGACGCTGGCGGCCGCTCACGACGAGGCGAGCGAGGTCGAGGAGCGGATCCGCGGGGCGCTGCCCGACGTCGCCGACGTCGTGGTGCACACCGAGCCGTAGCTCAGGTCTCCCGCATGAACCCCTGGCGTGCGGCCGAGACGAGCGCCACCGCCTCGGGGAAGAGGACGCGCATCGCGTCTCGAAGCTGCATCGCCTGCTCGTCCGGCGAGCCGGACGCGTTGACCTGCGACAGCGCGGCCTGGGTGAGGTCGACCGCGGTGTTGAGCGTCAGCGTCGCGAACTGCTCGCGCTGCGCCTCCTTGACGCCCTCGGCCTGCTGCTCGGCGAACTCGCGCAGGCCCCGCAGGATCTCCTCGGGGTCGCCCCCGAACGGGAGGAAGCCTCCGCCCTCCATGCCTCCAGGCTACTCGAGCGGGGCCAGGTAGGCGGCCGCGACGTCGTCCCAGAGCGCATCCGCCACCTCGACCGCGCTGCGCATCGCGGTCGTGAAGGGCGAGGGGCCGGTCGGGTCGAGCGCGCGCTCGAGGCGGCGCGCCGCCTCGCCGATCTCCTCTAGGCGCTCCGGCGACGCCACGTGCGGTGGGGCGCCGATCACCTGCTGGAGCGCGCGGGCGGCGTCCTCCGCCTCCTCGATCCCCTCCGGGCCCTCCGTCAGGCGAAGTCCGACCAGCCGGCCGCGGAGCTCGTCGAGGTCGCCCGGAAACGCGGCCTCTTCCGCGACCTCGCAGAGGGCAGCGAGCGAGACCGCGTCCCGCACGTCGCGTCGTCCGCGGACGACGGCGCCTGCGTCGTCGAGCACGAGCCACGCCCGTGATTCTCCGGGGCCCTCGAACGCGCACACGTAGCGCCCCGCGCCCGTGGCCGCCCGGGTCGCCAGGACGGCCGTCAGCCGTCGTCCCCCGACGAGCTCCTCCGCCGCGGACGCGATGCGCTCGAGCTCCTCGGCGAGAGCCACCGTGCCAGGATAGGCCGATGTCCACCGGCTCGGCCCGGGGCCGCCACGCGATGGAGCTGTTCGCGCCGCTCGGCCCGCGGTACGACCGGATGGGCGCGCTCCTCTCCTTCGGCCAGGACCCACGCTGGCGGCGGTTCATGGTCTCGCGGCTCCCTCCCGACCGTGGCCGCGTGCTCGACGTCGCGACCGGAACGGGGCTCGTCGCCGAGGCGCTGCTCGCGCGCGGGTTCCGCGTCACGGGCCTCGACCAGAGCCCCGGGATGCTCGCGCGGGCCCGCGTGCGCTTCGCGGGCCGCATCGAGCTGGTCGAGGGCTCCGCCGAGGAGCTTCCGTTCGCGGACGCCTCGTTCGACCACCTCACGTTCACGTACCTGCTGCGCTACGTGGACGATCCCGGCGCGACGCTCGAGGAGCTTGCACGCGTCGTGCGGCCGGGCGGCACGGTCGCGATGGTCGAGTTCGGGCTGCCCCGCGGCGTGTGGCGGCCGCCCTGGGATTTCTGGGTCGGGGTCGGCCTGCCGCTCGCGGGACGCCTCGTCTCGCCCGGCTGGCACGAGGTCGGACGCTTCCTCGGCCCCTCGATCCGCGACTTCCATGCCCGGCTCCCGGACCGCGAGCTGGTCGATCTGTGGCGGCGGGCCGGGATCGGCGGCGTCGCACGGCGGCAGATGAGCTTCGGCGCGGGCCTCGTCGTCTGGGGCCGGCGCGCGTGAGCCCTCGTGACACGGTGTCACAAGGCCGCCCGGCGCCCGCGTTCTACGCGCTCGGGAGCGGCCGCGTCCGCGACTACGTCACGCTCCTCCACCCTCCGTACACGGCCTGGCACCTCTCCTACGCGGTCGTCGGAGCCTGCCTCGCGGCGACCGTCGACTGGTCCGTGCTGGGGCTCACCCTGCTCGCGTTCGGTCTGGCGATGGGGGTCGGCGCACATGCGCTGGACGAGCTCAACGGGCGGCCGCTCGGCACGCACATCCCGTCCCGGGTGCTCGTCGCCCTCGCGATCGGGTCGGTCGCGGCCGCCGCCGCGATCGGAATCGCGGTGGCGCTCGAGCGCACGCTCTGGATCCTGCCGCTCGTCGCCGTCGGCGCGGCGCTCGTCCCCGCGTACAACCTCGAGCTGTTCGGCGGCCGCATCCATACCGACCTCGGCTTCGCGCTCGCGTGGGGGGCGTTCCCGCTCGGGACCGCCTACGTCGCCCAGACGGGCGGGCTGCGGGCGGAGACGGTGCTCGCCGCGGGCTGGGCGACGCTCCTCTCGCTCGCGCAGCGCCGCCTCTCGCACACCGCGCGCCGGCTGCGGCGCGAGACCGCCGTGGTCGAGGGCCGCCTCGTTCTCGGGGACGGGTCGACCGAGCCGCTTACGCGCGAGGCGCTGCTCGCGGCGCCGGAGGCCGCGCTTCGCCTGCTGGCCGCGTCCACCGTCGCGCTCGCGGCCGCGCTCGTCGCGCTGCGTCTCTGAGGACCGCCGAGTACCCTGCACCGGTGGCCGTCTGGATCCTCGCCGTGTGCCTCGTCGCCGCGCTCGCGGCGGCCGGAGGCCTCTGGGTCGCTCTCCGCCGGGCCCGCGCGTCCGCCACCGACACGGAGCGTCTCGTCGCGCAGGCGCGGGCGGCCGTGGGGGAGGCCGTCGCAGCCGAGACAGCCGAGCATGCGGAGGAGATCCGCCGCGTGCTCGCCCGCGAGCGGGCCGAGACGGCCGCCGTGCTCGGCGCCCAGGAGCGGCAGCTGGCCGAAGAGCGGCGGGTCGAGTTCGAGGAGCGCGAGCGCCGCTCGAGCGAGCGGCTCGCGGAGGAGCTGACCCGGGGCGAGCGACGCCTCGAGGAGCGGCTGCGAGGGTTCTCCGAGGACCTCGAGCGCGCGCAACGCCACCTCGAGGCGCAGCTCGCCCGCCTCGAGCAGCAGAACAAGCAGGCGATCGCGGACGTCGAGGCGCGCCTCGAGCGCGAGGCCGGCGAGCTCGGCTCGACCGCCGACGCGCAGCGGAAGACCGTTCTCCGCCTGCGGGAGGAGCTCGAGCGGGCGGCCGGCCAGGCCGTCGGCGAGGCCCTCGACGAGCTCGAGGCGCAGACGTTCGACCGCCGCCGCTCGATCGAGGAGACGACGGAGCGGCTGCGGGCCCGCGAGAAGGCGATCGCAGAGTCGATCGAGCAGGGCGAGTCGGATGTGCGGGCCCGGCTCGACGTCGTGCTCGTCGAGTGGGAGCGCCGCCAGAACGACCGGCTCGCGCGTGTGACCGAGCGTGAGGTCGAGCGTCACGCCCAGCTCGCGATGATGGCGCTCGACGAACGGCTCCGCGAGGCCCGTGAGGAGTCCGTCGCCCGGCTCCAGCGCGAGCTCGACCGTGCCGTCGAGCTGCTCGCGCGGAACGAGATCGCGCAGCGCCTCGACGCTCGTTAGGAGTTTGTGGGGAGCCCAACTTTCGGTGGGAGGGATCGTCAGAGCCAGAACGAACAACCGGGCAAACCGTGGCCGAGACGATCGAGACAACCGTGTGGCGCGAGGACGAGCAGTCCAAGGTCGAGAGCTGGCGCCTGCACGTGCTGATCGAGGCCGGGTTCCCGCTGCCCCTCGCCGAGCGCATCGCGGCGAGCGCCGCCGACCTCCACACCGCAGTCGAGCTCGTCTCGCGCGGCTGCAAGCCGGTCACCGCCGCCGAGATCCTGCTCTAGCCCGGGCGACCGAGCGCTGACCGAATACGCTCCCGCCGTGGAGCCCGAGGCAGCAGCCGAGCGGAAGGTCTACTCGGTCTCCGCCTTCAACCGCCGGCTCGCGGGGTACGTGGGGCGAGTGCGGGACGTGTGGGTCGAGGGCGAGATCGCCGAGCTGCGGCGCAACCCGGCCTGGGCGACGGTGTTCCTCACGCTGAAGGACGCGCGGACGGGCGCATGTCTCTCGGCGACGATGCAGCGCGGTCGCTTCGACGCGATCGAGCCGCCGCTCGCAGAGGGAGAGCGCGTGCAGGCGAACGGCGGGCTCCAGCTCTACGAGGCGCGAGGCGACCTCAGCTTCCGGGTGGCGGCGATCGAGCGGGTCGGCACCGGAGACCACGCGGCGCGGCTCGCGGAGCTTCGGCGGAACCTCGCCGCCGAGGGGCTCTTCGCGCCCGAGCACAAGCGCCGCCTGCCGCGCTTCCCGCGCGCCGTGGGCCTCCTCACCGGCGCGGATGCCGCTGCGCGCGGCGACGTGATCGCCGCGATCACCACGCGCTACCCCGCCGTCCGCGTCGTGGTGGCCGAGACACGCGTGCAGGGCCCGTACGCGGTCGGCGCGATCACCTCGACGCTCGCGCGGCTCGCGGCCTGCGAAGGCGTGGACGTCGTGATCCTCGCCCGCGGCGGCGGCAGCTTCGAGGACCTGCTCCCGTTCAGCGACGAGCGCGTCGTCCGCGCGGTCGCCGCCTGCCCGGTGCCGGTCGTCTCGGCGGTCGGGCACGAGCAGGACGAACCGCTCTGCGACCTCGCCGCCGACGTGCGCGCGCCGACCCCGACGGCGGCGGCCAGGCTGGTCGTCCCCGACCTCGACGAGCTACGGGCCGGGCTCGAGCGCGCGCGCCAGCGGCTCGACGGTGGGACGCGCCGGGCGCTCGAGCGCGACCGCGCACGCGTCGCGCGAAGTCGCGAGCGGCTTTCCGTCGCCCCCGGCCTCTTCTTCGAGCGGCGCCGCGCCGCGCTCGACCGGGCGAGCGCGCGCCTCCAGGCGCTCTCGCCCCGTGCCACGCTTGCCCGCGGCTACGCGATCGTCCGCACGACCGAAGGCGTCCTGCGCGACGCGGCCTCGGTGGCGGCAGGCGAGCGCATCGACGTCGAGCTCGCGCGCGGGAAGCTCGGCGCGCGGGTCGAGGACGCGCGCCCGTGAGCGAGCAGACGTTCGAGGAGCTCCAGCGCGCGCTCGACGAGCTCGTCGCGCGGCTCGAGCGCGGCGACGTCCCACTCGACGAGGCGCTCGCGCTCTACGAGCGGGGCGAGGCGCTCCATCGTGCGCTCTCGGACCGGCTCGATCGGGCCGAGCTGCGGATCGAGGAGCTGCGCGCCGGAGACGAGCCGGACACGGGTGACAGCGCTTCCCCCGCAGGGTAAGGTCGCGCCTGATGGCCAAGCCGAGCGCAGAGCTGATCCGCGGCATCCCGATGTTCTCGGAGCTCGACGACGGGTCGGTCAACCAGCTCGCGGACGACTTCATGGAGCGCGAGTTCTCCGCGGGCCAGTCGATGGCCACCGAGGGCGAGGGAGGGCTGAACTTCTTCGTCGTCGAGAGCGGCACCGTCGACGTCTCGGTGGGCGGCAACGTCGTCGCCACGCTGGGTCCCGGCGCCTCGTTCGGCGAGGTCGCGCTCGTCGACAAGTCCGCCCGCTCGGCGACCGTCACCGCCACCTCGCAGGTGCGTGCATACGGCCTTCCGGTGTGGAGCTTCAGGAGCTTCGCCGAGGCGCGGCCGGTCGTCCTCTGGAAGCTGCTCGAGCTGCTCGCCGAGCGTCTCCGCGCCGCCGAGCACAGGTAGAGGCCCGCGGAGCGGTGAACGCCGCGTCCGACGCCGAGCTCGTCGCCCGCTGCCTCGCGAACGAGCCGGGCGCCTGGGACGCGCTCGTCGATCGCTACGCGCGCTACGTCTACGCGATCGCGGCGCGCGTCTACCGGCTCGAGCCGAGCGACGCGGAAGACGTGTTCCAGGAGGTGTTCGCCCGCGCGTTCGAGCGGCTCGACACGCTGCGCGACGTGGACGCGCTCCGCCCGTGGCTCGCGCAGACGACGAGGCGGTGCGCCGTCGACACCCTCCGCCGGACCGGTCGCGAGACTGCCGTGGAGGAGCTGCCCGAGGGGCCGGACGACGGGCTCGCCCGGCTCGACGAGGCGATGACCGTGCACGCCGCGCTCGCCGGGCTGCCGCCCGACTGCCGCGAGATCCTCGACCGCTTCTTCACACGCGACGAGAGCTACAGGACGATCGGGGCCGAGCTCGACCTGCCGCCGGGGACGATCGCGAGCCGCATCGCGCGGTGCCTGGCCCGGCTCCGCGCCGTGCTCGAGCCCGGTCTCGACGAGGCCGGGGAAGAAAGCGAACCGCCCGCACGTCGGGTGAGTAGGTGAGAAGACGCCGATGACGACGCCCGAGGAACGGATCGCCGAGCAGCTCCGCGCCCTCCCCGCCCCGCCCGTGGGGTGGACCGAGGCCGCGAAGACGCTGCCGGAAGCTCGACGCGAGCTCGAGACGATCCTCGGGCGGATCGAGCGGGACGAGCGCTTCCGCGCGCTCGCCCTGGCCGACCTCGAGGAGGCTCTCAGGGTCGAGGGGGTCGAGCCGACCCCCGCCGTCGTCGCTCTTCTTCGCCGACGCCTCGAGCCGTGAGCGAGACCTCGGCCGAGGTGTCGGTCGCCGGGCTGACCATGGCGCAGCTCCACGACGTGCTGGCCGAAGCCGGCTTCGGGCCTGCAGGCGGCTCCGCTGCCGGCCTCGCAGCGACGATGGCGGCCGGGCTCGTGCGCCTCGTCGCGCGCGTCTCCGATGAGTGGGCCGACGCGCCCGGGATCGCCGCGCAGGCCTCGGCGCTCGGCGACCGCGCGCTCGCGCTGGCCGACGACGACCACCGCGTCTACGCGCGGGCGATGGCAGAGCTGACGGCGCCGGCACGCGACGCGACGCTCGGCGCGGCGCTCCGCCGTGCTGCCGAAGTGCCGCTCCAGATCGCGGAGACCGCCGCCGACGTCGCGATCCTCGCTGCGCTCGCGGCGCGGGAGGGAAGCGAGACCGTCCGTGCCGATGCCTGGGCGGGCGCTGCGCTCGCCGAGGCGGCGGCGGTGTCCGCCGCGAGGCTCGTGCACGTCAACCTCGCCACGCGGCCAGACGACGAGCTGCGTGACCGCGCGGAGCACGCCGCGCGCGCCGCGGCGACCGCGCGCGAGGTCGCGCTCGGGACCCGGTGAGCGCCCGCCCGGTCCCCGCCTGGAGCCTCCCGCCCGGGGCCGCACCTCCGGTGGCGGCACCGGCCCCCTGGCGCGAGGCGCTGACGCGCGACTGGGCGATCGGCGGGTCACGCGGCGCGGTCGACGTGTGCATCGTCGACAGCGGGATCGAGGCAGGCCATCCGCTCGTGGGACCGGTCGCCAGCGCACGGGCGGTCGTCCGGGACGAGGACGGCTCCGTGTGCGTCGTCGACGACGATCTCGGCGACGTCGTGGGCCACGGGACCGCGTGCGGGGGCATCGTCCGCGCGCTCGCCCCCGATTGCCGCCTTCACTCGGTCAGGGTGCTGGGCGCGGGCAACAGCGGCGCGGCCGACCTGATCCTCGCAGGGCTGCGCCATGCGATCGAGGCCGGCCACCGTGTGATCAACCTCAGCCTCTCGACCACGAAGCGGCGCTTCGCGGAAGAGCTGCACGAGCTCGCGGACGACGCGTACTTCAAGGGGACGGTGATCGTCGCCTCCGCACACAACCTCCCGGTGGACAGCTACCCGTGGCGCTTCTCGTCCGTGATCTCGGTCGGGAGCCACGAGCGCCCCGACCCGCTCGCGTGGTTCGCGAACCCGGAGCCGCCCGTCGAGATGTTCGCACGCGGCGTCGACGTGGACGTCGCGTGGCTCGGGGGCGCGACGCTCCGCTGCACCGGCAACAGCTTCGCGGCGCCGCACGTGGCGGGGATCGCGGCGCTCGTCCTCGCGAAGCACCCCGAGCTGACGCCGTACCAGGTGAAGACCGTGCTCCGGCTGACCGCGACGAACGCGGAGGGAGCCGCGTGACCGACGGCTCCAGGGACGCCCAGGCGGCGGCAGGGGTGCTCGGCGGAGACGAGGAGACGTCGCGCGCGCTTCTCCAGTCGACCGTCGACGTCGCGCGCGCCATCTTCGAGGCGCAGGCCTCCTCGATCTTCCTCTACGACGAGGACGCCGACGAGCTCGTGTTCGAGGCCGTCTCCGGCCAGGGAGGAGATACGCTCGTCGGGACGCGGTTCCCGTCGAGCACGGGAATCGCAGGGTTCGCGCTCGTCACCCGCCAGGCGCTGGTGGTCGACGACCTCGCCGCAGACCCGCGCTTCTCGTCGGAGCGCGCCGCGTCGACGGGCTACGTCCCGAACAGCATCGTGGCGTCGCCGCTGCTCCACGACGAACGCGCGCTCGGTGTCCTCTCCGTGCTCGACCGCTCCCCCGAGCGGCCGTTCGGCGTCTCGGAGCTCGAGCTCCTCGCGCGCTTCTCCGCGCAGGCGGCGATCGGGCTCGACCTTCTCCTCCGTGCGCGACGCGCCCGCTCGGCGCTCGCGGGCGAGGGGAGCGCCGCGCTGGTCGCCCGGGTCGCCTCGCTCCTCGACGAGGAGGACGGTGACGCGGGCGCGCAGCTCCTCGAGGCGGTCGAGCGGGTGCTGGCCGCGCGGCGCGCCTGAGACGCGAGACGGCGCCCCACGGCGCCGTCTCGGCCGGTTTCCGGCCCCCCGCGGGAGGGTCGGTCGGAAGCTGACCTCTAGACGCCGCCCCCGTGGTTCTCGGGCTCGTTGCCGCCACCGTGGTTCTCGACCTCGGTGCCGCCTCCGTGGCTGGCAGGCTCGCTGCCGCCCCCGAACGAATGCCCCTCGAAGTCCTCGTCCTCGACCTCGTCCGGGCGGTTGTCCTGGTCGTCCGACACTGTGTGCCTCCTCGTTCGGTGGTGCCTCGGATGGCCGTTCATCCACCCGACGCGCGAGTGGGCTGAAATCTTCCCTCGTTTCTGGTGTGGTTGGCAACCCCGGTGGCCGAATCGCTCCACACCGAGACCGACGGTCGTGCGCGTGCCGCCATACGCGCGCTGGGCGACGTCTTCGCAAGCCCTCCCCTCCGCCGCCTGCAGCTCGCGTGGATCGGCTCGATCCTGGGTGCGTGGGCCTACATCGTCGCGCTCGGGGTCTACGCGTACGACCAGGGCGGCCCCGCAGCGGTCGGGGTCGTCGGGCTGATCCGATTTCTCCCGGCGGCCATCCTCGCGCCCTTCACGTCGTCGCTCGTCGACCGGTTCCCCCGTGTCACGGTGATGGTCTGCAGCGACGTCGTCCGGGCTGCGCTGATGTTCGGCGCAGCCGCGACGATCGCATCGGACGGGCCCGCGCCGATCGTCTACGCGCTCGTCGCTCTCTCGGCGGTCGCGAGCACGGTGTTCCGGCCGGCGAAGTCCGCGCTGCTCCCCGCTTTGGTGGCCTCGCCCGGCGAGCTGACCGCGGCGAACGCGGCCTCGAGCACGCTCGAGAGCGCCGCGATGTTCCTGGGGCCGGCGCTCGGTGGGGCGCTCCTCGCACTCTCGAGCCCCTCCGTCGTGTTCGCGGCGAACGGATTGGCGTTCCTCTGGTCGGCGGCTCTCGTCGTCGGGCTCCGGGCGTACGAGCCCGCACGCGTGCGCAGCGCACGCGACACGAGCCGACCGGTCGTGTCGACGCTCATGGCGGGGATCTCGACGATCGTCCGCGAGCCGAACCTCCGCACGCTCGTCGGTCTGTACGGCGCGCAGACGCTCGTCGCGGGCGCGGTGAACGTCCTCGTGGTCGTCGCGGCGTTCCAACTGCTCGACCTCGGCGAAGCGGGCGTGGGATTGCTGTACGCCGCGCTCGGCATCGGTGGGCTCCTCGGCGGCTTCGTTGCGCTCGTGCTCGCGGCGCACGGACGCCTCGCACGCGACTTCGCGATCGGGCTCGCGCTCTTCGGGCTCCCGCTCGCCCTGATCGGCGGGCTGCCGACGGCCTTCGTCGCCGTGGTGGCTCTCGGGGTCGTCGGCATCGGCAACTCGCTCGTCGACGTGAACGCTCTCACGATCATGCAGCGGGCCGTCCCGGACGCCGTCCTCGGTCGCGCGCTCGGCGCGCTCGACGGACTGATGCTCGGAACGCTCGGCGTGGGCGCCCTTCTCGCGCCGGTGCTCGTCGACGCGGTCGGGGCGAAGTCCGCGCTCGTGATCACCGGCGCGCTCCTGCCGGTGCTGGCGATTCTCACGCGTCCGCGGCTGCGCGCGATCGACGGTGTCGCCAACGTGCCCGACGCGGCCGCCGTGCTGCGCGGCGTCCCGCTCCTCGGGGTGCTTCCGGAGCCGGTGCTGGAGCGGCTCGCGCGCGATTCGGCGACCGCGGTGTTCCCGGCCGGGTCGACGATCCTCCGCGAGGGCGAGCCGGGGGACCGCTTCTACGTCGTCTCGAGCGGCACCGTCGGGATCCTCGGCAAGGAGCTCGGCCCCGGGGAGCCGTTCGGCGAGATCGCGCTGCTGCGTGACGTGCCGCGCACCGCGACCGCAACGGCCGTCACGGACGTCTCGCTCGTCACGCTCGAGCGGGCGCCGTTCGTCGCGGCGGTCACGGGCCACGCGCCGAGCACGGCGGCGGCGGACACGCTGATCGCGGCCCGCCTCGGGTCGCTCAACGCTCGCGGCTCCGCGTCGGTGTGACGAATTCCCACCGCTCGAGCGCGGGCTCGGCCTCGGGCTCCTCGTCCTCCTCGAGGTCGGCGAGGACGTCCTCCGCCGAGGACTCCTCTTCCTGCTCCATCCGCCTGAGCGAGGCGAACGACAGCCCCTCGCGGGCGAGCATCACCAGCCCGACCCCGACGCCGACCGACATCTCCACCGCCTGGAGCACGAGCCCGTAGGCGAAGCCCGTGCCGTACGCGACGCCGTACGAGACGAGCGGCAGGGCGACCGCGGCCTGGAGCAGGCCGATGTTCCCGGGCCAGAGCGGGAAGATCGTCGCGACGTTCATCAGCAGCAGCACGAGCGCGGCCGCCGGGAGCGGCACCCCCATGTCGAAGGCCGCCGTCACGGCCCAGACGGCGAAGAGCTGGAGCAACCAGCCGAGCACCTGGAAGAGGCCCGCAGCGACTGCCGCGCCCGGTGTGCGTAGCACGGCGAGGCCCTGGCGGGCCATCGCGACGAGGCGCCGCACCGTCCCGAGGCTGTCGACGTGCACCCGCGCGCGCTCGCGTCTGGCGGAGATCACGCCGACCGTGAAGAGGGCGAGGCCGACGAGGCCGACGACGACGATCCCCGTCACGGCCCAGTGCGGGATCTTCGCGGTCGCGAGCACGTAGGCGACGAGCAGCCCGATCGGGAAGAGGTCGAACAGGCGGTGCGCGAAGACGGTGCCGAGCAGCGTCGCGCTCGTGCCGGGCCCGTGCGGGAGGTGCCGGCGGAGCACCGCGACGCGTGCGAGCTCGCCGGCTCTGGCCGGCAGGACGGCGTTGCCGAGGAGCCCCACGCCGAACGCCGAGAAGACCTGCCGGAACGCGGGCAGCGGCTCGGGCAGGGCCTGGCGGATCGTCAGGTTCCACGACATCACCCGGGCGAGCACCGAGAAGAGGTTGAGGACCACGCCGACCACGACCCAGCGCCAGCGGACGAAGTCGAAGGCGTGGTAGACCGTGTTCCACTCGGGCCCGCGCCACCAGATCGCCAGCAGGGCGACGACGAGCGACGCGAGCACCAGCAGGCCCCTCGCCCAGGGGTTCTCGTACAGGCGGACGAGCCGCCTCACGCCGCCTGCGCCTCCGGCCTCGCCTCCGTGCCGACGACTCGCTCGTAGATCGCCTCGAGGCGCCGCGCGATGTCGCTCCACGAGTAGCGCTCCTCCGCGAGACGCCGCGCAGCCGCGGCCATCGCGAGCCGCCTCGGCTCGTCGGCGAGCAGTGCCTCGACCGCGTCGGCGAGCGCTGCGAATTCCCCTGGCGGGACCCGGAGGGCGGTCTCGGCCGTCACGACCTCGCGGTAGCCCTCGATGTCCGAGGCGACCACCGGCGTCGCGCAGGCGAACGCCCGCGTGAGCACCATCCCGAAGCTCTCGCCGCCCAGCGAGGGCGCGACGAGGGCCTTCGTCGAGCGCAGCAGGTCGGTGAGCGCGTCCTGAGAGAGGAGGCCGACGACGTCGATGCCGTCGTCGGAGATGCCGAGCCGCGTGAGCAGCAGCCGCACCGCGAGCGGGTCGGCGCCCGCCACGGCGAGCCGGGCACCGGTGCGCCGCCGGATCTCCGGCCACGCCCGCAGGAGCACGTGCAGGCCCTTGCGCGGCTCGTGACGCCCGGCGAACACGATCGTGTGCTCACGTCCGCTCCGGTCGGCCTCCCCGGGGATCAGGACGCCGTTCGGGACGATCTCCCACGGCCCTTCGAGCCACTGCTCCGCGGAGGCCCGCGCGCGCTCGGAGACGGCGATCCGCTGGTCGACCCGGTCCATCAGGAACCCCCAGACCGGCATCCCCAGCCGCATCCAGCCGAGGTCGCCCGACGCGTGGTGGGTCGCAACGATCGGCGTCTTCGCGAGCGCGAGCACCGCGGTGCAGATTGCCGGGGTCATCGGCTCGTGCAGGTGGAGGACGTCGAAGCGCTCGCGCTCCAGCACCCGCCGGACACGGAAGAACGAGCGTGGGCTCAGCACGATGTTGGGCAGCGAGCCGTTCGCGGGCACGATCACCGACCGGCCGACCGGGATCACGTTCGCGGGCGGGTCGTCGTGGCGGCCGACCCGCGGGTGGAGGGCGCGCGTGAACTGGCCCGGCGGGTCGTTCCCCATCACGAGCCGCACCTCGTGCCCGCGCGCCTCGAGCGCCGCCGCCTGGAGCTCCGCGTGCTCGACGACCGCTCCCCAGAACGACCACGAG
>DATBET010000095.1:0-4427 GCA_036558885.1 Gaiella sp.
CGGCCTCGCAGCCGCTCGTCGAGGAGTTCGGGGCGGGGCTCGGCACGAGCAGGTCGACCGCGACGACCGGCGCCTGCACGCGGCCGCTTCCCGAGTACAGGAGCGTGCCGTAGTCGCGGTTCGCGCGAAAGCTCCAGGCAGAGCCACCGACGGGGCGGAGCACCGGCGGCGAGCGGTCGACGACGAGCGGGAACGAAAACTCCTGGAAGCGCACGCGATATCCAGCGGCGCGCATGCGCTCGGCGACGTAGCGCGCGGAGGCGTCGTAGCCCGCCGTGCCCGCGAGACGGTTGCCTCCGTGCCGGTCGGCGATCCGCTGGAGGGCGGCGAGGTGCTCGAGCAGTCCGGCGCGCGTGACGCGCCCGGCGCGCGGCCGGCCGTCCGAGTTCGTGCCACTAGCTGTCGACGCGAGACCCACGGCAGCGAGCACGACGACTGCCGCGATCACGCTCCGCGTGGGCCGGCGGCGGTTCGGCATGCGCTCAGGGTACGGACGCCCGGACCGCCGCGAGCGCAGGGTGGTGCCGCTCGTCATCTTCGCCGGAAGCGGTCGGCCGCCCAACCGTCGCGCACGAGGGTCTCGGCATGCTCCCAGCCGGGGTGCGAGGGCCGCTCGCCGGCGAGGTAGCCGGACGTGACCGCCTCGCGCGCGTCGAGCCGCGCGAGGATCGCCTCGACGGGCGCGAGCAGGACGTTCGCGACCGCGGCTTCCGCCGGCGGCAGCGGCTCCTGCTCGGCGTCCAGCACGCGCGCGACCACGCGCACGCCGTTCAGCGCAGCATTCGCGACGGTGGTCTCAACGGCGACCGGGTCGACGTCGACGCAGGTGATCGCGTCGAAGCCGAGGCGCGCGGCCGCGATCCCCAGCACCCCGGAGCCACAGCCGACGTCGAGCAGCGAGCGCCGGTCGCCGACTCGGGCGAGCAGCTCGATGCAGAGCCTCGTGGTCGCGTGGGCGCCGGTGCCGAACGCGCGGCCCGGGTCGATCATGACGGCGCGCCGCAGCTCGGGCGGCGTCTCCCAGGGCGGGCCGACCCAGAGCCCCGCCACCTCGACCGGGCGATGGAATGCCCGCCAGGCATCCTCCCAGCCGTCCTCGACGGGCTCGACCGTCGCCCCCGGCAGTCGCGCGACCAGCTTGTCCAGCTCCTCCGTGGCGACGTACACCGCGAGCTCGAGCACATCATCCCTCTGGCGCTCCTCCATGCCGGCAGGGACCAGGTCGAGGAGGAGCGCCCGCAACGGTTCGGCGTCGTCGCGCCGGGTTCGCACGGACACCCGCCGAAGCTCACTCATGTGCCAAGCGGAAACGTCGCCCTGGTCGACCAGCGCCCGTCTGGCCGCTCCTCGAGCAGCGTCATCTCGTCCGCGGTGCACCGGATCGGCAGGACGCGCTCGAGCCCCGTCTCCAGCTCGCGCACGATCGCATCGAGCGACCCCGGCTCGTCGACGACGCCGATCGAGCAATGTGGGACGGGATCGAGCAACGGGTCGCCGTACGGCGGATAGTCCGGAAACGCCGCGTACGTGCGCTCGATCAGGGAGATGAACCTCGCGGCTGGATCGGGGGCGAGCCACGCCACGGTCGGAAAGCGCCGCACGACGGCGAGTGCGTAGTCGAAGGGCGCAACCGGCGCGTAGAGGACTCGCAAACGCGCGAGCAGATCTGCGCCGACCGCATGCGACGGAACGAACGGAAACACGACCGTGACGTGCGCTGGTATCTCTCGTGCGACAGCTTCGGGGTCGAAGCGCCGACGCCAGGGCTCGACCGGGCGCCCGGCCTCGCCCGTGACGACGACGAGCGCCGTCCGGGCTTGTCCGCCGGTCATCGGAAGGCGCTCTTCAGCTTCCCGATGAAGCCGTCGTCGTCGCCGCGATAAGCGCTCTCGCCGAGCTCGTTCTCGAGCCGCAGAAGATCTGCGCGCTGCTCGCCGGTCAGGTTCGTGGGAACGCGGACGCCGACGAGGACGAGGAGGTCTCCGCGGCGGCCGGTCTCGAGGGACGGCAACCCACTGCCGTGAACCGCGTGCACGGATCCCGGCTGGGTCCCGGGTGGCAGCTCGATCTCCAAAGGCCCCTTGGGCGTCGGCACCGTGACGGTCGTCCCGAGCGCGGCGCCCGTGATCGTCACCGTGGTCCGCACGACGAGGTCGTCGCCGTCCCGCTCCACGCCGTCGAGCGGCCGGACCCGGACCGTGACGTAGACGTCCCCGGGCGGGCCGCCGAGCACACCGTCGTGGCCCGCGCCCCGCACGCGGATCCGCTGGCCGTCGTGGATCCCGGCGGGCACCTCGAGCTCGAGCGGGGTGTCCTCGATCGTGCGCCCGTCGCCGCCGCAGCGCTCGCAGGGCGTCTCGACGATCGTCCCGGCCCCGTCGCAGCGGGGGCAGGTGCCCGAGCGCACCATCTGCCCGAGGATCGTCCGCGAGACGTGCTGCACGCGCCCCACGCCCGCGCACGCAGGACAGGTGACGGGTGACGTGCCCGGGGCTGCCCCGGTGCCGCCGCACGGCTCGCACGTCCGGGCGGCGTGCACTCGGACGTCGAGCGTCGTTCCGGTGACGACGTCGGCGAGGTCGATCTCCACCTGCGCGACCAGGTCCGGCCCGCGCGCCGGTCGCGGCCGCGAGTCGCCGGCCGTCCCGAAGAGCGTCTCGCCGAAAAACGCGGCGAAGACGTCCGAGAGGCTGCCGAAGTCCGTCATCGGGGCAAACCCCCCGCTCCGCAGGCCCGCGTGCCCGAAGCGGTCGTACAGGTGACGGCGTTCCGGGTCGGCGAGGACCTCGTACGCCTCCGCGACCGAGCGAAAGCGCTGCGCCGCGTCGGGGTCGTCGCTCACGTCCGGATGGAGCTCCCGCGCGAGACGGCGAAACGCGCGCTTGATCTCTGCGTGGCTCGCATCGCGCGAGACGCCGAGCAGCTCGTAGTAGTCCTGCTCCGCCGTGGCCATCAATGACCGCCGTAGACGTCGTCGACGAGCCGCGAGAGCTCGAACGCGGCCGCGCGCACGGAGCGGATCGCCTTCTCGTAGTCCATGCGCAGCGGGCCGAGCAGGCCGACCGCGCCGAGTGAGCGGTTTGCGAGCCCGTACGTCGCGCCGACGTACGCCGCGCCGCGGAGCTCCTCGCCCTCGAGCTCCGGGCCGACCCGGACGACGGGGCGTTTCGGGTCGAGCGCGTCCTGGAGCAGCGCGAGCACCGCCGCGCGCCGCTCGAGCACCTCGAGGAGCCGGTGGCAGGCCTCCAGCTCGGCTCCGTGCGCGTCACCGAGCAGGCCCGCGGCCCCGCCGACGTAGAGGTCGGTCGCCTCGGCGACGAGCTCGTCGAGCGCGGGCCGGACCGTCTCGAGGAACCGACGCTCGCGCGGGGTCAGCGCCGGATCCTCGAACGCGCGGCGCAGGACGGCCGGGCCCGGCCGCTTGCCGACGACGGTCTCGTCGAGATACGAGGCCGCCCATTCGACCAGCCCGGGGTCGACCTGCTCGTCGAGCTCGAAGACGCGCTTCGAGACGCTGCCCGAGGCGGTGATCACCACGACGATCACGACGCGCGGCTGCAGCTGCAGCAACTCGACGTGGCGCACTGCGGCGGCTTCGAGCGAGGGCGCAGAGACGACCGCGAGCAGATGGGTCGCTTCCGAGAGCGCCTCCGTCGTCTGCCGGAGCGCCCCCTCGAGCTCGGTCCGCATCGCGCGCAGGTCGACGCTGAAGGGCCCCGGCCGTCCCTCGATCGCGACGACGAGCTCCTCGGTGTAGACGCGATAGCCGTTCTCCGTCGGCACGCGCCCGGCAGACGTGTGCGGATGCGTGAGCAGGCCGAGCGCCTCGAGCTCCGACAGCTCGCTCCGGACGGTCGAGGACGACACGTCCAGGCCGGGACGCTCCACGAGCGCCTTCGATCCCACCGGTTGCCCGGTGGCGACGTACTCCTCGACGACCCGTCGCAGGATCTCGCGCTTGCGAGCCGTCAGCTCCATCGAGCTCATCGTACGGCGAGGAGCTCGGCCGTCACGCCCCCGCCGAGGAGCCGCCCGTGGGGCGTGAGCCGGATCCCGGCGTCCATGCGCTCGACCAGCCCGCGGGCGACGAGCCGCTCGAGCGACCCCTGGTCGACGACGGTCGCGAGCTCGTCGGTGAGCGGTAGCGGCTCATCGAGACGCAGTCCCAGCATCAGCGCCTCCACGGCCCGGGTCTCGGCGGCGAGCGGCTCGAGCTCGCACGGCGCGGGCCCTCCGGCCCGTAGCGCCGCAACGTAGCGCCCGAGCGACGGGAGGTTCCGGCGTCGCACTCCGGCGAGCGTCGAGACTGCTCCGATTCCGAGCCCGAGGTAGTCCTGGCCCCGCCAGATCCCCAGGTTGTGCCGCGCGCGGAGCTCGCGGGGCCCGCCGTCGTCACGACAGAAGTTCGCCGTCTCGTACCAGCGATA
>DATBET010000096.1:0-1617 GCA_036558885.1 Gaiella sp.
GCATCCGCGTCGCCGGCCGCCTCGGCGTGGTGCGAGAGCCGGGCGAGGTCGAGGGCGCCGTCGGGCGGCTCCGCCAGCGCGGCGAGCGCCGAGCGATGCAGTTCCAGCTTCCGCTGCGGCGGGACCGAGCTCTCGAGCGACAGCCGGGCCAGCTCGTGGCGGAACATGACTCCCGCCGCCTCGGCCCGGAGCATGCCCGACGCGAGGCAGTCGTCGAGGCCGTCGATCGACTCCGCGCCAATCGCCTCCAAGAGCCAGAGGTCCGCCTGAGGGGGAACGACCGCGACCGCCTCCAGCAGCGCCCGTCCCGGCGGGTCGAGCCGGGCCGCCCGTGCGAGCACCGCGTCGCGGACGGTCTCGGGGATGACGTCGGCGCCGGCGGCGAGCGCCTCGACGACGAAGAACGGATTGCCCGCCGTCTTCGCGTAGAGCTCGTCGGCGTCGGCGCCGTACGGCTCGGCCAGCTCGGCGACCGCCGGCGGCGACAGTCCCTCGAGCTTCATCCGGCTGATCGAGGGGCTCGTGGCCAGCTCGCCGAGCATGATCCGCAGCGGGTGGCCTGCGTCGACCCCGTCGTCGCGGTAGCTGCCGACGACGAGCGCCGGCACGGTCTCGATCCGGCGGACGAGCAGCCGGAACACGTCGAGCGTCGCTTCGTCCGCCCAGTGCAGGTCCTCGAGTACGAACAGGACGGGGCCTCGGCGGCTCAGCTCCTCCGCCAGCGCCGCGACCATCTCGTACGGCATCGCGCCGCGCCCGGCCAGGCCGACCAGCTCGCCCTCGAGCGTATGCGCGATCTCGAGCAGCGGCCCGAGCGGCCTCGGCGTGAACAGTGGATCGCAGGCGCCTCGGACGACCTCCGCCGTCCCCGTCCGGCCGTCGCAGAGCGCCCGGATCAGCGCGGTCTTGCCGACCCCCGCTTCGCCCCGGATCAGGACGACGTGGCCGCGCTCGCTGCGCTCGACCGCGTCGAGCTGCTCGGCGAGCCGGGTGAGCTCGCCGTCCCGCTCGAGCAGACCGCCGGTCTCGGCGCCGACCTGTTGCCGGATCTGTGACATCGCTCACGAATGATGCACGCACCGCGAGGCCGATATCGTCTCGCCCGTGCAAGCGACAGGCATTCCGGCCTCCGAGCTCTCGGAGCGGCGCGAGCGGCTGCTCGAGCACGCCCGCGGCGAGGGGCTGAGCGGCGTCGTCCTCTTCGACCAGGGCTACATCCAGTACACGACCGGCTTCAGCTTCCTCTCCAACGAGCGCCCGATCGCGTTCGCGCAGAACGCGGCGGGGGACATGGCCGTCCTCGTCCCCGAGTTCGAGGTCGAGCGCACGCGCGAGGAGTCGAGCTTCGAGCGGATCGAGTCGTACCCCGAGTACCCCGGCACCGAGCATCCGATGGTCGTCTGGGCCCGCGTGCTCGCAGACATGGGGATCCGCGACCGGGTCGGGGCCGACAACGACGGCTACCCGGGCATCCTCGGGTACCAGGGACCGCCGCTCTCCGACGTGACGGGAGCGACCGTCTCGCCGCTCTCGGACGTGATCGAGCGGGCGATGGCCCGGAAGAGCCCGGCCGAGGTCGAGCTGATCCGGCAGAGCGCGCGCTGGTGCGAGCACGCC
>DATBET010000097.1:0-9894 GCA_036558885.1 Gaiella sp.
CGCTCGACTGGCACTGGATCTTCCTCGTCAACGTCCCGGTGGGCGCCGCGGTCCTCGTGCTCACCCTCGTCCTGATCCCCTCGGGGCGGGGGCATGCGACGGGACGGCTCGACGTGGCCGGCGCCGTGACGGTGACGGCCGCCTCGATGGTCGCCGTGTACGCGATCGTGAACGGCAACGACGCCGGCTGGACGTCTGCGAGGACGCTCGGGCTGCTCGGGCTGTCGGCAGCGCTGCTCGTGCTCTTCGTCGGGATCGAGTCGCGAACGCGCGAGCCGCTCGTGCCGCTCGCGCTCTTCCGGTTGCGCAACCTCACGACCGCGAACGTCGTCGGGATCCTCTGGGCCGCTGCGATGTTCGCGTGGTTCTTCCTGTCCGCGCTGTACCTCCAGCTCGTGCTCGGCTACAGCCCGCTCCAGGTGGGGCTTGCCTTCCTGCCCGGGAACCTGATCATGGGCGCGCTGTCGCTCGGCGTCTCCGCGAAGCTCGTGATGCGCTTCGGGATCAGGGCGCCGCTCGCGGTCGGCCTCGGCATGGCGGCGGTCGGGCTCGTGCTCTTCGCGCGCGCCCCGGTCGACGGGTCGTTCGCGATCGACGTGCTGCCCGGCATGATCCTGCTCGGCGCCGGCGCGGGCATCGCGTTCAACCCGGTGCTGCTCGCGGCGATGAGCGACGTCGCCCCCGAGGAGGCCGGCCTCGCCTCCGGGGTCGTCAACACCTCGTTCATGATGGGCGGGGCGCTGGGGCTCGCCGTGCTCGCGAGCATCGCGGCCTCGCGCACGGACACGCTCCTCGGCTCGGGCGACGAGGCGCTCGTCGCGCTGAACGGCGGCTATCGGGCCGCGTTCCTCGCAGGGGCGCTGTGCGCTGCGGGCGCCGCGGTGATCGGCGCCGTGTTCCTGCGAGCGGGGCAGGGCCAGCAGGTGCAGCACGAAGAACGCGATCGGACGCGTCGCATGTCGCCGGTCGCCGACTCCGACTGACGCGAGCTACGCAGCCGGGCGCGGCGGGATCTGCTGCACGGCCCAGGCGTTCCCGTCGGGGTCCTGGAAGAACACGAACCTGCCCCACGGGAAGTCCTGCACCTCGCTTGCCTCGACGCCGCGCTCTACGAGCTCCGCGCGGGCGGCGTCCGCGTCCGCGACGACGATCTGCATGCCCTTCACGGAGCCCGGCGGCGCGTCCGTGACGCCGGTCCCGATCGCGATCGAGCACGCCGACCCGGGCGGCGTCAGCTGCACGAAGCGCAGCTCGTCGCTCACCCGATGGTCGTGGTCGACGACGAAGCCGACCTGCTCCGCGTAGAAGGCCTTCGCACGGTCGACGTCCGAGACCGGGATCGCGACGAGCTCGAGCTTCCAGTCCATGCTCCGTCCTTTCGCCTGACGACTCGGTCCACCTCGACGCGCGAGAGGCGACCCCGGCAGGGAGGCTACAACTCCAAGCGTGGAGGTCGACGGCGGATCGGAGCGTGAGCGCTCCGTGGTCGAGGAGCGGCGCTCGCTCCTCGACTGGAAGCGACGGGTCTTCGACCTCTACCGGTCCGCGCGCGACGAGGGCGTCCCCGAGCACGGCTGGCGCCTGTGGCGCGACGGACGGGACGCGCTGTTCCGCGACCATCGGCGGACCCCGCTGCCTCCGCAGGTGCGGGCAGGCTTCTCGGGGCTTCGCTACTTCGCGTACGACCCGGGCCTGCGCGTGCTCGCCGACGTCGAGCCGCTGCCGCCCGCGCGGGTCGAGATCGGTGCGAGTACCGGCGGCCCCGTCGTGTTCGAGCGCTTCGGTCGGGCATGGTTCGCTCTCGACGGCGAGGCCGGGGCACTCGACCTCTACTGGCTCGAAGCGTACGGCGGCGGTCTCTTTCTCCCGTTCCAGGACGCGACGAGCGGGGAGGAGACCTACGGCGCCGGGCGGTACCTGCTCGACACCGTGAAAGGCGCGGACCTCGGGTGGGACGGCGGACGGCTCGTGCTCGACCTCAACTTCGCCTACAACCCGTCCTGCGCGTACGACCCGCGCTGGGCCTGCCCGCTCGCGCCGCCCGGGAACCGCCTGTCTGTGCCGGTACGGGGCGGGGAGCTCGCGTACGACGGCTGACCGCTATGGGTGTTCGGCCGCCAGCGCGCGCAGGCTCTCGTGCTCCTCGCGGCAGGCGGGGCAGCCCTCGAGATGGGCGCGCAGGCCCGGGACCGCGGCGTCCGCGTCCGCTCCGGCGAGCTCGAGCTCGACGTAGCGGTCGAGCTCGTCGAAGCACGCATCGCAGCCGACCTCGGGGGCCGACGGGCCGAGCAGCCCGCGCAGGATGGTCGTCGAGTCGCGTTCCATCAGCTCTCCTCCAGCCACTCGTCGAGCGCGTGGCCGCCGTCGGCGAGGTGTGCGCGGAGCTTCCGCCGCGCGTCGTGAAGCGTCTTGTAGAGGGCGCCGCGCGTCGAGCCGAGCCGGTCGGCGAGCACGTCGATCGGCACGCCCTCGACCGTGAGCGCCAGCAAGATGCGGCGCTGGTGCGGCGTCAGGGCCTCGTCGATACCCGTGCGGACGGCCTCGAGCAGCGCCGCCTGCTCCGCCTCGACGTCCGGCGTCGGCCCTCTCGTCGCGAACATGTTCCACGTCTCCGGCTCGAGCGGGATCTCGCGGCCCTGCCAGGCGCGCTTGCGGAGCTTCACGGCCGCCTCGTACAGGGCGAACTTGTAAGCCCAGGTCGTGAAGCGGCTCAGGCCGCGAAAGTCGTCCAGGCGGCGAAGGACGCTCAGCAGCGCGTCGTCGGCGGCCTCCATCGCGATGTCGTCGAGCTCCTCCCCGCGCAGGTAGGGCATCGAGGCGCGGCGCCGGAAGACCTCGAAGCGCGCGCCGCGGAGAAGGAGCTCCCGAAGGCGCTCGATTGCGGCGTCCCGCGTGCGTCCTTCGCCCTTGAGCTCGCGGAGCCACGCGCGCGTCTCCTCGTCCAGCGACGGCTCCAGTGCCGTCACGACGGCGTCGGGTGCGCCCGGCTCCACGCCGCGAAGCGTAACCGCGCTCACGCGGCCCGTTCCTCGTCGAGAGGCGCGAGGATCCGGACGGCGAGCGCCGGAGCACAGCCGCGGTCGACGAGCTCGAGCAACGCGTGGAGGTCGTAGCGCCCGTCCCGTGCGATGCGACCCGCCACCGGCGAGGGGAAGCCGGCCCGGACGAGCTGCGCGCGCCGCCAGGCGGTCACCCCGCGGCCGGTCTCCTCGTGTAGCTCGGTGGTCATGCTCTGTTGGTTGCGTCGAGCCGCATCTTCTTACCTCGCGCGAGTCGCCCCGCACGAGCGGGTCCTTTCGGTCGATTGCGTCCGACGGTCATGGACAGTTGGTGAGCGCCCGGGCGCGTCCCTTACCCGGCGGTGTGCGCGGGCGTGAGACGCACGGGTACGGTCAGCGGGTGGAGCAGGACATCCGGTTTCTCCCGGTGCGGGGACACAGGCTGGCGTACGCCACCGTCGGCACCGGGCCGCCGCTCGTCGTCCCGTGCTGGTGGGTGAGCCATCTCGAGCTCCAGTGGCGCGATCCGGGGTTCAGGCGGTTCTTCGAGACGCTCGCCCCGGAGCGACTGCTCGTCCGCTACGACCGGCTCGGCGTCGGGCTGTCCGACCGGGAGCTCGAGCCGGACAGCCTTTCGCTCGAGGACGACGTGACGACCCTCCTCGCGCTGCTCGACCATCTCGAGCTCGAGCGCTGCACCCTGTTCGGCGGCTCGTCCGGCGGGACGACCGCGGCCGCCTTCGCCGCGCGTCATCCGGAACGGGTCGACGCGCTCGTGCTGTACGGGACGTTCGAGCACGGCGCGGCGATCACGAGCGCGGAGTTCGCCGACTCGATCGTGTCCCTCGTCCGAGCCCACTGGGGGGCGGGCGCGCGGCTGCTCGCCGACATCTTCCTCCCGGGAGGGGACGAGACCGACCGACACCGCTTCGCCCGGTTCCAGCGGGAGGCCGCGACGGGAGAGGTGGCGGCGTCGATGCTCGAGCTCGTCTACCGGCTCGACGTCCGCAAGCTCCTGCCGGGCGTCGAGGCCCGGACCCTGGTCCTGCACCGGCGGGACGACAGGGCGATCCCCTACGCGTGCGGGCGGTCCGTCGCGGCACGCGTCCCGGGCGCCCGCCTCGTGCCGCTCGGCGGGAACGAGCACTTCCCCTGGCGGGGGGAAAGCCAAGCGGTCCTCGCCGCGATCGACGGCTTCCTCAACGGACGCGACGCAGCGGCCACGAGCGGGGCGCCGGCAGAGGCCCCGGACACGCTCTCGACGCGCGAGCGGGAGGTGCTCGCGCTCGTCGCGGCCGGGTTCACGGACCGGGAGATCGCCGAGCAGCTGGTCGTCAGCCCGCACACCGTCCACCGCCACATCGCGAACATCCGCCGCAAGCTCGGCCAGCCGACGCGGGCCGCAGCCGCGACGCAGGCCGCGCGTCTCGGGCTCATCTGACGCACGACTGTGCGGCGGCGGGCGCGCCGGCCCGCGCCACGATCAGTTGAGCCGTTCGACGAGCATCGCCATGCCCTGCCCGCCGCCGACGCACATCGTCTCGAGGCCGACCGTCCTGTCGAGCGTCTCCAGGTCGTTGAGCAGCGTGTTCATGATGCGTGCGCCGGTCATGCCGTACGGGTGGCCGAGCGCGATCGCGCCGCCGTTCGGGTTGAGCTTCTCGCCGAACGGGTCGACGCCCAGCTCGCGGCAGACGGGCAGCACCTGCGCCGCGAACGCCTCGTTGAGCTCCATCACGTCGACGTCCTCGATCGTCATCCCCGCGCGGTCGAGTACCCGCCGTACCGCCTCGATCGGCCCCACGCCCATGATCTCGGGGGCGACGCCGGAGACGGACGAGGCGATGATCCGGGCCCTCGGCCGCGCCCCGAGCTCGCGGGCCCGCGTATCGGACATGACCAGCACCGCCGCGGCGCCGTCGTTCAGCGGGCACGCGTTCCCGGCGGTCACCTTCCCGCCCGGTAGGAACGCCGGCTCGAGCTCTGCGAGCTTCTCGAGGGTCGAGCTCGGACGCGGGCCGTCGTCGGCCGCGACGACCGTCCCGTCCTCCTTGGTGTACGGAGTGAGCTCCCGCTCCGAGAACCCGGACGCCTGCGCGGCGACCGCGCGCTCCTGCGAGCGCTGCGCGAACGCATCCATGTCCTCGCGTGACACGTCCCAGCGCTCGGCCACGTTCTCCGCCGTGAGGCCCATCGGGATGTAGACGTTGGCGATCTCGGCGTCGTCGCCGAACAGCTTCGGGTGGAGCTCCTCGGTGCTCTTCGGGTAGCCGGAGACCTGCGAGATCGACTCGACGCCGGCCGCCACGAAGCAGTCGCCCTCGCCGGCGCGGATCGCGTGGAAGGCCATGCGGATCGTCTGGAGCGACGACGCGCAGAAGCGGTTCACGGTCGTGCCGGGCACAGTGTCCGGCAGCCCGGCGAGCAGCGCGGCGCGGCGGGCGAGGTTCATGCCCTGCTTCTCCTGCGGGAAACCGCAGCCGACCATCACGTCGACGACCTCCTCGCGCGGCACCTCCGCGGCCTTGCTCAGCACGTCGTCGATCGCGAACGCCAGCAGATCGTCAGGCCGGACGTCGGCGAGCGAGCCCTTGGCCGCGCGGCCGATCGGCGTGCGGGACGCGGCGACGATCACGGCTTCGGGCACTTCGACCTCCTGTTCGCGGTTGGCGGCGTATTGAACTACGCGAGGACCTCAACCGGGCACGCGAGCCCGGGAGCTCGTCCGAGTCGCGCGTCGAGCGTCAGGAGCGTCGCGTCGAGAGCCTCGGCCAGAGCGACGTAGACGGCGTCCCAGGCGCGGACGTTCTCGCGCAGCTCCCAGGCCCGTTCGAGCAGGCCACGATGGCCGAATCGCTCGCCGGGCCAGTCGCGGAGATCCTCGATCGCCTGGCGGGCGGCGGTCACGTCGAGCCGTCCGAGCACCCGGTCGCGGCGAACGATGCTCAGCACCTCGACGTCGACGACGTGCGGGGCGCCCTGGTCGGGATCGGCGGCGAGGCGTGCGCGGACACGCTCGGAGCGCTCGGCGTCCGCCAGCACCTCGTAGAGACACGAGGCGTCAACGATCAGCATCGGGCCACGGCCCACGCACCTCGTCGAGCGCGTCGACGATCTCGGCGCTCGTGATCCGCGACGGCCGTCGCCGCGTGCGGGAGAGCCACTCCTCGATCGTCGGTCGCGCCGCGAGCCGCGCGACTTCTCGGCGCAGCAGCTCGGGGACGCTCATGCCGCTCTCCGCTGCGCGCCGCGCGAGCGCCGCGTACACGTCGTCGTCGATGTTGCGAATCTGCACCGTCTTACCCACAAATGCATCGTAACATGCAAGTTCGCATGTGTCAGTCGGGTAGGAGCGGCATCTCGATCCCGGCGGGACGGTGCAGGAGCACGGCCCGGCGGAGGGCCTCCCGGCCGTAGCGGTCGCGGATCTCGTCCACCGTGGTGTCGAGGGCGCCGCCCGCCCAGGAGTCGAGCGGCAGCGGGAGCTGCAGGGGCGCGTCGTCGTACAGGTTCGCGACCGCGAGGCCGACGAGCGTCAGGCCGCGCCGCCGGACGACGGGCTCGAGCGAGGCGAGCAGGCCGCGCGCCACCGTCAGGACGTGCGTCGTCTCCGCGGTGGGGTGCGGGAGCGTGTGCGAGCGCGTCGCCCGGCTGAAGTCGTCGAAGCGCACGCGGAGGACCACCGTCCGGCCGACGCGATGCGCCTTCCGCATGCGGCCGGTGACGCGCTCGACGATGCCGAGCAGGATCGCGTCGATCTCCTCGCGCGTACGACGCGAGCGTCCGAGCGCGCACTGCGACCCGATCGAGCCGCGTCTTCGGCCCGTGCGAACGCGCCTCGGGTCGCGGTTGTGCGCGAGCGCGTGGAGCTGTCGGCCGACCGCCTGACCGAGCATCGCGACGAGCGCCGCCTCCGGCACCTGGGCGACCCGCCCGACGGTGACGAGCCCGCGATCGTGCAGCTTCCGTGCAGTGACCGGCCCGACTCCCCAGAGCCGCTCGACGGGGAGAGGTTGGAGGAATGCCTCCTCCTCGCCGGCCGGCACGACGAGCAGACCGTCAGGCTTGGCGACGCCGCTCGCGACCTTCGCGAGGAACTTCGTGCACGCCACCCCGACAGTGAGCGGCAGACCGAGCTGGTCACGCACGTCGTGCCGGAGCCGGGCGGCGATCCGGGCCGGGCTGCCGGTGATCCGCTCGAGACCGCGCACGTCGAGGAACGCCTCGTCGATCGAGAGCCCCTCGACGAGGGGCGAATGGTGGTCGAAGAGGCGATAGACCTCCTTGCTCGCCTCCGAGTACGCGGACATGCGCGGCCGCACCACGATGGCGTGCGGGCAGAGCCGCCGCGCGCGGCGGCCGCTCATCGCCGACTGGATGCCGTAGGCACGCGCCTCGTAGCTCGCGGCGAGCACGACGCCCATCCCGACGACCACGGGGCGACCGCGAAGAGCGGGGTCGTCCCGCTGCTCGACCGACGCGAAGAACGCGTCGAGGTCGGCGTGGAGGATCGTCGCCTCGGGCATGCGAACACATGTTCGCATACGCAAGTCACAGGTTGTTGCTTGGCCGGTCTCAGCGCAGCCGGCGCGTCGTCAGCGGACGGACCTCGGCGATCCGGTCGTAGTCGCCGTCGACGTGGACGATTCCGAGGCTGTGGTGGAGCGCGGTCTCCGCGATCAGCAGGTCCGGAATCGAGGTGCGGTGCCACAGCCCATGGTGGTGCGCGAGGTCGCGCTGGAGCGCGAGGGCTCGGTCGAGCAGGTCGGGCGGCGCGGGTGCTCGCTGCATGGTGTCGCGCAGCTCGGTGGCAAGAGCGTCGTAGTCGGCTGCCGAGCGCGTCGAGTACAGCTGTTCGAGCTCCCCGACCGGACAGATCCAGAGCAAACCGGCGAGCTCCTCGAGCTGAGCCCTTACGCCAGGCTCTCGGCTGCGGGCGACCGCGCTCTTGTCGAGGACCCAGCCCGCTACGGCCACATCTCGTCCGAGCCGAGCACGTCGAGATCCGCCAACGCTTCGATCCGGGCGAGGTAGGCCGACTGCGCGGCGGCGAGACGCGCAGTTTCGGCCTCGGCCTGGTCGGCCGCTCGCCGGAGAGCCTCCTCGACGGTCGCGCGCATCGTGACCCCGCCGAGTGCCGCCCTGGCGCGCGCGAGCAGCTGCTCGTCGATCTCGATCGTCGTGCGCCGCCTCATGCATACATCGTATCAAGAGCATGCATACTCACTCCTCACGCGGCTGCGGGACGGCGTCCGGACGGTCGAGCAGGAAGACCGCGACCTCCTCGTAGGGGAGCGATCCGACGTTGACGCCGCGATGGACGCGCTCCGAGGGCTCGTCCCAGTCCACCTGCCCGGGAGTCACGTCCACGCGGGCGAGCTCCGAGCCGTCCCGGGCCTCGATCGCGAGCGCCTCCCCCGCCAACACGACCGTCACGCGGTGAAACGGGTCGCGGTGCCACGGCATCGCCTCCCCGGGCTCGAGGCGCAGCCTCCGGACGAGAACCGTGCCGCGCCGGACGAGCTCCTCCTCCACGCGACGAGTATGGCGGCAGGCCTACCCTGTCGTGATGAGCCGCCTGTTGGCCGCGACGGGTGAGGCGATCGTCCGTCTCGACGAGGCGGACGGGTCGTGGGTCGCGACGCGCTCTCTCGAGGCGGCGGGCGTCCAGTGCCTCGCCGTCGACCCGAGCGCTCCCGACACGGTCTTCGCCGGGCTCCGCGAGGGTGGGGTACGGCGGAGCGACGACGGCGGCGCGTCGTGGGTCGACTGTGCGCTTCCCGAGCCGGGCGTGTTCTCGCTCGCGGTGAGCCCGGCCGACGGCACGGTGTACGCGGGAACCGAGCCGAGCCGCCTGTTTGCGAGCCGCGACAGCGGCTCGACCTGGGACGCGCTCGATACGCTCCTCGATCTTCCGTCGCGCCCGACCTGGAGCTTCCCGCCGCGGCCGTGGACCTCGCACGTCCGCTGGATCGCGCCGAGCCCGCACGACCCCGGGCTCTTGCTCGTCGGGATCGAGCTCGGCGGCCTCATGCGCTCGGCCGACGGCGGCCGCACCTGGGAAGACCACCGGCCGGGCGCCCAGCGCGACGTCCACTGCCTCGCGTGGCACCCCCACGTCCCGGGACGCGCCTACGAGGCGGGTGGCGGCGGCTCTGCGTTCAGCGTCGACGGTGGCGAGACGTGGAGGCCCGCCGACGAGGGCCGCGACCGCCACTACGCGTGGGCGGTCGCCGTCGATCCGGAGGATCCGGACGTCTGGTACGTCTCCGCGAGCACCGGCCCGTTTGCCGCGCACGGTCGGGGCGATCCGCAGGCGCACCTCTACCGCCGACGGAACGGCGAGCCGTGGGCCGCGCTCGGCGGTGGACTGCCCAGCCCGCTTCCGGCCATGCCGTACGCCCTCGTGACTGCGCCTGGCCGCCTCTTCGCGGGGCTCGCGGACGGGCAGCTCTGGGAGGGCGCCGACCACGGCGACACGTGGCGACATTGCCCGATCGCGGGAGATGGCCTCGGCGCGCTGTACGCGCTCGCGCTCTAGCTGTGGCCGTTTCCGAAGCGGGGATCGTGGTAGGTCGCGAGACGGTGCAGGAGCTTGTGGAACGTCGCGCGCTCCTTGGCGTCGAGCGGCGCAAAGAAGTCGTCGTCGATCCTCGCCTGCAACGCCCGTAGCCACGCCAGCGTCTTCTTCCCCGCGGGTGTCAGCTTCACGATGTGGCGTCGACGGTCAGCCGGGTCGCGCTTGCGCTCGATCAGGCCGCGCTCCTCGAGGTCGTCGAGCAGCCCGACGAGATAGCTGCGGTCGTATCCGAGTGCGTCCGCGATCGTCGCCTGCGTCTCGCGCGCGCCCTCGTCGAGCACGGCGAGCACGGTCAGGTGGAACGGGCTTGCCCCG
>DATBET010000098.1:0-2702 GCA_036558885.1 Gaiella sp.
GATCAGCGCCGTCAGCGCCGCGATCAGGACTCGCGTCACGACGCGAGCGCTCCGGCCACCGCATCGGCAACGACCTCGAGCCCGACCGCGCGCGAACCCTTCACGAGCACGACGTCGCCCGGCTCGAGGATCGCTCGAACACGGGAGACCGCCTCCGCGGCGGTGCCGACCCATTCGTCCGCGTCGTATCGCCGCGCGAGCTCGCCGACACCGACGACCACGTCGACGTCGGCGGCCGCGAACGCAACCGCTTCGTGGTAGCGCGGGGCTTCCGTTCCCAGCTCCGCCATCTCGCCGAGGACAGCGACCGTGCGACGTCCCTCCGCGCGCGCGAGCAGATGCTCGAGCGCGGCACGCATCGACACGGGGTTCGCGTTGTAGCAGTCGTTGATCAGCAGCCCGCCGCCGGGAAGCTCCGATTCCTCCCCGCGCCAGCGCGAAAGGGTGACCTCGACCGGGCCGTCCGGCAGGGGGAGCCCGAGCGCCTCGACCGCCAGCAGCGCCGCGACGGCGTTCGTCGCCTGGTGGCGGGCCGTAAACGAGAACGGGATCTCGCGCCCGCGAAAGCGGACGTACGCCCACCCGTCCCGCACCTCCATGTCCGGTGGGTCGAAGCGGCGGATGTCGATCCCGTCCGGGATGAACGGGTCGAGCTCGGGGGCATCGCCCGGGACGATGCCGACTCCGTGCTCGGGCAGGGCGTGCAGGATCTCCGCCTTCGCGCGGGCGACGTTCTCGACCGTGCCGAGCAGCTCGAGATGCACGGGGCCGATCGACGTCACGATTGCGATCCGAGGGCGTGCGAGCTGCGCGAGCTCCGCGATCTGCCCACGGCCGCGCATGCCCATCTCCGCCACCACGAGCTCGGTCTCGCGCTCGATCCGGCAGAGCGTGAGCGGCAGGCCGATCTCGTTGTTGTGACCGCCCTCGGCAGCGACGACGTTCGCGTGCGGAGCCAGCAACGCGGCGAGGATGTCCTTCGTCGACGTCTTTCCCGTCGAGCCCGTGATCCCGACTACACGCGCCGCGCTCCGCGCGCGAACGCGGCGCGCGATCTCCCCCATCGCGGCGAACGCATCCGTGGGAACGAGCGTCGCGGTCGCACCGGCTGCGCGGGCGTCGTCAACGTACGCGACGCCTCCGCCGACTGCGACGAAGAGGTCGCCGGGGCCGACCCGCCGCGAGTCGATCTCGACGCCGGCGACCTCGTCGGATCGCGACCAGAGCTCACCGAGCGGACGCAGCTCGTCCACGGCCAGCGCGATCACCGCGCAGCTCCGAGTCTGCGCAGCGCGTCGCGCGCCGCATCGCGGTCGTCGAACGGCACGGTCCTGTCGGCGAACTGCTGTCCCTGCTCGTGGCCCTTGCCCGCGATCACGACGACGTCACCTTCATGTACGAGCTCGAACGCGCGGGCGATTGCGGCGGCCCGATCGGGCTCGACCTCCACGTCTCCGACCACGCCGGCGACGACTGCGTCGATGATCGCGAGCGGATCCTCGCTGCGCGGGTTGTCCGACGTGACGATCGCGAAGTCGGCGAGCTCCGACGCGATGCGCCCCATCTGCGGACGCTTCTCGCGATCGCGATCGCCGCCGCAGCCGAACACGCAGATGAGCCGGCCGCCTGCGAGCTCGCGCGCCGCCCGCAGGACGTTCGCCAACGCGTCGGGCGTGTGCGCGTAGTCCACGATCACCGAGTACGGCTGGCCCTCCTCGATCGACTCGAAGCGGCCGGGGACGCCGCGCACGGACTCGAGCCCGCGCGCCACCGCCTCGTCGCCGACGCCGAGGAGGCGTGCCGCCGCGAGGGCGGCGAGCGCATTCGAGACGTTGAAGCTTCCGCGCAGCCTCAACTCGATTCCCGCGAGCGCGTCGAGGCCGATCTCCGCACCGTGCGAATGACCGAACGTGAGCGCGTCCGGCCGGTCGGCCGCGAGCCGGCGCCCCCACTCGTCGTCGACGTTGATCGCGGCGGGCGGCCGGCTCTCGACGAACAGCCGCCGCTTCGCCTCGAAGTAGTCCTCCATCGTCCCGTGAAAGTCGAGGTGGTCCTGGGTCAGGTTCGTGAACACGAGCGCTGCGAACCGCACGCGGTCGAGGCGGCCCATGGACGACGCGTGGGACGACGCCTCCATCGCGCAGCTCCGGTCGCCGCAGTCGAGCATCTCGCGGAACGTCCGCTGCAGGTCGATCGCCTCCGGGGTCGTGTGCGCCACGCCGCGTCGCTCGCCGCCGACGCGGGCCTCGATCGTTCCGAGCAGGCCCGGGCGCCGGCCCGCTGAGGCGAGGATCGCGAACAGCAGGAAGGCCGTCGTCGTCTTCCCGTTCGTCCCCGTCACGGCCGCGACCTGGAGCTCTTCGGTCGGTCGCCCGAAGAACTCGTCCGCGGCGACGGGCATCGCGCGCCGCACGGAGGGGACGATCACCTGCGGCACCGACACGTCGAGCCGCCGCTCGGCGACGACGGCGACCGCACCGAGCGCGACCGCCTCGCCAGCGAGCTCGTGTCCGTCGAACCGCTCGCCGGGCACGCAGAAGAAGAGCGCCCCGGGCGTGACTGCGCGCGTGTCGTAGGCGAGGTCGCGAAGCTCGACCGGAGCGCGTCGAACGACGTCCGTCGGTTCGAGCGCTCGCACGAGCCGCTCCAGGTCAACCATCGCGGCGCGAGTCTACCGACGAGGTCGGAGCCCGCAGCGCCGC
>DATBET010000099.1:0-20111 GCA_036558885.1 Gaiella sp.
GTTCAGGCCGCGCGGCACACAAGCCCGCGCGGTGGGTGGTGGCGTGTGATCGGAGGTCGACGCCGCGCGCAGCAGCAGGCGCTGTGCGGCTCGGCGCGCTCAGATAGTGTGAACGGTCGCGCGGGCCGTGTCATTCCCACGGCCGGCTTCCATACGAATTGTTTACGTTTGCGCGCCCCCAGCGCAGCTATCAGGCCGAATTCTCAGTTCGTGTGGGGATCCTCGGGCAGGAGCGCGAGGACGGCCAGCCCGCCGCCATGGCGTCGGAGAACGTCGGCCCATAGTGCCTCCGGCGCCTCCGTGAAGACGTCCGACGACCGCGCGGGCAGCACGAGCCACGACTCCTCGGCGAGCTCTTCCTCGAGTTGGCCCGGTCCCCAGCCGGCGTAGCCCGCGAAGACCCGCGCCCTGCGCAGCTCGCCGAGCGCCGCGTCGTCCTCGACCTCGCCGGGGAGGAAGCCGATCGTGTCCAGCACGAGCGCGCCAGCGTGCTGCGGCTCGACGAAATCGGCGAGCACGACCACCGCCTGGGGCTGCACCGGCCCGCCGACGTGCACGAGCTCCTCGTCGCCGACGAGCCCCGCGAGCGGGGGGACGGCCTCGTCGACGGTGACGGTCGAGACGCGGTTAAGGACGAGCCCCATCGCGCCCTCCTCGCCGTGCTCGCCGAGGAGCACCACCGTTCGCCGGAAGTTCGGGTCGAAGAGCCCGGGACCCGCCACGAGCAGCTGACCGCGGAGCGAGCGCACCGCGCCATTCTCGCCCGCCCGGCGGCCCCGGGCGGGCGAGAGGCGCGGCGGTTACGCGCGGACGCGGACCGTGAAGACCTTGCTGATCGGCGATCCGTTCTCGGGGAACGCGAACACCCGCAGCTTGTAGGTCCCCGGCTGCATCAGCGTGCCCGTGAGCCGCCCGCTGTCGTCGAGCTCGAGCCCGGGCGGGATCTCGCCGGCGACGGCGAACTGGGCCGTGCGCGAGTCCTTGCCGCTGACGGGGATGCGCGCCGAGTAGGCGCGGTTGACGTGCCCGATCGGCAGGCCCTTGCCCTTCCTGAAGTCGAGCAGCGGCAGGATCGTGACGTTCCACGGAACAGACACCTTGGCGCCCGTGCCGTCCGTCACGTTGACCGTGAACGCGTAACGACCGGCCGCGGTGCCGCTGCCCGTGAGCTTGCCGGTGGCAGAGTCGAGCGTGATCCCGGGCGGGAGGGTGCCGTCGGCCGTGAAGCTGTACGGCGGGCGACCGCCGACGGCCTTCACCCCGGTCGCGAGCGGCTGGTTGACGAGCTTTTTCGCCGTGAGGCCGCGCTCGGGCGGCGCCTTGTCGACCAGGGTCTGGATGCCCAGCGGGGCGATCACGAAGAGGGTCAGCTCCTTCGTGTTGCTGCCGCCGCTCGCGTTCGCCTGCACCGTGAACGTGAACTGGCCGCTCTGGGTCGGCGTTCCCGAGATGACGCCCGTCGGCGCGAGCGTCAGACCGGCGGGAAGCGAGCCTCCGGCGATCGTCCACGAACTGACGGCGGCGCCGGAAGCGGTGAGGGCAGGCGCCGTGTACGGCTGGTTGATGTTCGCGTCCTGGAGCGACGCGGTCGTCACGGTCAGGGTCACGGCCGGAGCAGGCGGCGGCACCGCGACCCCGGGGTTGACGTTGATCGTGAACTTGCGGTCGGAGGGCGACTGGCTGACGCACCCGCCGTCGCTGGCCCACGAGACGGTGAGGTAGAACTGGTAGCTACCGGGGGTCGTCGGCGTCCCGCGGATGTTCCCGTCGTCGGAGACCGACAGGCCGGGCGGGAAGTTGCCCGAACTGACCGCGAACCTGGTACAGCCGGGCCAGGGCTCCTTCAGCTTGATGTCGAGGGCGTACGGGGATCCCTGGGTGGCGGAGGGGCAGAGGTAGTTGTCCCCGCCCGCGAGCGGACACGGATCGTCGGCGAAGTCCCCTGCGGACGACTCCGACACGATCCCGAGGGCGGCGATACAGGCGATCAGTGCAACGACGAGAATGCGAATACGACGCATCGAGCTCCCTTCGGCGTCGACGACGGCTTCCCGCAGCGTGCCTGCTCGGGCCGCCCGTCGTGTGACTGGTTTGAAGCAAAATCCGCGCGGCAGGCTAGCAGCGGGCTTGGAAGATTCCGTAAAACTTCGACGCGGTGAGGCTCCGCCCTGCGGACGGCGTGGTCTTCGGCCCGTGGGCGTTCTAGGATCGGCCGGTGGCCCTCCGGTCGCGGGAGATCAGGCTTGCCCGGCGGCCCCGCGGCATGCCCGTGGCCGAGGACTTCGAGCTCGCGGAGGTCGAGCTTCCCGACCCCGTGGACGGGGAGATCCTCGTGCGCAACGCGTTCGTCTCCGTCGACCCGTACATGCGGGGGCGGATGAACGACGTGCGCTCGTACGTGCCGCCCTTCTCCGTGGGAGAGCCGCTCACGGGAGGCGCCGTGGGCGAGGTCGTGGCGTCCCGCGCCGAGGGCGTCGCCGAGGGGAGCTGGGTCGTGCACGACCACGGCTGGCGTGAGGCGGCCGTCGTGTCCGGGGAGCGGGCGCGGGCGTTCGACCCCGCGACCGCTCCCCTCTCCACGTCGCTCGGCGTGCTCGGCATGCCCGGGCTGACCGCCTTCGTCGGCGTCGCCGACATCGGCGGGGTGAAGGACGGCGACACGGTGCTCGTCTCGGGCGCCGCGGGAGCGGTCGGGAGCCTCGCGGGCCAGCTGGCGTGCCTCCGCGGCGCGCGGGTGATCGGCAGCGCCGGCAGTCGCGCGAAGACGGCGTGGCTCGAGGAGCTGGGCTTCGACGCGGCGTTCGACTACCACGAGGTCGCTCCGCGCGAGGCGCTGCGTGAGCTCGCGCCGGACGGCATCGACGTGTACTTCGACAACGTCGGGGGAGAGACCCTCGAAGCCGCGATCGGCGCGCTCAACCGCCACGGGAGGATCGTCGCGTGCGGCTCCATCTCCGGCTACAACGCGACGGAGCCGCCGCCGGGGCCACGGAACCTGTTCATGGTCGTCACGAAGCGCCTGCGGATGCAGGGCTTCATCGTCTTCGACCACTTCGACCGCTGGAGCGCGTTCCTCGCGGAGGCCGGGCCGCTGGTCGCCGACGGCACGATCGGCTATCGCGAGACCGTCGTCGACGGCGTCGAGCGCGCACCCGAGGCGTTCCTCGCGCTCTTCGCGGGTGACAACGTCGGCAAGATGCTCGTCCGCGTGGGGCCGGAGCCGTGAGAGGGCACCTCTGCAAGCTCTTCGGGCACAAGGTGTCCAAGGGGCGGCGGTTCTTCCTCACCGAGCGGCGGGGGCGCTGCGACCGCTGCGGCAAGCGCGTGCGCCTGAAGCACACCTAGCCGGCGTCCAGCGCCGCCCTCAGCGAGGCCACGTAGGCGCCGAGCGCCGCGGGCCCCTCCTCGGCTGCCTGCACCGCGCGCGAGCCGACCACGACGCCGTCGGCGAGCCTGGCGGCGGCAGTCGCCTGCTCCGGCGTCGAGATCCCGAAACCGGCGTACAGAGGGACGCCCTCGGCGAGCGGCCTCGTCCGCGCGACGAGCCCCTCGAGCGCGGACGAGAGCTCGGCCCGTGCGCCGGTGGTGCCCGTGAGCGTGACGAGGTAGAGCCAGCCGTCCGTCGTCGACGCGGCGAGCTGGATGCGCTCGTCGGTCGACGTCGGCGCGACGAGGTGGACCCGCCGCAGCTCGGGCCGCTGGCCCGCGGGGACGTCCGAGACGATGAGGCTGGTCGCGCCGTGCGCCCGAGCGTCCGCCGCGAAGCGCTCCCAGCCGTATGCCTCGAGGAGCGCGGCGTACGTCATCGGCACGATCGGCGTGTCGCCGAGCAGCGAACGGGTCTCGGCGAGACAGTCGAGACATCGGGCGGTACGCATCCCACGTGCGAGCGCACGCTCCGAGGCCCGCTGGATCACGGGCCCGTCGGCGAGGGGATCCGAGAAGGGGAATCCGAGCTCGATCAGGTCCGCGCCGGCTTCGACTGCTGCGCGGGCAAGCTCCGGCGTCTCGGGCTCCGCCACGAGGTAGATCACGAGCGTCTTGCGCACGTGCAGCTACCCGGCCCCGAGCGCGGCGAGCGCCTCCGCGAGGTCCTTGTCGCCCCGCCCGGAGAGACAGACGGCGACGTAGTCGGCGTCGAGCCCCGCCACGACCGCGAGCGCGTGAGCAGACTCGAGCGCCGGGACGATCCCCTCGGTGCGCGAGAGCCGTGCGAACGCCTCGAGCGCCTCGGCGTCCGTGCAGGGGATGTACGTCGCGCGGCCGGTGTCACGCAGCCAGGCGTGCTCCGGGCCGACCCCCGGGTAGTCGAGGCCGGCCGAGATCGAGTGGGCATCGGCGATCTGCCCGTCCGCGTCGGCGAGGATCGACGAGCGTGCGCCGTGCAGCACCCCGGCGCGGCCCGTCCCGAGCGACGCGGCGCCGGCGGCCTCGACGCCGACGAGTCGGACCTCGGCGTCGTCCACGAACGCGGCGAACATCCCGATCGCGTTCGAGCCGCCGCCGACACAGGCGACGACGACCTCCGGCAGCGCTCCCTCGGCCTCGAGGAGCTGCTCGCGCGCCTCGCGGCCGATCACCGACTGCAGCTCTCGGACGAGCTCGGGATACGGGGCGGGCCCCACGCAGGAGCCGATCACGTAGTGCGTCGTCCCGACATTCGTGATCCAGTCGCGGATTGCGGCGCTCGTCGCCTCCTTCAGCGTCCGCGTGCCGAGCTCGACGGGCTCGACCCGCGCGCCGAGGAGCTCCATCCGCTCGACGTTGGGGGCCTGCCGGCGCATGTCCTCGGAGCCCATGTAGACGACGCACTCGAGCCCGAAGCGCGCGCACGCCGTGGCGGTCGCGACACCGTGCTGGCCCGCCCCGGTCTCGGCGATGATCCGCTGCTTGCCGAGCCGTCTCGCAAGGACCACTTGCCCGAGCGCGTTGTTGATCTTGTGGGCGCCCGTGTGGTTCAGGTCCTCGCGCTTGAGGTAGAGGCGCTTGCCGGGCGCGAAGCGCTCGGCGCGCGTGAGGGGAGAGGGCCGCCCGACGTAGGTTCGCCCCAGCTCGTCGAGCTCGTCGCGATAGGCGGGGTCGCGCTTCGCCTCCTCCCAGGCCGCCGCGAGCTCGTCGAGGGCCGGGATCAGCGTCTCCGGCACGTAGCGCCCGCCGTACTCGCCGAACGTCTCCGCAGTCGTGGTCATCCCCGCGCGGCCTCCACGTACGCGCGCACGAGTGCGTGATCCTTGACTCCCGGCGAGCGCTCGAGCGACGACGACGCGTCGACGGCCCACGGGCCGACGGCGGCGATCGCGTCGGCGACGTTGTCCGGGCCGAGCCCGCCGGCGAGGACGACCCTGCCCTCGGTCTCCGCCGCGCGCTGCCAGTGCCCCGGGTCCGCTTCTCCCCACGGGAGGTCGACGACGCGCGCGACGGGCTCGCCTCGACGGTACAGCGTCGCGTCGCGGCCGCGGACCTTGCCGGGCTCGACGGTGTGCACCTGATCGAGGTGCGCGGTGCTCTCGCCCGCCGCTCCGACCCAGACCGCGACCGCGAGCGTCTCGTCGGGGACCGGCAGCACGCGCTCGGCCGCACGTGGGCTCTCGGGGGCGAGGACGAAGCCCAGGAGGTCGGCGCCCGCCGCCGCCGCCGCGGAGACGTCTTCTTCGCGCGTGAGGCCGCATACCTTGACGAGCGGCCGCGCCACGAGCTCCGCGAGCTTGGCCGCGGGGTCCGGCGCGCGCATCAGCGCCGAGCCGACGAGGATCGCGTCGGCGCCCGCCAGCTCCGCCGCCGCGCCCTGGGCCCGCGAGGTGATCCCCGACTCCGCGACGACGATCCGGTCACGCGGCACGCGCCCGAGCAGCTCGAGCTGCGCGTCCCGATCGATCGCGAACGTCGACAGGTCGCGGGCGTTCACACCGACCACCGGGGCGCCGAGCGCGACGGCGCGGTCGAGCTCGGCTCCGTCGTGCGCCTCGACGAGCGTGTCGAGGCCGAGCCGGATCGCCTCGGCGCTCAACGCCACGGTCGCGCGATCGTCGAGGTCGCGGAGAAGGAGGAGCACCGCGTCCGCCCCCGCCTCCCTGGCGGTGCGCAGGTCGTCCGCAGTGGAGAAGAAGCCCTTCGCCAGGAGCGGCGCGTCCGTGGCCGCCCGCGCCGCGCGGAGGTCGTCCCACGTCCCGCCGAAGCGCTCGTCCACCAGAACCGAGATCGCGGCGGCGCCGGCGCGCGCGTACGCGGGCGCGATGCGGGCCGGGTCGGCGTCCGGACGCAGTTCGCCTGCCGAGGGCGAGCGCCGCTTGATCTCCGCGACCGCCCGCAGGCCCGGTGCCCGGAGCGCCTCGGCGAACCGGCCCATCAGCTCGACCCCCGTGAGAAGCGCGCGAGCTCGTCGAGCCGCGTCGCCGCGGCGCCCGAGTCGAGCGTGTGACGGGCGGCGACGAGCCCCTCGCCGAGGTCGCGCGCATGACCGGCCGCGGCGATCGCACCCGAGGCGTTGAGCAGGACCGCGTCACGCTTGGGACCGCGCTCCTCGCCTGCGAGGATCGCACGGATCTCTCTCGCGTTGTCCTCTGGGCCCCCGCCGCGAAGCGCGGCCGGGTCGGAGGGCTCGAGGCCGAGGTCGGCGGGGTCGATGACCCGGTCCCAGACCTCCCCGTCCACGACCTCCGAGACCTGATTCGGGCCGCAGGGCGAAAGCTCGTCGATCCCGCCGAAGCCGTGGACGACGAACGCACGCCGCGTCCCGAGCTGCGCCAGGGCGTCGGCGATCGTCCGGACGAGCGCCGGTGAGTAGACGCCGAACACTCCCGCGCGAGCTCCCGCGGGGTTGGTCAGAGGCCCGAGGACGTTGAAGATCGTCCTCGTTCCGAGCTCGCGCCTGACCGGCGCCGCGTGACGCATCGCCGGATGGTGCGAGGGGGCGAACATGAAGCCGAACCCGAAGCGGTCGATCGATTCCGCGATGCGCTCCGGCTCCTGCTCGAGGACGAAGCCGAGAGCCTCGAGGACGTCGGCCGAGCCGGACGCGGAGCTCACCGCGCGGTTCCCGTGCTTCGCGACCGCCGCTCCCGCCGCCGCCGCGACGATCGCCGCAGCGGTCGAGATGTTGAGGGTGCGCCCGGCGTCGCCTCCCGTGCCGACGACGTCGACGACGTCCTGGCGGTGCGGATGGACCGGCAGGACGTGCTCGCGCATGGCTTCCGCGCAGCCTGCGATCTCGTCCGCCGTCTCGCCCTTGGCGCGGAGCGCGACGAGGAAGCCCGCGATCTGTGCCTGGGTCGCCTCGCCGGCCATGATCGTCGCCATCACGTCGCGCGCCTCCTCACGGCTGAGGCTCCGGCCGTCGGCCATGGCGTCGATCGCGGTGGGGATCACGAGAGGAAGTTCTCCGCCATGCGCGCGCCGAGCGGCGTGAGCACGCTCTCGGGATGGAACTGGACGCCCTCGACGGGGTGCTCGACGTGCCGCACGGCCATCACCTCGCCGTCCGGGGCCCGTGCGGTCACCTGGAGCACATCCGGCACCGTCGTTGCTGCGAGCGAGTGGTAGCGGCCGACCTCGAGCTCCTCCGGGAGTCCCGCGAACACGCCCCGGCCGTCGTGTGCGATGTGGCTCGACTTGCCGTGCACCAGCGTCCGTGCCGTGCCGATCTCCCCGCCGTACGCCTGGACGATGGCCTGGTGTCCCAGGCAGACGCCGAGCGAGCGCGTCGTCGGGCCGAGCGCGCGCAGCAGCTCGACCGACGCCCCGGCGTCCTCGGGGCGCCCCGGGCCGGGGGAGACGACCAGCCGGTCGGCCTCGAGCGCGGCCGCCTCGTCCGCCGTGATCGCGTCGTTGCGGAACGTCAGGACCTCCGCGCCGAGCTGCTCGAACAGGTGGACGAGGTTGTACGTGAACGAGTCGTAGTTGTCGATCATCAGGACCCTCACCTCGGCGACCTCGCTTCGGCGTACTCCGACTCCGCGAGGTCGACCGCGGCCTCGAGCGCGGCGAGCTTCCGCAGGCACTCCTCGTGCTCCGCCGCCGGGTCCGAGTCGGCCACGATTCCCGCGCCCGCCTGCAGGTAGGCGGTCCCGTCCCGCATGACCAGCGTCCGCAAGGCGATGCACGCGTCCATGGTGCCGTCGGGAAGCGAGTACAGCACTGCGCCGGCGTACGGCCCGCGGCGGAACCCCTCGAGCTCCGAGATCAGCTGCATCGCGCGGATCTTCGGTGCGCCGCTGACGGTGCCCGCGGGGAAGCAGGCTCGGAGGACCTCGAAGGGCGAGACGCCGTCGCGCACCTCGCCGACGACCTCGGAGACGAGGTGGGAGACGTGCGAGAACCGCTCGACCTCCATGCTGCGCGCGACGTGCACGGTGCCCGGGCGGCAGACGCGGGAGAGGTCGTTCCGGCCGAGATCGACGAGCATCACGTGCTCGGCCCGATCCTTCTCGGAGGAGAGCAGCCGCTCGACGTCCCCCTCGGTCGGCTCGGTCGTCCCGGCGATGGGGCAGAGGCTCGCCCGGCCGTCCTCGCAGGCGACGAGGCGCTCCGGGGAAGACCCGACGAGCGCCAGCCCGTCGAGCTCGAGGAGGAAGAGGTACGGGGAGGGGTTGACGCGGCGGAGCGCCCGGTAGACCTCGAGCGGCGAGGCCGACGTCGGCCGCTCGGCGCGCTGCGAGGGGACGCACTGGAAGACGTCTCCGCGGACGATGTGCTCCTTCACGGCCCGCACCATCTCCAGGTACCGCTCCCGCTCGGGGTAGCGGCGCAGCGGCGCCGCGGCCCCGCGCGGCTCGCGCTGCCAGGGAATGCCCGCCTCGAGTCGGCCCGCCACCTCCTCGCCGTCTCCGGCCAGCACCTCGGCCGTGCCCGAGCCGTGGTCGAAGCGCACGAGGGTGTCTGCCACGACGAGGCGGCTCTCCGGCAGGTCGTGCCCGTCGGCCGGCAGCGGCACCGTTGGCTCGAGCCGCGCGACGTGGTCGTACGAGACGTACCCGACGACGGGCAGGGCCAGCGCCTCTGCCTCCTCGAGCGTCACGAGCCTGGTGCCGGCGCCCATCCAGGAGGCTCGGCCGAGGCGGCCGCGCTCGACGGACTCGAGGAGGAAGCTCGCGCGCCCCATGCCACGCAGCCGCAGGTACGCGCCGAGCGGGGTGAGCAGGTCGGTCGAGATGGTTGCAGTCGGTGTCAGTTCGCTCTCCAGAGACGAAAGAGACCTCCGTCGGAGGCCTCTGGGGGCGGAACGGGCTTGTGCGCTCGTATCAGCGCACGCTCCCGCCCCGCACGTGGCGCCACCACCAGGCGAGGGCGCGTGTCGAGCTCATCGTGGACGAGCGTAGCGGCGGGAACACGGACGCGCAATCCGCCCGGGACGGCACACCACGGCGCCGGCCCGGGCGGTCGTGCGCCGTCACGGCGTGCCGGCGCCCTTTCCGCCGCAGTGTGCGGCGGCGTACAGGCGGTTCAGTGCCCGCTGCACCTTCGGCGTGAACGACACCTCGTCGAGGTTCGCGAACAGGACGAACTGCGTCGAGCCGTCTGCACGGCCGTACGCCGAGCTGTTGAACCCGACGAAGTCGCCACCGTTCCCCCACAGGGGCCCGCACGGCGTCGGGAAGCGCGCCACCCCGAGCCCGTACCGCTGCGTCTTGCTGTAGGCGGCGACGGTGGCCTTCATCTCCGCGAGCTGGCTCGGCCCGACGACCCGGCCCTCGAACAGCGCCCGGTAGAAGCGGGCAACGTCGTCGACCGTCGAGACGACGGCTCCGGCAGCCCAGGCCCAGGAGGGCGTCAGCAGCGTCGTGTCCACGAGCTTCCCCCCGTCCCGGACGTACCCGTGGACGTGGCGCCCCGCGATCCGGCGCTCGGTGTCGAACGTGGTGTCGCGGAGCCCGAGCGGCACGAAGATGCGGCGTCGCAGCTCCTGGCCGATCGTGTTCCCCGTGGCCTGCTCGACGATGAGACCGGCCAGGATGTAGCAGGTGTTGCAGTACGACCAGCCGGCACCCGGAGCGAACAGCGGTTCGTGCGACACTGCGATCCGGACGAGCTGCTCGGGCCTCCAGCGGTGGGCCCAGTTGCCGCTGGTGAAGTCGCCTTCCACGCGCCTGTCCTCCGGGTAGTCGTAGAGCCCGGCCTTCATGTTGAGGAGCCGGCGGATCGTGATCGCGCGGCCGTTCGGCACCAGCCCGGGCAGCCATCGCTCCACCGTGTCGTCGAGCGACAGCCTGCCCTCGGCGGCGAGCTGGAGCACGAGCGCCGAGACGAACGACTTCGTGAGGCTGCCGACGCGAAAGCGATCGCCGACGCGGACGGGCGTCTTGCCCGGCACCTCGGCGAACCCGCTCGTCAGGCGAACGGTGCGGTCCTCGTCGCGCACGAGAAGGATCGCGCCGGGGACGCCCGCCCGGACGAGCTCGTCCAGCGTGCGCTGGAGCGTCGGGTCGGTGGCCGCTCCGCGGTCGACCGGCGCCGCCGCAGCGGAGCCAAGGCCGAGCGCAGCGAAGGCCGCCAGCACGAGCGCGGTCGCCGCCGTCGTCCGCGCGACCTGCGCCCCGAGCGCAGGGCCCGCCTCGCCCGCCGCGGGCGTCCCACGGGCGATCCGGATCGTGACGACGGCCGTGGCGGCGAGCAGGAGCACCAGGGCGACGGCCGGGCCCACGGACTCCGGCCCCGGCGCGGCGGCTGCGGCGACGGGCGCCGCGACGACGAGCGCCAACACCCAGCGGGGCGCCACACGGGCCCGCAGCAGCGCTGCGAAGAGCAGCAGGATGCACACCGGGAAGGCGATGAACCCGATCCCGAGCGGCTTCACGGCGCCCGAGTCCATCGTGCGCTGGATCACGGCCACCATCTCGCTCTCCGCCGAGCCGCCGCCGGGGACGGCCGCCCAGACGAAGTAGAGCGCGGCGAGCGCCGTATGGCCGAGCGCGCCGAGGAACGAGACGACGATTGCGGCGTTCGCGAGCCGACGGCCTCGGCGAACGCCTCGTGCGAGGCCGAACACCCCGGGGAAGACGAGGAGCGCCGAGACCAGGAGCAGGTAGCCGGAGAGGAGCAGGCGCCCATGCTGTCCGGCGGCGGCGTCGTACACCTGGGCGGCCTCGCCGTTCGACGCCGGATCGACGAGCGTCTCCGCGAGGTCGGCGACCATTGCGCCGACGAGTGCGGCGGCCGCCCACAGTGCTCCGGGCGCGGCGCGGTAGCCGGGTTCCGAGGCCCCGTCGCGGACGCCGGGCCGGCCCAGAATCTTGTCGACTGTCGCGTTCATCGGTTCCTCCCTTGGTCTCGTGATCGACACGTCGACGGTAGGACGGCTCCGCCCGCGGTACATCGGGCCAGGGGTGGCTTCTGCGGGCTTCCCGGGTGGACTCTCGGGCCGCACCGCGTCAACCCACGGGTGGACGTGCGATCCGCGGGCGGACGGATGAAATAGCGCCGGAAGAGAGCTAGCGTGGCCGCATGAGCCTCCACGGCCGCGTCACGGCGACCGACGTCGCGATCGGCGCGGCCTTCGTCGTCGCTGCCGAGCTCGAGGTCTGGTGGAAGGACCTCACGCCGACGTGGCTCGCGGCATCTGCGTTCGTCGTCCTGGGGGTGGCCGTCGCGCTCCGCCGCGCGGGGCCGCTCCTCGGCCTCGTGGTCGGGCTCGGTGCGCTGCTCGCGGCCGTCTCGGGCGGCGTGTCGCTGGAGTCTCCGCTCACGCCGTTGTTCTTCTTCGTCCTCGTCCTCTACAACGTCGGGCTGCGCGAGGAGCGCGCGATGCTGGGCCTCGGCGTCGCGGGCGTCCTCATGAGCGCCGTGCTGATCGTGGCGCACCAGGACGGGCAGTTCCCCGTGTCCGACATCCCCTTCGTGACGGTCGTCGTCTGCACGCCCTGGTTCGTCGGCTACGCGATGCGCGGCAAGCTCCGGCGCTCGGACGAGCTCGAGCGACGTGCGGAGCGGCTCGAGCACGAGCGGGCGACCGCGGTCGCGGACGAGCGGGCGCGCATCGCGCGCGAGCTCCACGACGTGATCGCCCACTCGGTCTCCGTGATGGTCGTGCAGGCCGGTGCGGCGGAGGAGGTGCTCAAACGGAGCCCGGAGGCAGCGCTCGAGCCGCTCCGCGCCGTGCAGGAGACCGGTCGCCAGGCTCTGGTCGAGATGAGCCGGCTCGTCGGGCTCCTGCGGGAGACGGGCCAGGAGATCGGCCTTACGCCGCAGCCCCGGCTGGACGAGCTCGAAGAGCTCGTCGCGTCGGTCGAGCACGCCGGGCTGCCGGTGAGCCTTTCCCTCGAAGGCGATCGTCGCCGGCTGCCGCTCGGCATCGAGCTCACCGCGTACCGCGTCGTGCAGGAGGCGCTCACGAACGCGCTCAAGCACGCCGGTGAGGCGAGCGCCGAGGTGCGCGTCCGCTACGAACCCGACGCGCTCTTGCTGGAGGTCCTCGACGACGGGCCCGGCGCGAACGGATACGGCGGGGGCCACGGCCTCGCCGGGATGCGGGAGCGGGTCGGCGTGTTCGGAGGCGAGGTCACGGCCGGCCCGCGGGCGTCCGGCGGCTTCGCCGTCCGCGTCCGGCTGCCGGTCGAGGAGGCCGGGTGATCAGCCTCGTGGTCGCGGACGACCAGGCGCTCGTGCGCGGCGGCTTCCAGCTGATCCTCGACGGCCAGGACGACATGGAGGTGGTCGGGCAGGCGGAGAACGGGCGGGAGGCCGTCGCGCTCGTGCGCTCGCTGCGGCCCGACGTGGTGCTGATGGACGTGCGGATGCCCGTGCTCGACGGCATCGCCGCGACACGAGACATCGTCGCCGAGGGGCTCCCGACGAGGGTCCTGGTGCTCACGACGTTCGACAACGACGAGGTCGTGTACGACGCGATGCGGGCGGGAGCGAGCGGCTTCCTCCTGAAGAGCGCGCCGCCGGCCCGGCTCGTCGACGGCGTCCGGGTCGTCGCGGAAGGCGATGCGCTGCTCGCGCCGACCATCACGCGCAAGCTCGTCGAGGAGTTCGTGCGGCGTCCCCGGCCCGCCGGCGACGCGCCGGGGCTGACCGAGCTGACCGACCGGGAGCGAGAGGTGCTCGTCCTGATCGCGCACGGCCTCTCGAACGGTGAGATCGCCGCGCATTTCGTCGTCAGCGAGGCGACGGTGAAGACGCACGTCAACCGCGTTTTCCAGAAGCTCGCGGTGCGCGACCGCGTCCACGCGGTCGTCTTCGCGTACGAGAGCGGCCTCGTGCAGCCAGGCGGCGCGGCGGACGGCCTGACGCCGCACGAGGCGAGGGGCTGACGACCGCGCCACGGCTACGCTGGCGCCATGACGCGCGCCGTCATCGTCTCCGCCGTTCGAACGCCTTTCGGCCGCCTCGGCGGCGGCCTGGCCAAGCTTCCGGCGACCGAGCTCGGAGCGATCGCGATCCGGGCAGGGCTCGAGCGCGCGGGGGTCGAGCCGGAGGACGTCGGTTACGTCGTGATGGGGCAGGTGCTCCAGGCGGGGGCGGGACAGGCGCCGGCGCGGCAGGCGGCGATCGGGGCGGGGATCCCGAAGGAGGTGCCCGCGGACACGATCAACAAGGTGTGCGCCTCCTCGATCAGGGCGATCGAGCTCGCGGAGCTGATGGTGGCCGCGGGGCGGCACGACGTCGTCGTCACCGGCGGCATGGAGTCGATGTCGCAGGCGCCGTACCTGCTCCCCGAGGGGAGGTTCGGCTACCGCCTCGGCAACGGCGAGGTGCTCGACCATGCAGTGTTCGACGGGCTCGTCTCGACGTTCGACGGGCAGCACATGGTGCAACAGGCCTCCGCGGTGTCACGCGAGCTCGGGATCAGCCGCGAGGAGCAGGACGCCTGGGCGCTCCGCTCGCACGAGCGCGCGGCGGCCGCCCAGGACGCGGGCCGGTTCGACGACGAGATCGTCCCCGTGGGGGACGTGGTCGCCGACGAGAGCGTCCGCCGCGACACGACGATCGAGAAGCTCGCCACGCTCCGGCCGGTCTTCGACACCGAGGGCACGACGACCGCCGGGAACGCGCCCGGGCTCAACGACGGCGCCTCGTGCGTGGTCGTCTGCTCGGAGGACTGGGCAAAGGAGCGGGGGATCGAGCCGCTCGCGCACGTGCTCGGCCACGCGTACGTCGCCGACGACTTCGCGTACCTTGCGCGCACGCCGGCCGCAGCGGCGGGGCGCGTCCTCGACGCGGCCGGCCGCGAGATCGACGACGTCGCGCGCGTCGAGATCAACGAGGCCTTCGCATCGGTCGCCCGCAACTCGACGCGGATGCTCGGGGCGGACGAGGAGCGCGTGAACGTCAACGGCGGGGCCGTCGCGCTCGGGCATCCGATCGGCGCCTCGGGCGGGCGCATCGTCGGCACGCTCGTCCACGAGCTTCGCCGCTCGGGCGGCGGGCTCGGCCTGGCCGCGATCTGCTCCGGGGGCGGCCAGGGCGACGCAGTCCTGATCGAGGTCTAGTGCCCCTGCTCTGCCGGATCGTGGCGGCCGGTCTCGCCGCGCTCGTCCTCGCGCCCGGCGCGTCGGCGCTCAGCTGTCCGAACGTCCCGCTCGAGGAGCGGCTCGCGGCCGTCGACGTCGCCTTCGTCGGCCGCGTCACCGCCGAGCGGCCCACGCAGGGTGGACGCCTCTACGAGTTCGTCGTCGACCAGAACGTGAAGGGCCCCGTCGGTCGGGAGGTGGACGTGAACGCGGCGCGGCGCCTCGTCGATGCGACCGACAAGCCGATCGTGCACGACGAGGCGCTCGGCGTGCTGGCGAACATCCAGGGCGCGCGCTTCGTCACCGAGTCGTGCCTGCTCAGCGACCCGGGCACGCTGCTCTCGATCAGCGACGAGCCGAAGGGCAACGCGATCCGCCTCGCGATCGGGCTGCTGATCCTCGCGGCGGTGCTCGCCTACTCGCTCCGCCGTCTCCGGCGCCGGGGGCGGGACGGCGTGGCGCGGAGTAGCCTCCCGCGATGACGTTCGAGCGGGTGCTCGTCGCCGGCGCGGGACAGATGGGAGCGGGCATCGCGCAGGTCGTCGCCGCATCCGGGCGCGAGGTGATGCTCTACGACTCGCTCCCCGGCGCCGTCGAGCGGGGCGTCGACTCGATGCGCCGGAGCCTCGGAAAGCTCCACGAGAAGGGCGGCCCTCCGCCCGACGACGTGCTCGCTCGCGTGACACCCGTCGAGGAGCTCGCAGACGCGGACCTGCTGGTCGAGGCGATCGTCGAGCACGCCGACGCGAAGAAGGAGCTCTTCCGCGCCGCGGACGCGGCGCTCCACGCGGATGCGATCCTCGCCTCGAACACGTCCTCGATCCCGATCACCGAGCTTGCGGCCGCCACGTCGCGGCCGGAGCGCGTGATCGGCATGCACTTCTTCAACCCCGTCCCCGTGCTGGCGCTCGTCGAGGTGATCCGTGCCGAGCAGACCTCGGACGAGACGGCGGCGGCGATCGTCGCCCTGGCGCGCGACCTCGGGAAGACGCCCGCCGAGGCGAACGACTTTCCGGGATTCGTCTCCAACCGGATCCTGATGCCCTTCCTCAACGAGGCCGCCTATGCGCTGATGGAAGGCGTCGCCGAGCCGGAGGCGATCGACGCGGTCGCCAAGCTCGGGTTCGCACACCCGATGGGCCCGCTCGCGCTGGCCGACCTGATCGGGCTCGACACGTGCGTCGCGATCATGGAGGTGCTGCACGAGGGGCTCGGCGACCCGAAGTACGCGCCGTGCCCGCTCCTGCGCCGCTACGTCGCGGCGGGCCGCCTGGGACGAAAATCGGGGCGCGGCTTCTACGACTACACCCACGGCTGAGCGGGCGATGGACCCGCAGGTCGCAGCGTCGCTCGATGCCCAGGCAGGGTCGGACGAGGAGTTCGTCGAGCGCGCGTTCCGCGAGATCCTGCGGCGGCCGGTGGACGGCGAGTCGCGCACCCGGGCGCTGGGGATGCTCGCCGACGGGACCCTCTCCCGCGCGACGTTCCTGCACGAGCTCGCGTCAGCGCCCGAGGCCGTTCGCGTCCGCGAGCTCGACGACGCGGTCGCGCTCGGTCTCGGCGCCCGCGCCCGTGGCGAGCGGCTCTCGTGGCTCCAGGCGCCGGGCGGCACGGACGAGCGAGTCGTCGAGATCCCCTGGGTGCTCTCCCGCCTCGTGCTCGAGGGTCGCGTCCTCGAGGTCGGCTATGCGTACGCGGAGCCGGTCTACGTCGCCGGGCTCCTGCGGGCGGGCGTCGAGCTCGTCGGCGTCGACCTGGCCGAGCGCGACGTGGAGGGCATGGAGCGGATCACCGCCGACGTCCGCGCGCTGCCGCTCCCGGACGACAGCGTCGACCAGGTGCTGCTCGTCTCGACGCTCGAGCACGTCGGCGCCGACAACACGGGGTACGGGCTCCCGGCCGAGGACGACTCGGGCTCTCGCGTGGACGGCTTGCGCGAGCTCGGTCGCGTGCTGCGGCCGAAGGGAACCCTCCTCGTCACCGTCCCGCTCGGCGAGCCCGGCGAGCGAGGCTGGTTCCGCCTGGACGACGTGGGCGGGTGGACCGGGGTGTTCACGTCGGCCGGGTTCTTCGTCGAAGAGCAGGAGGCGTACGAGCTGACGGAGGAGGGCTGGCGGGCCGCGCCGGCGTTTCACGCGGAGGGTGTCGGCTACGGCGACCGTGGGCCGGCCGCCTCGGCGGTGCTCTGCACGGAGCTGTCGGCGGGACGGCTGCGCCGCCTCGCCACGCCTGACGGCCTGGCCCGCACCGTCAAGCGGCACGCTCGCCCCTGGCGGCACCGGTAGGTCCGACCCGAGCCGGGCACGCCTACACTGCCGCCGTGGACTTCTCCCTGACCGACGAGCAGCGGGAGATCCAGGCGCTCGCGCGCGAGGTGGCGGACACCGAGATCGCGCCGCACGCGGCCGACTGGGACCGCGAGCACCGGTTCCCGCGCGAGCTCTTCGCAAAGCTCGGCGCGCTGGGGCTGATGGGCGTCTGCGTGCCGGAGGAGCTCGGTGGCGCGGGTGCCGATTTCGTCTCGTACGTGCTGGTGCTGGAAGAGCTCTCGCGCGGCGACGCGGGCGTCGGGGTGACCGTCGCGGTGCACACCAGCGCGGCGACGCTGCCGATCGTCGCCTTCGGCACGGACGAGCAGCGGGAGCGCTTCGTGCCGCCGCTCGCGCGAGGCGAGGGTCTCGGCGCGTTCGCGCTGACCGAGCCCGGCTCCGGCTCCGATGCCGGCTCGCTCCGCACGACCGCCGTGCCCGAGGGCGACGGCTGGCGCATCACGGGGTCGAAGCAGTGGTGCACGAACGGGAGCCACGCGTCGACCTTCCTGCTCTTCGCCCGGACCGACACGGAGACGGCGGGCGCACGCGGCGTCTCCGCCTTCCTCCTCGGCCCGGAGCACGTCGGGGTGACCCGCGAGGAGGAGAAGCTCGGGCTGCACTCGTCGTCGACCGCCGACCTGCGGCTCGACGGCAGCGTCGTCGTCGACCGCGACCGCCTGCTCCACGAGGAGCGCAAGGGGTTCGCGGTGGCGATGGCGACGCTCGACGGCGGTCGCATCGGGATCGCCGCGCAGGCGGTCGGCATCGCGCAGGCGGCGCTCGACACTGCCCGCGCGTACGCGCTGGAGCGGGAGCAGTTCGGCAAGCGGATCGCCGACTTCCAGGCGATCCAGTTCACCCTCGCCGACATGGCGACGCAGATCGCGGCCGCGCGCCAGCTGACCTGGCGGGCTGCCTGGCGCAAGCAGGCCGGCCTCCCGCACGGCCCGGACGGCGCGATGGCGAAGCTCTTCGCCTCGCGCGTCGCCGTCGAGGCGAGCCGCGACGCGATTCAGGTGCTCGGCGGCTACGGCTACACGCGCGAGTTCCCCGCCGAGCGCTACTACCGCGACGCGAAGATCACAGAGATCTACGAGGGGACGAGCGAGATCCAGCGGATCGTGATCGCGCGCGACCTCCTGCGCCACGCTGAGCGCAGCCTGGCGGCGGCGTCCGCCGGCAGCCTCCGGGGATAGCCTTGAGCGGATGCCGCGCGCGAAGGACGAGCCGGTCCGCCTCACGAAGATCTACACGCGCGGCGGAGACGCGGGGCAGACGTCGCTCGGCGACGGCTCGCGCGTGTCCAAGCTCGACCGGCGCCTCGCTGCCTACGGAACCGTCGACGAGCTGAACTCCGCGATCGGCGTCGTGCTGGCCGACGGTCCGCCCGACGAGCTCCGCCCGGTGCTCGAGCGGGTCCAGAACGAGCTCTTCGACGTCGGCGCGGACCTGTCGGTGCCGCTCGGCGCGGGGGAGAGGCTGCGGGTCGAGCAGGCGCAGGTCGACCATCTGGAGCAGGACTGCGACCGCTTCAACGCGGAGCTGCCCGAGCTCAAGAGCTTCGTCCTGCCGGGTGGAACGCGCGCCGCCGCCGGGCTCCACGTCGCGCGGACGATCTGCCGCCGCGCCGAGCGCGAGACGCTCCGGGCGGCGCAGGAGCACGAGCTGGGGCCGCAGACGGCGGTCTACCTCAATCGCCTCTCGGACCTGCTCTTCGTGCTCGCCCGTGCGGCGAACGCGCTGTCAGGCCAGGCCGAGCCGCTCTGGCGGCCCGGCGCCACTCGCTAGCGGCCGTCATCCCGCGATGCTGACGACCGGCCACTCGCGCTCGAGCCACTCCGCGAGCTCGTGCGCCGCGACGGGGTGGCCGAGGTAGTAGCCCTGTCCGCGGTCGCACCCGAGCCGCGCCGCAGTGTCCCACGCGAGGCGCGTCTCGATGCCCTCCGCGACGACCTCCAGGCGGAGCGCGTGGGCGAGCTCCACGAGCGACTTGACGATCGCCTGCGAGCGGGAGTCGCGCGCGACGTTGTGGAGGAACATCGCGTCGATCTTCGCCTGGTCGAGCGGCAGGGCGCGGATCGCCGCGATGGAGGAGGCGCGGCCGAGATCGTCGAGCGAGAGGCGCACGCCGAGGCTTCGGAGCTCGGCGAGGTGCCTGCCCTCGATGCTCGCCCCGGCGCCAGGTCCCGACGGCACGACCTCGAGCGTCAGGCGCCGGGGCTCGATTCGAGCTGCTTCGAGGAGGCCGTGCAGCCCCGCGATCAGCTCCTCGTCGTCCAGCATCCGGTAGGGGACGTTGACGGCCGCCTCGAGGGGGTGCCCGCGCTCCTCCCATTCGACGAGCCGCTTGAGCGCATCCGCGGCCACCGCCAGCGTCAGCGCGCGGACGACGGGCGATCGCTCGACCTGGGGGATGAAGCTCGACGGCCCGACGAGGCGGTCCGAGTGGGCGCGGCGGACGAGCGCCTCGACCGCCCGCACCGCCCCCGAGCGGAGGTCGACGATCGGCTGGTAGTGGACGACGATCTCGTTGTGCGCGAGCGCGAGCTCGAGGTCGCGCACGATGTTCGCGTCCGGCGCACGCCGCTCGACCACCGACTCGTCGCTGGTGTCGCGCTTCGTCGCGTACATCTGCCCGTCGGCCTGTGCGAGGAGCTCGCTCGGCGCGAGGCCGTCCTGCGGGAACAGCGCCCAGCCGACGGAGGCGTCGAGCTCCACGGGGCTTCCGTCGACGTGATGCGGCCGACGGAGCGTCTGCCGGAGTCGCCCCACGAGCGCCGCCGCCTCCGCGTCCTGCTGGGTGCCGAGCGAGAGGATCACGAACTCGTCACCGCCGATCCTCGCCACCGTGTCGCTCTCGCGGACGGCCGCGTGCAGCCGTCGCGCGATCGAGCGGAGCACGGCGTTTCCTGCTTCGTGCCCCCAGGCGTCGTTCACGCTCTTGAAGCCGTCGAGGTCGACCACCATCAACGCGAACGCCTCGCCCGTGCGCCGCGAGCGCGCGAGGGCCTGCTCGATGCGGTCTTCGAGCAGCTTCCGGTTGGGGAGGCCCGTCAGGGGGTCCCGCAGCGCCTCGCGCTCGGCCATGCGCATGCGCCGCGTGAGGAGCCAGGCGGCGAGCGCCGCGACAGCGGACATCGAGATCGAGAACGCGAGGGCGGAGAAGAACCGCCCCTGCCGTCCGAGCTGGAAGCCCGCAAGGGCCCCTGAGCCGATGACCAGGGCCGAGAACGCCGGTTTGTGCAGCCCGGCGGCCACGGCCTTTCGAATGAAAGACTCGAGCACGGTCCCCCGTTTGCTTTGCGCCCTGACGCCAGGAGCGGGCGCGGCTCCGCAGTGCTTTCAATAGTCG
>DATBET010000100.1:0-5793 GCA_036558885.1 Gaiella sp.
GGGACTCCATACGCGAGCTTCACAGGGTCTGAACCGCGTCCCGGGTAGCCTTCGCGCCATGGAGCTCGGCCTCGAGGGACGGACGGCGATCGTCTGCGGCGGCTCCTCGGGCATGGGCCTCGCGGTCGCCGAGGCGCTCACCGCCGAGGGCGCGAACGTCGCCCTCTTCGCACGGCGCCGGGAGGTGCTCGAGCGCGAGGCGGACCGCATCGGCGCGCTCGCCGTCCAGGGCGACCTCACGATCCCCCAGCACCTCGAGCGGCTCGTGCAGGCGACGATCGGCGCGTTCGGTGCCCTCGACATTCTCGTCCTGAACGGCGGCGGGCCCCCGCCCGCAACTGCCGCGTCACTGACCGCGGCCGCCGTCGAAGAGGCGGTCGCGCTGCTGCTCACCTCGCACGTCGCGCTCGTCGGACACTGCCTGCCGCACCTCCGGGCGGGCGGCCGCGGTCGCATCGTCGCGATCGAGTCGTCCTCCGTCCGGGAGCCGATCGACGGGCTCGCGCTTTCGAACGCCGTCCGGCCCGGCGTGATCGGCTGGCTGAAGACGCTCGCGCGGGAGCTCGGCCCCGACGGGGTCACCGTCAACGCCATCGCGCCGGGCTCGATCGACACGGAGCGCATCCGCGAGGTGTACGGAGACGACGGGCCGTCTGCAGAAGCCCTGGCGCGCATCCCCCTCCGCCGCCTGGGCGACCCCGCGGAGATCGGGGCGGTGGCAGCGTTCCTCGCGTCGGAGCGTGCCTCGTACGTCAGCGGCGCCGTGATTCCCGTCGACGGCGGGCTCACGCGTTCCCTGCTCTAGGCCGCCGAGAGACGTCCGCCGCGATGGCCCGCCTGCGCCCCCCTCCCCTCTCCCTCCTCCTCGCCGGAGGGACGCTGCTCGCCGTGGTGGTGTTCGCGGCGGCCACGCTGTCCTCGGGGGATTTCCTGTTCATCCCCGACACCGCCCAGCCGGTCGCGACCAAGGTCACGGTCGAGGGAGGAAAAGAGCCGGCGGACGGCGGAGGCATCTACTTCGTGGACGTCTCCCTGCGCAAGGCGCGCTGGCTCGAGCGTCTCCTCCCCTTCCTCCAGCCCGAGGGCTCGAGCCTCGTTCCGCAACACGCCGTGACGGCGCCGGGCGAGTCGTTCGCGGACAGACGGGTGCAGGCGCGCGCCGAGATGGACCGCTCCGAGCGGGTCGCGGCGGCCGTGGCCCTGAAGGCCGCCGGCTATCCGGTACAGGCGACCCCGACGGGCGTGCTCGTGGAGGCCGTCGCGATCGACGCTCCCGCCGCGACCGCCCTCAGGAGCGGGGACGTCATCCTGAAGGCAGCAGGCCGTCCCGTGCGCACCGTGGCCCAGCTGCGCGCGGCACTCGGCTCCCTCGAGCCGGGCGACACGGTCGGGCTCCGGTTGCGCCGGGACGGGCAGACGCTGGTGCGCTCGGTGAAGACGATCCCCTCGCCGGCGCAGCCCGGCCGCGCGATCGTCGGCATCGATGTGAGCGAGGATGCGAGAATCACCCTGCCGCGCAAGGTGCAGATCGACCTCGGCGACGTGGGCGGCCCTTCGGCGGGCCTGCCGTTCGCGCTGCAGGTCTACCAGGAGCTCGGCAAGGACGTCGATCGCGGTCTCCGCGTGGCGGCAACGGGGGAGATCCAGCTCGACGGCTCGGTGACGCCGGTCGGCGGCCTCGAGCAGAAGACGATCGGGGTGAGGCGTGCGAAGGCCGACGTCTTCCTCGTTCCGGCTGGGGAAAACGCGGAGACGGCGCGCCGCTATGCAGGGGGGTTGCGCATCATCCCTGTGGAGAGTTTTCGACAGGCGTTGCAGGCACTGAAAACGCTCGCGCGAAAATAGCGGGTTTGCAGGTATTTCTCCCGGTCGGACGACACGCGCAAATTGCGGGAAGTTCGTCCTGCGAGGGGTTGCGGGACGGCCCCGCCGAGACCAGAATGGCCGCTGTCTCAAGCGGCGGCCAGGACAAGCAACCGAAGAGGGGACGATGGGTAAGCGCTCGGCGGCGACGTGCGAGGACTGCTACTTCCGCCAGGCAGGACTCTGCGCACTCCCGGGCAACACGCCGTGCCCGACCTTCCGGGCGGCGGTCGGCCACCTCACTCCTCCGCCGCAGCCCCGCCTGGTGCTCCGGCCGCCGGTCGCGCACCTCGCCCGCGTGGCGAGCGCGTAGGATCGGCGGGTGGCGGACGAGCGAGAGCCTCAGGCGTCGGCGACCTCGAGCACACCCCGCTGGAAGCTGATCCTCTGGGGGGCGGTCGCCGTCTATGCGGCGCTCTTCCTCCTCCTGAACTCGAGCAAGCAGGAAGTGAGCTTCGTCTTCTTCTCGGTGAACACGAGGCTCATCTGGCTGATCCTCCTCAGCATGGCGCTCGGGGCCGTCCTCGGCCGGATCGGCCCGCGCTGGTGGCGGAGCCGAGGGAAGTAGCCCGCGCTAGACCAGTGAGGCGAGCAGCCCGACGCCCTGCGTGATGCGCTCAGGGGGCTCGTAGGAGAACGCGAGGCGGGCGGCGCTCTCCCCGCCGCCGTCTGGGAAGAAGTCGGCGCCGCGGACGAAGGTCACCCCTGCCTCCGTCGCCCGGCCGAGCAGCGCGGTCGCGTCCACCTCGTCACCGAGCGTGAGCCAGACGAAGTAGCCGCCGTCGGGCGTGCTCCACTCCGCGCGCCCCGCGAGCTCCGCGTCGAGCGCCGCGAGCATCGCGTCGCGCTGCGCGCCGAGGATGCCCCGGATCCGGTCGAGGTTCGGCTCGAACTCGCCGCGCGCGAAGAGCTCGTGGACGATCGCCTGCGGCAGGAGCGGCGGCGAGATGTACGTCGAGACCGCCCGGTCGTCGTAATCGGCCCGCATCGCCTCGGGCACGACGAACCAGCCCACGCGCAGTCCCGGCGCCACGGTCTTCGAGAACGACGAGGTGAACGTGACGCGCTCACCGCCCTCGAGCGCGTGGAGCGAGGGATGCGGGTCGCCGGAGTAACGGACGAGCCCATACGGGTCGTCCTCGAGCACGTGGAGGTCGTGGCTCGCGCAGAGCTCGACGATCCGGCTCCGGCGGTCCTCGCCGAGCGTGCGCCCGCTCGGGTTCTGGAACGTCGGGATCGTGTAGAGAAACGAGACGTCCCCGCCGCGTGCGAGCTCCGCCTCGAGCGCGTCCGGGTCGAGGCCCTCGTCGTCCATCGGGACGGCGACCACCCGGGCGCCCGCCCAGCGCAGCAGCTTGAGCGGCCTGTCGTACGTCGGTGCCTCGACGAGCACGCGCCCGGGGCGACGCAGGAGCTGGACGGTCGCGTAGAGGACGAAGCCCTGCAGCCCGCCTGTCGTCGCGAAGACGCGTGCCGGGTCGACGCCGTGCCGGTCGCCGAGCAGCTCGCGCAGCGGGCCGTAGCCACCACCCTGCCCGTAGGAGAGAATCGCCGCCCCGTCCCGCTCGAGCGCCGCCGTGGCGCACCCGGCCAGCAGCCCGGCGTCGAGGCACGCAGGCGACGGAGCGCCGCGCGCGAACGAGATCGGTGCCATCGCACGAGCCTACAGGCGGTGTCCGCCGGGCCTGCTGCTACCGTTCCCGGCACGGTCGGCCGCCCGGTCGGCCCGTGAGATCCGCTTCGTTCGACTCCTCGTGGGCTCGAGTGTCGTAGGTCTCGAGCCAGTTCCACCCAATCCACAGGAGTCACATGTCACAGGAGACGTTCGCCGCGCTCGGCGTGAGCGCGGAGCTGACTGCAGCGCTCGCGGAGCGCGGCATCACCACTCCGTTCCAGATCCAGACGCGGGCGATCCCGCCGGCCCTCGCCGGCACGGACCTCCTCGCGAAGTCGCCGACCGGCTCGGGCAAGACGCTCGCGTTCGCGCTCCCGCTCGTCGTGCGGGTGCCGCTCGACGACGCGCGCCCCGCCGCGCTCGTGCTCGTGCCCACCCGGGAGCTCGCGCTCCAGGTGACCGAGGAGATCGCCGGGCTCGCGCGGGTCCGCGACGTGAAGGTCGCCGCCGTGTACGGCGGGGTCTCGCTCCGGCCGCAAGCGAACGCCGCCCGAGACGCGCACGTCGTCGTGGCGACGCCCGGCCGCCTCCAGGATTTGCTCGACCGGCGGCTGATCACGCTCGACGCCGTCGAGCTCCTCGTGCTCGACGAGGCCGACCGCATGCTCGACATGGGCTTCAAGCCGCAGGTCGACCGGATCGTCAAGCGGCTGCCGCGCGAGCGGCAGACGATGTTCTTCTCCGCGACTCTCGACGGCGAAGTGGGCGAGCTCGCGCGGGCCTACACGCAGTCGCCAGTCCGCATCGAGGCCGCGCTGCCGACCGAGCACGCTCCGGGCGAGATCGACCACCGGTTCGTCCCTGTCACGCAGGAGGGGAAGCTCGACACGCTGATCGAGCTGCTCGAGGGCGAGCGCGGGCTCGCGCTCGTCTTCGTCCGCACGAAGCGCGGCGCAGACCGGCTCGCACGCCGGCTCGAGCAGCGCGGTGTGCGGGCCGCCGCGATGCACGGCGACCTCAACCAGTCGAGCCGCCAGCGCGCGCTCGAGCGCTTCGAGAGCGGGAAGGTGACGACCCTGATCGCGACCGACGTCGCGGCCCGCGGGCTCGACCTCGAGAACGTCACCCACGTGATCAACTTCGATCCGCCCGAGGACGGGAAGTCCTACACGCACCGTGTCGGTCGTACGGGGCGCGCGGGGCGCTCGGGCACCGGCGTCACCCTCGTCCTCCCCGAGCAGCAGGCCGACATGAGCCGCGTCGCGCGGCTGAACGGCCAGCACGAGACGTTCGCGGAGACGGGGATGAGGACCGCCGCGCCGAAGCTCGTCTACTCCTCGCGCCGGCGCAACTCGAAGTGGGGCCCGGTGCGGCCGCGGCGCAAGATCTGAGTCGCAACTCATCGAGCGCCATGAGCCCCGCCTCCCGGTCCCGCATCGCCGACCCGACGCTCGCACCGATCGGCGAGCAGCGGATCCGCTGGGTGGAGCGCCATTCGCCGGTGCTGAACCGCCTCGCGCGCGAGCGCCTCGCGGACGGCGTGCTCCAGCGCCGGCGCGTCGCCGTGGTCGTCCACCTCGAGGCGAAGACCGCGTACCTCGCGCTGCTCCTCGCCGAAGCGGGCGCCGAGGTCGTCGTCTCGGGCTCGAATCCGGGCTCGACGCAGGACGCGATCTGCGCCGCGCTCGTCGCCCGCGGGCTCGAGGTGCACGCTCGACACGGCGCGTCTCGCGAGGAGTTCGACGCCGACCTCTTCGCAGTGGCGGACACCGCGCCCGAGATCGTCGTCGACGACGGCTGCGAGCTGACCTCGCGGATCGTCGAGCACCGCCCGGCGCTGGCGAGCGAGCTTCGCGGGGTCACCGAGGAGACGACGACCGGCGTGGCGCGCCTGCGGGCGATGGAGGCGGCCGGGCGGCTGACCTTCCCGGCGATCGCCGCCAACGACGCGCGCTGCAAGCACCTCTTCGACAATCGCTACGGCACGGGCCAATCGACGCTCGCCGCGATCGACCGGCTGACGAACCTCACGTTCGCCGGACGCGAGTTCTGCATCGTCGGCTACGGATGGGTCGGGAAGGGGCTCGCGCGGTACGCGCACGGGGCAGGTGGTCGCGTTACGGTCGTCGAGGTCGACCCGGTCCCGGCGCTCGAGGCCCACATGGACGGGCACCGCGTCGCACGGCTCGAGGATGCGCTGCCCGACGCCGACGTCGTGATCACCGCCACGGGCGCCGTCGACGCGGTCCCGCTGGACGCGCTCGCGTTGCTGAAGGACGGCGCCGTGCTCGCGAACGGCGGCCATCACGAGCGCG
>DATBET010000101.1:0-11520 GCA_036558885.1 Gaiella sp.
AGCATCTCGACCTGAAGCAGCGAAACGCCGGCCTCGACGGCGCGATGCCGCTCGACCGCTACTCGGTCGAGGACCCGTTCGAGAACCACCCCCTGTTCAAGTCCGAGGAGCAGGCGCGGCTCGAGGAGACGCTCGACGGCGTCGAGGCACCCGAGCCCGTCTCCCCGCTCCCGTGGCCCGGTGAGGACGAGGTCGCCGAGGGCGCAGGGCCCGACGAGGGGCTCTGGGGCCGCTCGCGCGACTTCGACTGGGGCGAGTGAGGCCTACGCGGCCCGGCGCGCGTCGGCGCCCTCGAGCGTCGTCGCGAGCCGCCTGAACGGCCCGTCCGTCTCCATCAGCTCGTCGTAGGTCCCGCGCTGGGCGATCCGCCCGTGCTCGAGCACGACGATTTCGTCCGCCCGCCTGACCGTCGCGAGGCGGTGCGCGATGATCAGCGACGTCCTCCCGCGGAGCAGCGTGTCGAACGCGCGCTCGATCAGCACCTCGCTCGGCCGGTCGATGTTCGACGTCGCCTCGTCGAGGATCAGGATGCGCGGGTCCGCGACGAGCGCACGCGCGATCGAGATCAGCTGGCGCTCACCGGCTGACAGTCCCGAGCCGCCCTCGCGGACGACGTGTTCGAGGCCGTCCTCGAACCGCGCCGCAATCCGGTCGACGCCGATCGCCTGCGCCGCCGCGGCGATGTCGGCGTCGGTCGCGTCCGGCCGCGCGAACCGCAGGTTGTCGGCGATCGTGCCGCTGAAGAGGAACGGGTCCTGGAGGACGACGCCGAGCTGGCGGCGGTACGAGCGCAGACGCACGTCGCGCAGGTCGACGCCGTCCACGCGAACCGCGCCCGCATCGGGGTCGTAGAAGCGGGCGACGAGCTTCGCGGTCGTGGACTTGCCGCCGCCGGACTCGCCGACCAGGGCGATACAGCCGCCCGCGGGGACGTCCAGCTCGAGCCCGTGGATCACGGGCTCCGCGCCGTAGGCGAAGACGACGCGGTCGAGCTCCAGTCGCCCGTCGATCCTCGGCAGGGCACGCGCCCCGGGGCGGTCGGTCACGTCGTGCACGGCGTCGAGGACCGTCGAGATCTTCCCCATCGCCGCGCTCGCGGCCTGCACCTGCCCGTAGAGCTCCGACAGCTCCTGGAGTGGCTGGAACACGAGCGAGAGCATCCCCGCGGCGGCGATCAGCGTGCCGATCTCGAGGGTGCCCGCGTCGATCATCCGCGCCCCCGCAAAGAGGACCGCGACCTGCGCGACGACCCCGAGCAGCTCGATCGCCGGGAAGAACACCGAGGAGAGCTTCTGGGCGTACGCGTTCGAGACGCGGTTCGCCTCGTTCAGCGACTCGAACTCACGCTGGAAGGCGCGCTCGCGGGTGAACGCCTGGACGACCGCCATCCCGGCGACCGACTCCGCGAGCTGCGCCGTGACGGCCGCGATCCGCGTGCGGACGTCGGAGAAGGCCGCATGCGACGTCCGCTGGAACCAGCGCGTGACGAGGATCCCGGGCGGCAGCACGAGGAGCGCCACGAGCCCGAGGCGCCAGTCGAGCAGGAACAGGCCGCCGATCGCCGCCACCAGCGTCAGCGTGTTGACGACGAGCGTCGTGAGGCCCTGGTTGAGCACGTCGGACAGCGCGTCGACGTCGCTCGTCAGGCGGGCGATGATCCAGCCCGCCCGTTGCTCGGAGAAGTAGCGGAGCGAGAGCGAGGTGAGGTGCTCGAACAGGTCGCGTCGCACGTCGAGCACCATCCGCTGGCCGATGCCCGCGAGCATCAGCCACGTGGCGGTGCCCAGGATCCACGCGGTGGCGCCGATCGCGACGTACAGGAGCACGTCGCGCAGCAGGCGGGCCTCGTCGCCGGCCCGGATGCCGTTGTCGATCGCGTCGCCCACGACGTGCCAGCCCGCCACCGGCGCGGCCGCCGAGATCCCCGCCAGCAGCAGGACGAGCGTCAGCCGCCGGCGCCTGCCCGCGGTGTAGGGGAGCAGCCGCAGGAGGCCGTCGTGGCGTACGCCCCTCATGCCGCGAGCGCCTCCTCGCCGAAGAGCTGGGCGAACGGGCCGCCCGCGACCAGAAGCGCCTCGGGCGCGCCTTCCTCGACGATCCGGCCGTCCTGGATCACGACGGCGCGATCGGCGACGAGCACGGTCGAGAGCCGCTGGCCGGAGATCAGCACCGTCTTGCCCCGCACGGCGGGGCGGAGGTGCTCGACGAGATGGCGCTCCGTCTCCGTGTCGACGGCGGACATCGGGTCGTCGAGCACCATGACGCGCGCGTTCGCCACGAGGGCGCGCGCGAGCGCGACGCGCTGGCGCTGCCCGCCCGAGAGGTTCACACCGCGCTCGCCGATCAGCGTGTCGTAGCCGTCCGGCAGCTCGTCCACGAAGGCCGCCACGCCCGCGACCTCGCATGCGTCGAGCACCTCGCTCCAGTCGGCATCGGGGCGCCCGCCGAGCAGGTTGTCCCGCAGCCGGATCGAGAACAGGACCGGCTTCTGCGTGACGATCGCGACCGACCGGCGCAGCTCCGCGAGCGCGAGGTCCCTCGCGTCGACGCCGCCGAGCAGCACCCGGCCGGCGGTGGGATCGTAGAAGCGGGGGACGAGGTTGAGCAGCGACGTCTTGCCGGCGCCGGTCGCCCCGCAGACGGCGACGATCTCCCCGGGCGAGGCCTCGAGGTCGATCCCCGACAGCACCTCGCTGCCGCTCGCGTAACGGAAGCGGACGTTCTCGAGCCGCACGGGCAGCGGGCCTTCCGGCAGGTGCGCAGGATCTGCGCGCTCGGGGAGCGGCGCGATCCCGTCGAGCCAGGCGAAGCTGCGGGACGCGGCGGCCGTGGCGCGCTGGGCGAGGTTGATGATCCACCCGAGCGCCTCGAGCGGCCAGACGAGCTGCAGGAGGAGCGTCACGAAGAGCGTGAACTGCCCGATCGTCAGGTCGCCGTCGATCGCCTGGTGGCCCCCCACGAGCAGCACGGCGGCGATGCCGAGCGTCGGGAGGAAGATGAGCCCCGGGAGGAAACGGGCCTCGACGGAGGCCTGCCGCATCGTCTCGCTGCGGACGGCCTCCGCTCGGCCGTGGAAGCGGTCGCGGACGTCGTCCTCGCGGCCGAACGCCTGCACCATCTCGATCCCGACCACGGCCTCGTCCGAGGCCTCCGTCAGGTGGCCTTTCCGCCGCTGCACCTCGCGCGAGATCGGGAAGACCCGGTGCGCGAAGAAGTACGTCAGGATCGCGATCGGCGGCATCGCGAGCGCCGCGGTGAGCGCGAGGAGCGGATCGACCACGACGAGCACGATCGCCGCGCCGACGAGCATCATCGTGCTCTGGATGGCCTGGACGACGCCCCAGCCCACGAAGTACCGCACCGGGTAGATGTCGTTCGTCGCCCGCGAGATCACCTCGCCCGTCGCGTGGCGGTCGTAGAAGGCGCGCGGGTAGCGGAGGTACGCGTCGTAGAGAAGCGAGCGAAGCCGGGCCTCGACGGCGATGCCCACGCGTGCGGTGGCGTAGCGGCGCGAGAAGTTCACGCCGAAGCGCAGCACCGCGATCAGGACGATCGCGGCCAGGTACGGGACGAGCAGCGAGTGGTCGGGCCCGTCGATCGCCTCGTCGATCGTCCGCTGCACGAGGATCGGGATCGAGAGCGTCAGCGCGGTGAACGCGAGCGCGCACGCGAGCCCGAGCGAGACCAGGCGCCACTGTGCCCGCCAGAGCGGGTACAGATGCCGGACGGTCTGCCAGAGCGGGAGATCGGGTGGGTCGACGGTGCTCACGTGCGGATGGCTCCTTCTCGCGCCGGGCGCACGCGTGCGAAAACCGGCCCGCGGCCCGCCCTCGCGAAAGCGCCCGACCGGCGCTGCCTGCGATCGGACATCGAAACCCTATCCGCGGCGGGTGGACTCGGGCAGTGCGGCTATCCCTACCGGCCAGCGAGCGAGAGCGTCTCGCCCGGCCGCAGCACGCGCACCTCCACGTTCGGCGCAGCGTCCGCCGCCGCCCGGACGAAACGCTCGACCGGCTCACGGAGGTAGCGCGGCGCTTCGCGCAAGCCGAGATGGAGCGGGTGGTACGTGCCCCAGTGGATAGGCACGGCGACACGCGGCCGGAGCAGAGTCAGCGACTCGGCAGCTCGCTCGGGGTCCATGTGCTTCCCGCGGCCGAGGCTCGGCCCCCAGCCCCAGATCGGGACGAGCGCGAGATCGAGGCCCTCGCCGATCTCGGCCATTGCGGGGAACAGGTCGGTATCGCCGGCGAAGTAGATGCGGCTCGAGCCCTCGACGACGTAGCCGAGCGCGGGCCCGGTGGCGAACGGGCCGCGCTTGCCGCCGTGCTCGGCGAGGGTCGCGGTCACCGACAGCGAGCCCACCGTGATCCGCTCGCCCGCATCGATCTCCAGCACGTGCGCGAAGCTCCGTCTCCGCACGAGCGCGCCGCAGCCTCGCGGCACCACGATCGGCGTGATGCGGCCGAGGCGCTCCAGCGACGGGATGTCGAGGTGGTCGTAGTGCGCGTGGGAGATCAGGATCGTGTCGATCCCCCGCAAAGCCGCGGCGTCGACCTTGCCGCGCCGCCGCAGGTGGCCCGCCCGCGTTCTTAGCAGCGGGTCGGTGAGCAGCCGCACCCCGTCGAGGGCGATCTGCACCGTCGCGTGGCCGACGTACGTGACCTGCGTCTCGCCCACGCTGGAAGACAACCACGCAGCGCCGTGCCGGCGCTCACCCGGGGCGCCGCTAGTCGCGGCGGCCCAGGCTCGACTCGATGCGCTCGAGCCGGGCCGCGAGCTCGTCGAGGCGCCCGGCGACGTCCCCGTCCCTCGGCTTGTTCCGCGTGAACCGCTCGGCGACGGCACCCGTGAGCAGGCCCACGACGAACAGCCCGAGGATCATCAGCGCCGCTGCGATGAACCGGCCGACCGTGTTCGTCGGCACGATGTCGCCGTAGCCCACGGTCGCCGCGGTGACGAGGGCGAACCACACACCGTCGCCGACCGAGAGATGCTGCGTCGTCTCGACGGCGCTGAACAGCCAGCCGAGGGCGAAGATCCCGAGCGCGCTCACGGCCGAGACGAACCGAAGACCCCTGCCCGAGAACACCGCGCGCCCGACCGACTCGGCGAACTCGTGCCGCAGGCGGACCGCGCGGGCGATCCTCAGGCCGAGGAGCGACTCGATCAGGGGAGGCGACCCGGGGTTCGCGAGCGCGACGAGCGCGAGCCAGAGGATCGCTCTCATTCGGTTCTGGGAAAGTCGCAGCGTGACCGCTACCTCGGCGAGCACGATCGCGAGGAGCGCGAACCACAGGAGGGCGAAGCCGACCCGGCCGATGTCGTGCCAGACGCCGTCGCCCCACTGCTCGAGCGCGGCGGCGACCGGCGCGAGCGCCGCCAACCGGGAGACCCGGGCGTCGGCCCGGAGGAATCTGAGCTGCTGGTCGGCCATGGGTGACGGACCGGCCTCTCGGCCGGCGCACACGGATACCGCGGCGCGCCGTGGAGTCCTCCCGGGCGCTCGCGCAGGCTCGACAGCACTGCAGATTCATCTTGGTGTTTGACAGACACTAAAATGATGTCATAATGGTGCGTATGGAGATCCACGTCGACGCGATCCGCAGGGACCTCGCCGCGACGGCAAGCGCGCTCGGGGACGAGGCGCTCGCCGATTCGCTCCGGCGTCTCGTCGACGCGTCCGAGCCTGCGCTTCGCCTGCGCCTGATGGACGTCCTCTCGGAGGCGGCCGTCTCCCTCAACGGCCAGCTCGTATCGGGGCACGTGGAGGTGCGGCTCGCCGGGCGGGACCCCGAGCTCGTCTACGTGAGCGAGCCCGACGTCGCCCAGGAGCCGCCCGCCCCCGGTGACGACCTCAGTGCGCGGATCACCCTCAGGCTGCCCGAGTCGCTCAAGGCGAGCCTCGAGGCGGCAGCCGCCCGTGAGGGCGTCTCGGCCAATGCCTGGATCGTCCGTGCGCTCTCGCGCGCGCTGGAACCGCGTGCGGGCCGCAAATCGTCGAATCGCCTCCAGGGCTTCGCCCGGAGCTGACGGAAGGAGACCCGATGTTCTCGTTCGTGCTGTTCGATCCGCGTGACCCCGACGACGCCGAGCGGCGCCGCCCGCCGAGGCTCGCCGACGTCCGCGGCGACGTCCGCCCCGTCCTCCCGCCCCGCGTCCGGCGTGGCTGAGGCGCAGCTTCACTCCTTCGAGGCGCCCGGACGCGCCTCGGTGCGGGTCGAGATCCCGGCGGGCGCGCTCTCCGTGGAGACCTGGCCCGAGCCGCGGGTCGAGGTGGAGGTGGCACCGGCCCGCGGCGACGACGGCTCCGCCGGGGCGGCGGCCGAGACCCGCGTCACCGCGGTCGAGCGCGGCGACCGGCAGGAGGTCTCGGTGCGCGCGCCCAAGCGCGAGAGCGGCCTGCTCGGGATCGCGTGGGGCCGCGGGCCCGAGCTCGCCGTCACTGTGCGCTGCCCCGAGGGCACGGATCTCGAGTTCGCCACGCACGGCGGCGACCTCGAGGCGCGCGGGCGACTCGGCGACGTTGCTGTCCGCTCGGCCTCGGGAGACGCGAGCCTGGCGGACGCGCGCTCGCTGGGCTATACGACGGCGAGCGGCGACCTCACCGCCGGAGCCGTCGAGGCCGCACTCGCGGCGAAGTCGGCGTCCGGCGACGTCGACGTCCGCTCGGTCGGCGCCAGCGCGGCCGTCAGTACCGTCTCCGGCGACGTTCGCCTCGGAGAGACGGCCGGCACGGTGGCCGTCAAGACGATCTCCGGTGACGTCGACCTCGAGGCCGTCGGCGCAGAGGTGGTCGTCTCGTCGGTCTCCGGAGACGTCGACGTCTCGGCCATGCCCGGCCTCGTGCTGTGGATCGACGCGCAGTCGGTGAGCGGCACGATGACCTCCGAGCTCGACGTGGGGGACGAGCCCGCCGGCCAGGGCGAGGAGCCCGTGGAGCTCCGCGTGCGGACGGTCTCCGGGGACGTGCGGGTCGCCCGCAGCGCAGCGGCCGCGCGCTGACACCGCCACGGCGCTCCTCGGCGTCGTCGGCGCGCTGATCGCGGTGCCGCTGACTGCCTCGGCGCAGATCGTCGTCCGCGAGCTCACCGCCGAACGGCGCCAGCGTGTTCGCTCGCGCACGCCGGGACGTCGGGCGACCGCCCGACCGTCTAGCCGCAGTCGCTACAGCTGCCGCGCAGGACCACCTCGTGCTGCTCCAGCGCGTAGCCGAGGCGCCCAGCGGCGCGTGCGAGCGCCTGCTCGAGCGGCGCGTCCGTGAACGGCTCGACGCGGCCGCAGTCGTCGCAGACGAGGTGGTGATGGTGCTCGTCCTCGCCGCCGAACGGCTCGAAGCGTGCGATGCCGTCGCCGACGTCGACCCGCTGGACGAGGCGGAGCTCGGCGAGCGTGTCGAGCGTCCGGTAGACGCTCGCGACGCCGACCGCACCGCCACCGGAGACGATCCCGTCGTGGATCTCCTGCGCCGAGCGGCAGCAGTCCTGTCGCTCGAGGAACTCGACCACCGTGCGCCGGGCGCCGCCGCGGCGGAGCCCCGCCTCCTGGAGGGAGGCAAGTGCGTGTTCGGACCAGCCCATCAAGTAGATGATACCGATTCTCATCGTCTGCTAGCCTCGCGCACAGATGTTTTCGAGAATCGTTCTCTTGTGCGTCACGACGGGAGCGACGCTGCTGCTCGCCGGGTGCGGCGGCTCGGACAGGTCCGGCGACGAGACCGTCGTCGCGGCCTTCTACCCGCTTGCCTTCGCGGCCGAGCAGATCGCCGGGCCCGGCGTCGAGGTCGTCGATCTCACGCGCGCGGGAGAGGAGCCGCACGACCTCGAGCTGAGCCCGCGCGACGTCGCCCGGATCCACGACGCGAAGCTCGTCGTTTACGCGGGCCACGGGTTCCAACCGGCCGTCGAGGACGCAGTCCGCAGCCGAAGCGGCCCGTCGCTGGACGTGCTCGACCACGTCCGTCTCCTCGGGAGGGGTGACGACGTCGATCCGCACGTGTGGCTCGACCCGCTCCGCTACGCCCAGGTCAGCCGCGCGATCGCCTCTGCCCTGGGCGAGCCCGCGCGCGCCGAGCCGTTCGTCCGCCGCCTGGCCGCGCTCGGCCGGGAGCTCGCGCGAGGGCTCGAACGGTGCGAACGCCGGACGATCGTCACGAGCCACGCCGCGTTCGGCTACCTCGCCGCGCGCTACACGCTGCGGCAGGTCGCGCTCGTCGGGCTGGCGCCCGAAGCCGAGCCGTCGCCCGCGACGGTGGCGAGGCTTGCCGCCACCGTCCGCGCGACCGGTGCGTCGACGGTGTTCACCGAGCCGCTCGTCGCTCCCGAGCTTGCGGACACGGTCGCGCGCGAGGCCGGCGCCGTCACCGCGACGCTCGATCCGCTCGAAGCGTTGACACCCGGCGAAGAAGACTCGGGCACCGACTACTTCGGCGTCATGCGGAAGAACCTCGCCGCGCTCCGGAAGGCGCTCGGATGTGGCTAGGACCGACCATGCCCGCGCTCGAGCTCGACGACGTGTCGTTCGCGTACCGCGGCGGCCCCCCGGCGCTCGAGCATGTCTCGCTCGTCGTGGAGCAGGGCGCATTCCTCGGCATCGCCGGTCCCAACGGCGGCGGCAAGACGACGCTCCTCCGCCTGGCACTCGGTCTCGAGCGGCCGACCGGCGGATCCGTTCGCGTTTTCGGCCGGCCGCCGGGCTCGCACGGATCGCCGCGCGTCGCCTACGTCGCCCAGCGCGCCCAGCTCTCGAGCGGCACCCCGGTCACCGTCCGCGAGACGGTGGAGACGGGAAGGCTGGCCGTTCGGGGCCCTGTCGGCCCACTCCGTGCCGCCGACCGCCACGCCGTGGAGCAGGCGATCGACCGGGTTGGGCTGGCGGATCGCGCGGGCTCGCCCCTGCGGCGGCTCTCCGGCGGGATGCAGCAGCGCGCCTTCATCGCTCGCGCGCTCGCCGCCGAGCCCGCGCTGCTCGCGCTCGACGAGCCGACGACGGGCGTCGACGCCGGGGCGCAGGAGTCACTCGCGCAGCTGCTCGCCGAGCTGCGAACGGAGCTCGGAGTGACGATCCTCTACGTGTCCCACGAGTTCGGCGCGGTCGAGCACGTCGTCTCCCGGCTCGTCCTCGTCCGCGGACGGATCGTGTTCGACGGCGAACCGTCCGCGCTTCCCGCCCTGTGGCACGACCCTTCCCACGTCCACTGATGCTCGAGCTCGAGTTCATGCGCCTCGCCCTCGCCGTCGGCGCCGTGGTCGGCGTGCTGGCGCCGGCGGTCGGGTTCTTCCTCGTCGAGCGCCGCCAGGCTCTCGTCGGGGACGGCCTCGGGCACGTCGCGTTCGCAGGCGTCGCGGCGGGGTACCTGCTCGGCATCGAGCCGGTCCTGACGGCGCTGGCGTTCGCCGTGGTCGGGGGCCTCGCGATCGAGTGGCTCAGGGCCCGCGGCGGCGCGGCGGGCGACCAGGCGCTCGCGCTCGTCTTCTACACGGGGATCGCGCTCGGCGTCGTGCTCGTCTCCGGCGCGGGCCGGCTCGACGTGAACCTCTTCCAGTTCCTCTTCGGGTCGATCCTCACCGTCACCTGGAGCGACTTCTGGCTCGTGCTCGTGCTGGGGATCGGGTCGCTCGCGGCGATTGCGGTGCTCTACCGCGGGCTCGTCGGCGCAGTGCTCGACGACGAGGGGAGCCGCGTCGCGGGCGTCCGCGTCGGCCTGCTCAACACGACCGTCGCCGTCCTCGCGGCGCTCACGATCGGGATCTCGATGCGGGTCGTCGGGATCCTGCTGATCGCCGCGCTGATGGCACTCCCCGTGCTCGCGGCGCAGCGGGTCGCCTGGAGCCTCCGCTCGACGCTCGGCCTCGCGATGGGGATCGGCCTCGCGTCCGTTCTCTGCGGGCTCGTGCTCTCGTACTACGGCGACCTCGCGCCCGGCGGGACGGTCGTCCTCGTCGCCGCGGGCGCCTTCGTGGTCGCCGCGCTCGTCGAGGCGCGGCCGCGGGTCGGCTAGAGGCCCTGCGGCCGGGCCTCCGGGAAGCCCCGGGGGCCCGGCCCGCACGGCTCACGCGAGGCCGTTGGCCTGGAGGAAGGCCGCGGCGACGTCCTCCGCGGGCTTCTTGTCGACCCCGACCGCCTTGTTCATGGCGGCGATCGCCTTCACGGTGAGCAGCCGCGTGACCTTGTCGATCGCGGAGGTGAACTTCGCGCCGTACTCGCTGACGAGCTTCTTGCTCACGACCGGCGCGACGTGCTGGAACCCGAACATGTTCTGCGGGTCTCGTAGCTGGACGTACTTGCCCGACTGGAGCTGCGGGTCGGTCGTGAACACGTCCGCCGCGAGCACCTTCTTCTGATCGAGGAGCTGGTATGCCGAGATGCCCGCGAGCGGGACGAAATCGAAGCCGCTGACCCCATAGCGGGCGCCGATCTGGTCGCGCCAGCGCGTCTCCCACTCGGGGAACGCCGCGAGGTTCAGGTCGGGCACCTTGCGGAGGTCGCGCAGTGTCTTCAGGCCGTACTTCTTCGCGGTCGCGCGGGTCACCGCGATCACGTCGACGTCCTGGAAGGGCGTCTGCGCGAGCAGCGTCTGGCCCCGCTGGCCGTAGAGCCGCTTCGCGAGCGCGTACGTCGCCGCGGCGGTCTTGGGCAGCGTCTTCTTCTTGAAGGTGACCGACAGCATGATCCCCGTGTACTCCGGGTACATCGTGACCTTGCCGCTGCGCAGCGACTTGTCGATCAGCTCGGTCGAGGAGAGGTTTTCCTTGTACTGCACGTCGAAGCCCGCCGCCTCGAGCGACTGCTTGTAGAGCTGTCCGAGCACGTACTGCTCGGGGAAGTTCTTCGTGCCGACGATGATCGGGGTCGCCTTCGCCGCCGAAGGCGCCGCGGCCCCGCTGGTCGCGGCGGACGCCGCGGCCGTCAAGCCGAGGATGAGCGCGACCCCGAGCGCGATCGAGAACGCGGCCTTTGCGGCACGCCTGTTGTGCTTCCGAATCACGGTTGTGCCCCCTTCCGGGTTCGAGGGTGATCTCCGGCCGATCTCGAGTGACCCTAGAGGATCGTCGCGGGCTAGCCGGTGTGTCCGCCAACTTCTGGCAGCGGACGCTCGATCGGCCGCGCGGCTGCCGTCGTCACGTCCGGCTCGAAGGAGTGCGCCTCCGCCCGCAGTCCCGCGGGCGTCAGCGCTCGCTGGAGCAGGCCGACCGCGCCGTCCGCCGCGAGGGCGAGCACGGAGACGCAGATCGCGGCGCCGACGACGCCTTCCAACCCGTACCCGGCCTGGTTGACGATGATGTCGCCGAGCCCGCCGCCACCCGCGATCGCCGCGATCGTGGCGGTCGCGACGACGAACACGACGGCCGTGCGGATCCCGGCGAAGATCAGCGGCAGCGCCAGCGGCAGCTCGACGCGGGTCACGATCTGCCTTCCGGTCATGCCCATCCCGCGTGCGGCCTCCACGGCCTCGGTCTGCACGCCGTCGACCGCGACGTACGCGTTCGTCAGGATCGGCGGCACGGCCAGCACGACGAGCGC
>DATBET010000102.1:0-12107 GCA_036558885.1 Gaiella sp.
CACTGCCCGCGAGAAGCCCGCGACGCCCTCGTACGGCGAGTGGCCGCTGATGAGCCTGCGCTCGGTCACGTGACACCTAGTATCGACCGTCCGTGGAGGCGCTGCACCAGATCGACGCCTGGGACGTGCCGTTCGCCGCGGCCGGCGTGACGAGGGCGGCGGAGATCGTCGCGACCCGGGGCGAGACGGCCCGCGCGGTGAGGCTGGCGTCGGTCTCGAAGCCGGTCGCCGCACTCGCGGTGCTCGTCGCCGCGGAGGAGGGCGTGCTCGACCTCGACGAGGCCGCGGGGCCGGAGGGCGCGACCGTGCGCCACCTGCTCGCGCACGCCTCGGGCCTCCCTTTCGAAGGGAGAGCGCCGCTCGCCCCGCCCGGCCGTCGCCGCATCTACTCGAACGAGGGCTTCCGCGTGCTCGGCGAGCACCTGGCACAGCGCGCGGAGATGCCGTTCGCCGAGTACGTCCGCGCGGCGCTGGTCGAGCCGCTGGGGATCGGGCTCGATCCCGAGGGCCATCCCGGGGCAGGGATGCACGCGTCGCTCGACGACGTGCTCGCGGTCGCACGGGAGCTGCTCGCGCCCCGGCTCGTCGCAGAGGAGACTCATGAGGAGATGGTCCGCGTCCAGTTCCCCGGCCTCGACGGCGTCCTGCCCGACTTCGGCCGGTTCAGCCCGCTCGACTGGGGCCTCGGCGTGGAGCTCAAGGGGGAGAAGACCCCGCACTGGTCGGGCTCGCGTACCTCCCCGGCCGCGTTCGGCCACTTCGGCGGGAGCGGCACGTTCCTCTGGGTCGACCCGGTGCGCGGCATCGCCTGCGCGGCGCTGACGACACGCGAGTTCGGTGACTGGGCGAAAGACGCCTGGCCGCAGCTCTCCGACGCGGTGCTCGAGGAGCTCACCTGAGCGCGAGCGAGCCGATCATCCGGCTGGCCGGCGTCACGAAGCGCTTCGGACGCACCGTGGCGGTCGACGACGTCACGATCGACGTGCCGCGCGGGCGCTGCCTCGGCTGGCTGGGGCCGAACGGCTCGGGGAAGACGACGCTGATCCGCTGCATGCTCGGCCTCGCCCGCGCGAGCGCCGGCACGATCCACGTTCGCGGGAGCGAGGTGCCGAGGGACGTTCGCCACGCCCTCGCGGGCGTCGGTGCGATCGTCGAGGAGCCTCGCTTCTACCCGTACCTCTCGGGGAGGCGGAACCTCGAGGTCGCGGCGGGTTTCGTCGGCCGTGAGGCCTTCGGCCGTATCGACGCGGCGCTCGAGCGGGTCGACCTGGTCGGGGCGGCCGGGACCGCGGTGAAGAAGTACTCCCTCGGGATGCGGCAGCGGCTCGGCGTCGCGCGAAGCCTGCTCACCGACCCGGAGCTCCTGATCCTCGACGAGCCGTCGAACGGGCTCGACCCGGCGGGAATGGCCGAGTTCCGGCAGATGATCCGCTCCTTCGTCGAGCAGGACGGAAGGACGGTGTTCATCTCGTCCCACCTCCTCGACGAGGTCGAGAAGATCGCCGACGACATCGCGATCGTGCAGACCGGCGCGCTCGTGGTCCATGGCACGGTCGCACAGCTTGTCGCGGGCGGCGCCGCCACCGTGCGTGTCCGGGTGGACGAGCCGGAGCGCGCCCGCGCGGTGCTCGCTGCGCTCCGCTTCGTGAACGGCGTCCAGGCCTCCGAGCCACGGACCCTCGACGTCTCGGTCGAGCACGTGGACGACGAGAGCTCGATGGCGATCACGCGCGCGCTCGTCGAGTCGGGAATCGGCGTCGCCGAGATCGTCCAGCGGAGGGAGTCGCTCGAGGAGCGGTTCCTCGACATCACCCGCGCCGAGGAGCCGGGGCGGCCTGCCGCGGACGAGGCGACGTGACCCGCGCGCTCCTCCGCACGATCGTCGGCCGGAAAGGAAGCTTCCTCGGGACGGCGGGCGTGGTGCTCGCCGCGGTGATCGTCGTCGGCGCCGTGCTCGTGATCGTCCACAGCCTGCGACCGGGGCGGAACCCGTCGATCGGCGGCCAGCCGATGCTCGACGGCGTCTCGGGCGCCGTGTGGCTCCTCGGCGGCGTCGGCGCGATCGTGATCGGCGCGCTCGCGGGCTCGTACGACGTCGCCCAGGGGACGATGCGGTACCTCGTGCTCACGGGCGTCCGCCGGATCGGCCTGTACGTCGCGCGGACGGTCGCGCTCGTCGCCGCGGTGCTGCTCGCGCTCCTGCCGGCGCTCGCGCTCGGCCTCGCGCTCGTGTTCCTGCTCCCGCACGAGCGGGAGGCGGACGTGAAGGCCAGCGAGGTCGGCGACGTGGTCTGGACGTGCCTCCTGTGGCCGATCGTCTTCGCCGTGATCGCGATGGGAATCGGGTCGCTGCTGCGGTCGAACGGCGCCGCGGTCGCGATCTCGCTGTTCTTCGCCTTCGCCGCGGCGCCGCTGCTCGGCCTCGTCAGCGCGGCAAGCGAGACGCTGGGCGACCTGATGCTGCTCCCCGCACTCGACCGCGTCACGGGCGGTGACGACGGCGCGCCGCTCGCGGCCGCGGCCGCGGCGGTGGTCGTCTGGGTCGCCGTCTTCTGGAGCGCGGGCGCGCTCCGGGTCACCCGGGACGAGTATTGAGGGTTTGCTCGCGAAGCGGGATTCCACTGGAGCGGAATCCCGCCGCGTGATCCCCGCCTCCGGCGGGGCGAACCCCTGAAGGCGCCCGCGGTCGCGGAGCCGAGACGATCCTGAGCGCCGTTCAGTCCTCGGCGAAGAGAGGCCGCAGAAGCTCGTCGAAGGTCTTGCGGTCGCAGCTCGCGACGACCGACGGCGTCATCGTGGTCACGGTCGCGGTGCGCGGGACGTCCATCGCGAGCGCGACTTCGCCGAACGTCTCGCCCGGCCGCAGGATCGACCGAGCGCCGCGGTCGGACTGCGTGACGGCCGCGAGCCCGGAGAGCAGGACGTAGAAGCGGTCGCCTCCGTCGCCCTCGGAGACGATGGTGCGGCCGGCGGGGAGCTCCTCTCGCCGCATGCGCTCCGCGAGCCGCGTGAGCGTCTGCCCGGGCAGGGACGTCAGCAGGCCGACGCGCGAGAGCTCGGTCACCGAGGCCGGGACGTGCCGCGGGCTCACGGGGATACGGTAGCGAGGCGATGGCTCTCCTCCACGGCTGGCAGACCTGCCCCCGCTGCGGCACCGAGCTCGAGCGGCAGACCGGCCAGGCGCACTGCCCCGGGTGCGGATCGACGTACTACGCGAACTCCGCGCCGTGCGTGAGCGCGCTGCTCGAGGACGGTGAGGGCAGGTTGCTGCTCGCGCGTCGGGCGGTCCAGCCGTACCTCGGTCTCTGGGACTGCCCCGGCGGCTTCCTCGAGGAGGGTGAGCACCCGCTCGACGGACTCCGGCGGGAGCTCACCGAGGAGACCGGGCTGACAGCGGGCCCTGCGCGGTTCGTCGGCATCTGGATGGACGTCTACGGCGACACGCCCGACGCGGTGGCGACGCTGAACCTCTACTGGGCCGTCCGCGTCGAGGGCGAAGAGCCGGTGGCCGCGGACGACGTCGCGGAGCTCCGCTGGTTCGCTGCGGCGGCGCTCCCTGGCCCCGACGAGCTGGCCTTCACGACGGTCGAGCACGCGCTCGCCGCCTGGCGTGCCGAGCAGGAGCCGCGCCCGTACTGACCCCGCGACGCGAGGCCCGGCGTCACCGGGCCTCGCGCGGGGGGAGTGAGGGGAAGAGCTACGCGGCGACGACGAGTCCGAGCGAGCGCTCGATCGCGCCCTTCGGCTGCGCGCCTATCACGGCGGCAGACGGCTCGCCGTCGCGGAACAGGATCATCGTCGGGATCGAGGCAACGCCGTAGCGCTGCTGGAGCTCGTGCTCCTGGTCGATGTTCACCTTCACGAGCTTGAGCTCGTCCTCCCGCTCGGCCGCGATGCGGTCGAGCACGGGCGCGACGGCGTGGCACGGGCCGCACCATTCCGCCCAGAAGTCCACGAGAACGGGCTTCTCGCTCTTGAGGACCTCCTCGTCGAAGGTCGAGGTCGTTACTTCGAGGGCCATTGCTTCCTTCCGTTTCGGTGGTGTCGAAGTGTCTCAGTTTCCCTAACGACGGAGGCCCAAAACTCCTTCCCTAGAATCGCGCCATGTTCGCATCCCTGCCGGACAAGCCGGATCACGACGCCCTCGAGCGCGAGATCCTGGCTCTCTGGGAGCGAGAATCGACCTTCGCCCGGCTCCGCGAGCAGAACGCGAGCGGGCCGCGTTTCAGCTTCGTGGACGGTCCCGTCACGGCGAACAGGATGGTGCTCGGCGTCCACACGGCGTGGGGGCGCACGCTGAAGGACGTCTTCCAGCGCTACAAGGCGCTGCGCGGCCACCACCAGCGCTACCAGAACGGGTTCGACTGCCAGGGCCTCTGGATCGAGGTCGGGGTCGAGCGGGAGCTCGGCCTGAACTCGAAGCAGGAGATCGAGGAGTACGGGCTCGCCGAGTTCGCCCGCCGCTGCCGTGACGTGGTCGTGCAGTCGTCCCGGGCGCTCACCGAAGGCTCGATCCGCCTCGGGCAGTGGATGGACTGGGGCAACGACTACTTCACCTTCAGCGACACGAACATCGAGTACATCTGGCGGTTCCTCCGCGTGGTGCACGGGCGCGGCTGGCTCTACCTGGGGCACCGCTCGACCGAGTGGTGCCCGCGCTGCGGCACGTCGCTCTCGCAGCACGAGCTGACGCAGGCGGGCGTCTACCAGGAGCGGAGCGACCCCTCGCTCTTCGTCCGTTTCCCGCTCGTCGACCGGCCCGACGAGTCGGTCGTCATCTGGACGACGACCCCCTGGACGCTGCCCGCCAACGTCGCCGCAGCGGTCAGCCCCGACGCCGAGTACGGAATGCGGGAGAACGGCGAGTGGGTGGCGGTCGCGCGCTACCCGGACGACCGCTTCGTCCGGCGCGTGCGCGGCGAGGAGCTCGTCGGGTTGCGCTACCGCGGGCCGTTCGACGAGCTCGGGCCCGGCGCCGAGGTCGAGCACCGCGTGATCCCGTGGGGCGACGTCTCGCTCGAGGAGGGGACGGGCATCGTGCACATCGCCCCCGGGGCCGGCCAGGAGGACTTCGAGCTCGGCCGGGTGCACGAGCTGCCCGTGCTCTCGCCCGTCGACGAGGCCGGGCGGTTCTACGAGTCGTACGGCTGGCTGCACGGGCTGTCGACGACGGAGGCGGCGGACCAGATCGTCGGCCGGCTCGCGGAGAAGGGCTACCTGCTCGAGGCGGGCGCGTACCTCCACCGGTACCCGCACTGCTGGCGCTGCGACACCCCGCTCATCTGGCGAGTGACGGACGACTGGCTGATCTCGGTCGAGGATCTCCGCGAGCCCCTGCTCGACGCGAACGCGACGGTCGAGTGGACGCCCGCGTACATGGGCAAGCGCATGGACGACTGGCTGCGGAACATGGGCGACTGGAACATCTCCCGCCGGCGCTACTACGGGCTGCCGCTCCCCTTCTACCCGTGCGCCTGCGGGCACCTGAACGTGATCGGCTCGCGGGCGGAGCTCGAGGCGCGCGCGATCGAGGGCCTCGAGCAGCTGGAGGAGCTGCGCCGCCCGTGGATCGACGCGGTGCCGATCCGCTGCGAGGCGTGCGGCGAGCGGGTCGAGCGGATCCCGGAGGTCGGGGACGTGTGGCTCGATGCGGGCATCGTCCCGTTCTCGACGCTCGGCTGGGAGAGCCCGGAGTACGTCACCGAGGGGTACGCGACCGGGGCCGCCCACGGGCTGACGCGCGCCGACCTGCCCGACCACGCGTACTGGGACGAGTGGTTCCCGGCCGACTGGGTCTCGGAGATGCGCGAGCAGATCCGGCTGTGGTTCTACTCGCAGCTCTTCATGTCGGTCGCGCTCACGGGCCGGGCGCCGTTTCGCCGGGTGCTCGGCTACGAGAAGATGCTCGACGAGAAGGGCCGCGAGATGCACAGCTCGTGGGGCAACACGATCGACGCCCCGGACGCGTTCGCGCGAATGGGGGCCGACGTCATGCGCTGGCAGTTCTGCTCCCAGCCGCCCGACCGGAACCTCCTGTTCGGCTTCGGGCCGGCGCACGAGATCCAGCGGAAGCTCCTCACGCTCTGGAACTCGGCGACGTTCCTCGTCCAGTACGGCAACGTCGAGGGATTCGTCCCGCGGCTCGAGGACCTCGAGGACGGCCCCGGCGGCGACCTCCAGCCGCTCGACCGGTGGCTCGTCGCGCGGACACGGGAGCTGGTGCGCGAGGCGACGGCGGGCTACGAGCGCTGGCTGACCGTCGACGTGATCCGAGCCTTCGAGGCGTACGTGGACGACCTCTCCAACTGGTACATCCGTCGTTCGCGCCGCCGCTTCTGGGACGGGGACGAGACCGCGCTCCGGACGCTGTGGCACGCCCTCGCGCAGACGATGCGCGCGATCGCCCCCGTGATGCCGTTCCTGGCCGATCACCTCTGGCAGGTGCTCGTCCGCGCGACGTGCCCCGACGCGCCGCCCAGCGTGCACCTCGCCGGGTGGCCGAGCGAGCTGGAGCCGGGGGACGAGGCGCTCCTCGCCGAGATCGTGGACGTGCGGCGCGTCGTCGCCCTCGGGCACCAGGCCCGTCAGGCCGCCGGGTGCAAGGTGCAGCAGCCGCTCCGCGCCCTCGTCGTCGAGGGCGCCGCGCTCGCCGAGGCGCAGGCCGCGGAGATCCGCGACGAGCTGCGGGTCAAAGACGTCCGCTTCGGCGCGGTGGACTCGGAGCTCCTCGTCAAGCCGAACCTGCCCGTGCTCGGCCCGAAGCTCGGGCGCGAGCTGGGCCCGGTGCGCGAGGCGCTTCGCTCGGGCGCCTTCGAAGAGCTCGACGGTGGCCGCTTCCGGGCCGCGGGGCACGAGCTCGGGCCGGACGAGGTGCTGGTCGAGCGCGCGGGCAAGGAGGGCTGGGCCGTCGCGGCCGAGGACGGCGTCACCGTGGCGCTCGATACGCACGTGGACGAGGAGCTCGATCGTGAGCGCCGCGTCTACGAGCTGATCCGCCAGGTGAACGCGCTGCGCAAGGAGTCGGGCCTCGAGCTGTCCGACCGGATCGCGCTGACGATCCCGTCCCGCGACGCGGACCTCCTCGAGCACGCCGACTGGATTCGCGCCGAGACGCTCGCGACGTCCCTCGAGGCGGGCGAGGGCGACGAGACGACGATCGCGAAAGCGGCGGCCCGCGCCTAGTCGGGCCGCGCGGCGGCGAGCTCGAGCTCGCGCCGCAGCTCCACCGGGAGGCGGAAAGTCACGTCTTCCTCGACCATCCGGAACGGCCGCACGTCGTCGACGCCGCGGGCGCGGAACCAGTCGCAGACGCGCGTGACGAGCCGCTCCGGCGCCGAGGCGCCCGACGTGATCCCGACCGTCACTGCCCCGTCGAGCCAGCGCTCGTCGATCTCGCTCTCGTCGTCGATCAGGTACGCGGGCACCTGCGCCGCGCGGGCGACGTCGACGAGGCGGTTGGAGTTCGACGAGTTGCGGGAGCCGATCACGAGCAGGAGGTCGATCCGGCCGAGGAGGTCCTTCACCGCCCACTGGCGGTTGGAGGTCGCGTAGCAGATGTCCTCCTTCTTCGGGCCGACGATCTCCGGGAAGCGGCGCCGGAGCGCCGCGATGATCTCGGCCGTCTCGTCGACGGACAACGTCGTCTGCGTGACGTAGGCGAGTCGCGAGTCGGGCGGCAGCTCGAGCGCCTCGGCCTCCGCGACGTCCTGGACGAGGATCGTCGAGTCGGGCGCCTCCCCCATCGTGCCGACGACCTCCTCGTGCCCCGCGTGGCCGATCAGGAGCACGGTGAACCCGCTCGCCGCGTAGCGTTTCGCCTGCACGTGGACCTTCGTCACGAGCGGGCACGTCGCGTCGATCACGTCGTGTCCGAGGGCCGCGGAGTTCGCGTGCACGGAGGGCGCGACGCCGTGTGCCGAGTAGACGACGGTCGCGCCGCGTGGCGCATCCCGCTCGTCCTCGACGAAGACCGCCCCGCGCGCCTCGAGGTCGCGCACGACGTGCAGGTTGTGGACGATCTGCTTGCGCACGTAGACCGGCGCGCCGTAGTGCTCGAGCGCCCGCTCGACGGTCTCGACGGCGCGCTCGACCCCCGCGCAGTAGCCGCGCGGCGACGCCAGGAGGACCTGCCGGACCGTCATGCCGCCAAGGGTACTGCCGGCTCCCTCAGCGCGACGTCTGCGCGAGCACGATCCCGGTGAGCACCACGGCGCCGCCCGCGAGCTGCGCGGCGGAGAGGCTCTCCCCGAGCCAGACCCAGGCGACGATCGAGGCGAGCACCACCTCGATCATCGCGACGATCGAGACGCGCGTCGCCGGCAGGTGGTGGAGCGCCCCGAGCGACAGCGCGAACGGGAAGATCGTCCCGAGCACGATCATCCAGAGCGCGAGCACCCAGACGGGTGCGGTGGTGGACTCGAGCGCCCCCTCGAGCGACACGCTCTCGTGGAGCGCGTCGAACGGGAAGCCCCACCACGGCTGGACGATTGCCCAGAAGATCGCCGAGACCCCGAGCGCGATGCACGTGAGCGACAGCGCATCGCGGCGCTGCGTCGCATGCTCGCCCGCGAGGAAGTACGTCGCGAGCGCCCCCGAGGCCAGGAGCCCGGCGGCAACGCCGACCGCATCGAGCCGCGCGTCCTCCCAGACCTCGGCGACGAGCGCGAGGCCGGCGAGCGCGAGCCCGAGCGCGGCCCACACGCGGCGGCGGACGTGCTCGTGCCACACGACGCGCGCCCACAGCGCGACGAGCACGGGCGCGGTGAACTCGAGGAGAAGCCCGATCCCGATCGGCAGTCGCTCGATCGCGACGAAGTACAGCCACGTGACGAGCGCGAACCCGACGATCCCGTAGAAGACGAGCAGGCCGACCTCGTCGCGACGGATGCGGAGGCGCCCGGGCGACGTGAGCGCGATGAAGGCCGCGAGCCCGAGGAATGCGCCCGTCGCTCGGAGCTCGGTCAGGCGCAGGCTCGTCATGCCCCCCGAGGTGAGGATGACCTTCGAGACGGTGCCGTTGATTGCGAACAGCGCGGCGGCCGCGATGGCCATCGCGTAGCCGAGGCGCGGGTGCCGTCGCCCCGCGAACGGCTCGTCGTGGAGGACGATCTCCGTCACCGCGCGAGGCTAGCCGCGGCGGCGCGGCCCGTCCGAGAGGAACCAGGGCGCCCGGGCCGTAGACTGTCCGCCACACGGGGTGTAGCTCAGCCTGGCTAGAGCGCCTGTTTTGGGGACAGGAGGCCGCCGGTTCGAATCCGGCCACCCCGACTCGTGAGGAGGGTGCTCGTCAGCGCGGCGGCGGTCTGCGCCCTCCTCGGTGCGTCTCCCGTGCGATCGCAGCCGAGCGCCGTGCCGGCTTTCCGAGGCTCGGTCACACCCCTGCCCGGGTCGCTCGCAGAGACGATGACCGGCCTCTCCTGGCACCGCGGCTGCCCGGTCGGGCTCGACGAGCTCCGGCTCGTGCGCGCACGGCACTGGGGGTTCGACGGGCACGTCCACACGGGCCGCCTCGTGGTCGCGGCCGAGGTCGCACGCCCCGTTCTCGACGTGTTGCGCCGCCTCTACGGGGCCCGCTTCCCGATTCGCCGGATGGTGCCCGTCGACGCGTACGGCGCCAGCGACTTCCGCTCGATCGAGGCGGACAACACGTCCGCGTTCAACTGCCGGTACGTGGAGGGCACGACGCGCTGGTCCGAGCACTCCTACGGGCGCGCGATCGACCTCAACCCGATCGAGAACCCGTACGTGACGGCCGGGGGAACGACTGCGCACCACGCGAGCCGTCCCTACTTCCGCCGCGCGCCGTACCGTCCGGGGATGGCCGTCGAGGGCGGCGTCGTGGTGCGCGCGTTCGAGGCGGCCGGCTGGGGGTGGGGCGGCCGCTGGTCGGGCGACCGCGACTACCAGCACTTCTCCGCGAGCGGACGGTGACCGGCGCCCTCACCGTGGCGGTCGGCGCCGCGCTGCTGGCGCTCGGCGCGCTCCGGGTCGCGGCGCTCCTCTCGTCCCGCTCGACCGCGTCCTTCCTCCTCGCCGCGTACGTCGTCGCGTGGACGGAGCTCGTGCTCGTCTTGTGGGCCCTCTCGCGGTTCGACCGGGTGACGCGCTGGTGGTTGCTCGGGGTGCTTGCCGTGCTCTGCGTGCTGCTCGCGTTCGACCTGCACGCGTGGAGGGATGTCGCGGTGCGCCTCGGAGACGCCGCGGCGGGCCTGTGGGAGGCTCTCGGGGAGCCCGTGGCGATCGTCCTCGCTGTCGCCGTGGCCGCCGGCTTCGCGTATGCGGTCGCGCTCGGCCTAGCAACGCCGCAGAACGACTTCGACACGTTGGTCGACCACCTGTGGCGCGCGGGGTTGTGGCTCCAGGACGCTCGTGCCGGCGTGCCCGACTGCGCCTGCGCGTCGTACGTCGACGCGTACCCGCCGCATGCGGAGCTCGGGGTGCTCGCGACGATGGTGCTGGGCGGCAGCGACCGCTACGTCGCGCTCGTACAGGGCGCCGCGTATCTCGCGCTCGTGGTCGGCGTCGTCGGCGTCGCGCGCGGGCTCCGGCTCGGGCGGGCGGAGGCGCTCGTCGGCGCGCTGCTCGTGGCGACGCTGCCGGTGATTGCGCTCCAGGCGTCGACTGCGCAGAACGACCTGGTGGTCGCATCGTTCCTGGTCGCCGCCGTCGTCTTCCTGCTCGACCGCCGTCCGGTCTTTCAGGTCGGGTTCCTGCTCGACCGTGGCGGCGGCGGAGCGGTCTGGCTCGCCGGCCTGGCAACGGCGCTGGCCGTCGGCACGAAGCTGACAGCGCTCGTCGCGCTCCCGCTGCTCCTGGTCGTCGCCTTCGTCGCCGCCCCGGAGAGACGAGCCTCGCGCCTGGCGGCCGTCGTGGTGGGCACCGTGGCCGGCTCCTACTGGTACGTCGTCAACTGGGTTCGCGAGGGCAGCTGGGACGCAGGCTTCCCCTCGATCGACGTCGACCGGAGCCTCGCCCCGACCGTCGCGCGCGTGCTTCGCTCGTCGATCCAGCTCGTCGAGCTGCCCGGGGCGGTCGGCCGCGACCGCTGGCTCTACGCGGTGACGGCCGCCCTCGTGCTCGCCGTGGTCGTGCTGCCGAGCCGTCGGGCAGGCCCGAGGCGCGCCGTGTGGATCGGGGCGGCTGCCGCGGCCCTCGCGGTGCTCCCGGTGCTCGTGCCGGACCTGCGCCGTTATCTCGACCAGGCATACCGGGACCTCTGGAAGGCGCTCGGGCGGGACGACCTGGCGGTCGAGGTGGGCCGCGACATCACCATCTCGGCGTCGAACGTCACGTGGTACGGCCCGCTCGGCGCCCTGCTCCTCGCCGCCGGCCTCGTCGTCGCCGTCGTCGCGGCGCGGCGCGGCGTGATTCCGCGCGTGGGGGCCGTGCTCGCCTTCGCGCCTGTCTACTGGATCGTCGCGCTGTCGGTCGCGCTGTTCTACCAGGACGCGGCGGGCCGCTTCCTGATGGCGCCGGTCGCGCTCGCGGGAGCGACCTGGGGCCTCGCCGTTCGCTCCCGGCCGGTCGCCTGGGGCCTCGCGGGCATCGCCGTCACCGCGCTCGCGCTGGCCGTCCTCAACGACACGAAGCGCCCCTCGGGCCTGCCGCTGCTCGAGCGGCCGGCGCCGGCGAGCTACTGGTCGCTCCCCCGTTGGCAGGCCCAGGGAGCCGAGGTGCACGTCCCGGAGCTGATCCGCTTCGTCGACGCCCGCGTCCCGACGGACGCTCGTGTCGGGCTCGCGATGACCCCCAGCGACGTCGGGTACGTGTTTTTCGGGCCGCGTCTCGACCGGCGGCTCGACCTGCTCCGCGCCGGCGCCCGCGACGCGCCGGGCGCGAGCTGGGTCTTCGTCAGCCCGGCTGCCCGCACGACGAACGCGCCGCGTCTCTGCGCCGGCTGGCGGCGGCTCGGCGACGAGCCCGACGGGTGGTCCGTCTACAGACGCTCGGGAGCCTGTTGAGCCGGGAGAAGCGGGCGACCGGGCTCGAACCGGCGACATTCAGCTTGGAAGGCTGACGCTCTACCAACTGAGCTACACCCGCGCCGACGTAGCGTAGCGCCGTGACTCCCGGGGCATGGTCCTGGAGCGCGGAGGCGCTCGTGCCGC
>DATBET010000103.1:0-19055 GCA_036558885.1 Gaiella sp.
ATGAACGTCGGGCGGTCCTGCGTCTCCCACCGGACCGAGGACTTCGTGTCCGGCAGCAGGACGCACGCCTGGACGGTCGCTGCCTGTTTCTCGCTCTTCGCGAGCGCGCCGCCGACCGCGAGGCCGACGACGAGAACCCCCGCTGCGAGAGCGATGACGAGCTTCTTCACTCCGACTCCTCCTTTTCTGCAATGCCTCCGCGCGAGACGGTACTCCGTCGCGCGCACTCCTTCAAATACCGTTGTCGAGCCTCAGCGACGCCCGATCCCCACCTCCTCTCCGCGCCGGCCGCGCGCAGACGCGGGTCGGTGTCCGTCTTCGTGACGGGCTGTCGTGGCCACGATCCACGGCGTGTCGAGCACCCGTCGGAGCGAGAGCGCGGCGGCGCCGCGGACAGCGGCTCCGTCCCCGAATGCCGAGGGAAGGACGACGAAGGCGCCCGAGCGCGCTGCGAGCGAGCGCTCCTGGAGCGTCGTGCGGACGCCGTCGGCGAGCCAGGGTGCGAGCGGGCCGAAACATCCTCCCAGTACGACGGCGCTAAGGTCGAGAAGATTGAACGCCGACGCCAGCGCGATGCCGAGCCAGCGGCCAGCGTCGTCGAGCGCGGTCAGGACGGCGGGGGCGCCGTCCTGCGCGCGACGGACGAGCTCGTCGGTCAGGCTGCGCGGGCGGCCGGCGACGGGCGAGATCCCCGCGGCGCGGGCGATCGACTCCTGCCCGGCGAGCGTCTCGACGCAGCCACGGCTGCCGCACGCGCAGGATCGGCCCTCATCAGGGTCGACGGAGATGTGACCGAACTCGCCGCCGAACCCGTGCGTCCCGCGGAACAGCTGCCCGCCGAGGACGATGCCGCCGCCCACGCCGACCTCGCCGAAGACGCAGACGAAGTCGTCGATCCCGACCGCCGCGCCGGTCCAGTGCTCCGCGAGCGCGGAGAGGTTCGCCTCGTTCTCGACCACGACATGGAGCCCGAGGCGCGACCCGAGCTCCGCTGCGACGGGCAGGTCGACCCAGCCCATGTTCGGCGCAAGCACGACGGTACCCGAGGCCTCCTCGACGAGACCCGCCACGGCGACGGTGACTCCGACCGGACGCAGCCCGTCCGCGGCAGCCGCGGCGAGCGCGTCGCGCGCCGCCTGGCCGATGCGGTCCAGCACGAGGCGAGGATGCGATTCGCGGTTGTCCCGGTTGAACCGGCGCCCGTACCGCACGGTGCCGGTGAGGTCCTCCACGGAGACCGCGACGTAGTCGACGTTGACCTCGAGCCCGACGCCGACGACGACGTCCGACAACTCGAGCGCCGTGCCGGGCCGGCCGATCCCGCGGGGGGAGGTCGTCTCGCCGGTCTCGTGCAGCAGGTCGCGAGCGATGAGCTCCGAGACGAGGCTCGAGACCGTGGCGCGCGTGAGGCCGGTCTCCGCGGCGATCTGCGCCCGGGACTGCGAGCCCGTCGCGGCGACGTGGCGCAGCACGACTCCGAGGTTCGCGCGCCGCACGGTCGTCTGGTCGGCCGGGTGCGCGGCGCCGCGGTCGAAGGTCATCGGGTCAGGCAGGGGTGGGGGTACGTCAACGAGGTGGCGATTTGTTTGGGGAGCGGACAAACTAGGCCGATCGGCCCACCCCTGTCAACAGCGGCGCACGACCTCCTCGAGCGGCCGCCGATTCGCCCGGGCGCTCCACTCCGAGGCTGCTCGCGACTCGGGATCCCGAGTGTGCTCGGGCATGCCGAACGTCAATACGATCGCCAGGGTCTCCTCCTCCGCGAGCGCGAGCACGATCCTCGCCGCGTCCCTGTCGGCGAACCCGTTCGGGCACGAGGCGACGCCCTCGTTCCACGCGGCGAGGAGCATGTTCTGCGCGGCACGGCCCGCGTCGAACGAGAGCGGCCCCTTGCCCTTCACGACGACCGCCACGACGAGTCCGGCGCCGAGGACGTTGTCCGGGGCGAAGACGCAGGGGGCGAGCTGCTCGACGCGCTCCCGGCTCTCGACGACGACGAACGTCCACGGCTGCCTGTTCGAGCCGGACCCCGAGAGGCGTCCCGCGTCGAGGATCCTCGCAACGACCTCGCCCGGAAGCGGGTCGGGCAGGTAGCGGCGCTGGTCTCGGCGGCTCGCGATCGCCAGGAACGTGTCCACGCGACTAGCGTAGGCCAGCGATGACGGAGCAGGCCACCGTGAGCCTCCTGCGCTGGCTCCGCCGCCAGCTGCGCCAGTCCACGCCGCAGAGGGAGCATCTCGAGGCCGCGGTCGCGAACGACGACCCCGCCGAGGCGCGGCGGCTGCTCGACGGCTTCGATTTCACGGAGGCCCAGCGGCGCCACGTCGAGGGGCTCATCGACGAGTGGGAGCGGACCCGTGCCCACCGCTGACGGGGCGGCAGCGACGTCTCAAGCAGAGATGGCTCGACGGGACGTGAACGAGACGGTCGTGCGCCGGATCTTCGACGCATTCGCGCGGCGGGACGCGTTCGCGCTCCGCGGTCTCTTCGCCGCCGACGCCGTCTGGACGGTTCCCGGCGACGGGGCGATGGCGGGCGTGTACCGCGGGCCGGAGTCGATCTTCCGCTTCCTCGGGCGGCTCCCGAAGGAGACGGACGGGACGTACCGCTCGCAGCTCGTCGACGTGCTCGCGAGCGACGAGCGGGCCGCGGCGCTCTACCGCGCATCGGGCGAGCGACGCGGCAAGCGTCTCGACCTCGACCAGGTGCTCCTCTTCCGCCTCGACGACGGCGTGGTGTGCGACGTGCTCGCCCTCCCGGCCGACCCGGCGGCGTTCGAGGAGTTCTGGGCGCGATGACGACTCCCGCGCTCGCGAGCGACCGCCCCGCGATCCGCTTCCGCGGCACGACGTACCCGGTGCTGCTGCCGACCGTGCGCGACCCGCGCCTGCAGCTTGCCGCGGTGATCGTGACCCTCCAGGTCCTCGGCCAGACGGTGTTCGACTTCCAGCTCTCGATCGCGCAGATCCTCGTCTCGCTCGTGACGTGCGCGGTGCTCGAGGTCGGGATCGCGCTGCACCGTCAGCACGTCCTCATGTGGCCCGCCAGCGCCCTGCTCACCGGAAACGGGGTCGCGTTCATCCTCCGCGTACCGGGAACGGAGCACGGCGACTGGTGGAGCATGAACGGCTGGTGGATCTTCGCGGGCACCGCCGCCGTGTCGCTCCTCTCGAAGTACGTGATCACGTTCCGCGGGCGGCACGTCTTCAACCCGTCGAACTTCGGCCTCGTGCTCTGCTTCGTGCTGCTCGGACCGGAGCACGCCGACCCGCTGGCGTTCTGGTGGGGGCCGATGTCCGTCTGGCTCGTGCTCGCGCTCTCGCTGATCGTCTTCGGCGGGCTGAAGATCCTCTCCCGCCTGAAGCTCGTCGGGATCGCCGTGGGCTTCTGGCTGACGTTCGCCGCGGGCGTTGCGGTGCTCGCCGCGTCGGGTCACGAGCTAACCGCGCCGTGGCACCTCGGCCCGATCGCGGGACGGGACCTCTGGTGGCTCCTCGTCACGTCACCGGAGATCCTCGTCTTCCTCTTCTTCATGATCACCGACCCGCGCACGATCCCCGAGACGACACTCGGGCGCCGCGTCTATGCGGTCTCCGTCGGGTTCGTCGCGTGCCTCCTGATCGCTCCGTGGACGACGGAGTTCGCCGCGAAGCTCGCCGTGCTCGGCGCGCTGACGATCGTCTGTGCGGCCCGCCCGCTCCTCCTGATGCTCGGAGCGGCGCAGCGTCTCGACGCGGTCGCGGGTCGGCTGCGCGACGGCTCCCGCGCCTTCGCGCTGGGGGCGGCGGCGCTCGCGGCGGCGGCGGGGGCGCTCGTGCTCGCCGCCACGGACGTGAGTTCCGGCCCGGCCGACGCAACGGCCGCGCCGATCGAGTCGAGCCGCGTTCCGCAACTCACCGTCCTGCGCACGGAGGGGCTCGCCGCGATCGACGACGCGACCGCCCGCCGCGTCGCGGCCTCCCTCGTCTCCGACCTCGCGAGTGGCGCCGACGCCCTCCGCGAGCGAGACCGTGGGCGGGCCCGCCAGGGCGCGACCGGCGCGTGGCTCGCCGACCTCTGGCGGCGGATCGACGCCGCCCAGGGCGGCACGATCGACGTCCCGACCTTCGCGGCCAGGCACGTCAGCCTCCGTCTCGAGCCGGGCATCGGCCAGGGCCTGCCCGTGGTCGTCGCGACGCTCACGGGCACGACGCAGACGGCGACGTACGGCGCGACGGGCGGAGAGCCGGTCCGCCGTGGCGAGGCACAGGAGATCGTCCGCACCTTCGAGCTCTCCGCGACCGGCGGCCGGTACCTCGTGGCGCGCGTACGCGGCGAGGCGCCCGCCGGCTCGACGACGCCACCGGTCCCCGCGTCGTTCCGGCTCACGGACGTCGCACGGAGCGTCGGCCTCGACTTCCGCCAGTCCGCATTCCGCTTCGGGATGTCGACGGACGTCCAGGCGATGATGGGCGGCGGCCTCTGCTGGCTGGACTACGACGGCGACGGCTGGCTCGACCTGTTCGTCGTGAACTCCTACGCACAGCGGGACGCGGCCCGCTTCGAGGCCGCGCGCGGGCTTCCGGGCAGCCGGCTGTACCGCAACGTGCACGGCCGTTTCGAGGACGTCACGGCCAGGACGCACACCGGCATCACGCTCCGTGGGAGCGGCTGCGTCGCCGCCGACCTCGACGGAAACGGCACGACCGACCTGCTCCTCACCTCTGCCGCGTACGACCCCGTGCGGAACGCCTACGACGCCCTGTTGTGGAACAACGGCAACGGGACGTTCACGGAGGGGGCGAAGAAGGCTGGGATCGACGAGCCGGGGTGGCACACGGGAGCAGCGGTCGCCGACGTGAACGGTGACGGCCGCCTCGACCTGTTCGTCGCCGGCTACACCGACGTCAACCACTCGCTGCCCGGCTCCCAGTCGGGCTTCCCCGCCGACCACGGCGCCGTTCGCGACCTCCTCTACGTCAACGAGGGAGCCCGCCGGTTCCACGAGGTGGGTCGCTCGGCGGGGCTCGAGCCGCACGGGCTCGACCACGGCCTCGGGGCCGTCTTCACGGACGTCAACGGCGACGGGCGCCCCGACCTCTACGTCGCGAACGACCTCGACCCGAATCGGCTGTACGTGAACGCGCCACGGCGCGGCGGGCTCGGGTTCCGCTTCGTCGAGCAGGGTCGCGCCCTCGCCGTCGACGACCCCAACGCGGGGATGGGCGTCGCGGTCGGGGACTACTCGGGCGACGGGCTCCAGGATCTCTTCGTGACGAACTCGCGCGGGCAACTCCACGCGGCCTACCGCGCACATGCCGGGCTTCCCTACGCGGACGCCCGTCCGGACTTCGTCGGCGCGCTCGGCCAGCAGTACACCGGCTGGGGCGCCACCTGGGCAGACCTCGATCTCGACGGCAGCCCCGAGCTCGCGATCGCGAACGGGTCGATCCCAGTGACGAATCTCGCCCGGGATGCCGAGCGCCTCCGCGTCGTGACGACGGACGGCGGCGAGATCCGCGCGCTCGACACCGGGCCGTCACAGCCGCGCAACGGCCGCGGCCTCGCGGCCGCGGACTTCGACAACGACGGCGACCTCGATCTCGCGATGAGCTCCGTCGGCGGCGCGCTCCAGCTCTTCCGCAACGACGGCGCGAGCGGTCACTGGCTCGAGGTCGGGGGGCTCGCGCCCGGCGCTCTCGTCACGGCCGTCCTGCCCGACGGCCGGCGGCTCGTGCGGGAGGTGCACGCCGGCTCGAGCTACCTGTCCTCGGAGGACCCGCGGGCCAACTTCGGGCTCGGCGACGCGACACGCGTGCGCGAGCTCGTTGTCCGCCGCCCGGACGGGACGACCGCGCGCCTGGACGACGTCGCCGCCGACCGGCTCGTCGTGGCTCCGCGGACCACGCGCTGACGCCCTGAGTGCGCGAGACCGAGATGGCACCGATCGGCGTGGCGGCCGGTGGGCGGCTTGGCCGCCCGGGAGGCCTACGGCGGCTGGCGCTGCCGCGCGGCAAAGAAGGGGGCTCGTGTGGGAACCATGGGTTCCCCCACGTCAGGCTCCCCAGCCCGGCGCCCGACCGGAGGCGCCGAGGGTCTCGAGCACGACTTCGATGAGCGTGTTGGAGGATAGGACGTGCTCGCGCGCGAGCGCCCGGGCGGCCGTCGCGCTCCCGGCGCCGATCGCCTCGCGGATGGCGCGGTGCTGGAGGTCGTTCTTCGCGTAGAGCTGGTCGAGCTCGGCGCGCGCGCGCCACACGCGGTCACCGATGAACGTTCGACGGGCGCTCTTCGCGATCCGCTCGACCAGCGGGAGGTCGGCGACGCGGTAGATGACGTCGTGAAAGGCGTAGTTCGCCTGCATCCACTCGACGAAGAGCGTCGCGTCGCCGGTCACTCCGCTTCGCGCCTGGTCGCGCAGCTCGAGCGTCAGGTCGCCGAACCGCCGCTCGACCGCGTCCATCTCGGCGAGGTCGTCCGGGGTCATCTTCGGCGTGGCCACCTCGGTCGCGAGGGCCTCGAGCTCCGCCCGCACCAGGAACGCCTCGCGCAGCTCGTGCGCCGAGATCGACCGGACGCGCACCCCGCGGTTCGGCTCGAACGAGACCAGCCCGAGCGCCGCAAGCCGCCGCAGGGCTTCGCGGACGGGCGTCCGGCTCACCTCGAAGCGCTCCGAGAGGGTCTCTTGCCGCAGCACGGTGTCGGGCGGGATCAGCCCACCGACGATCTCGTCCTCGAGGACGCGCGCGATGTCGTCGGCCTTCGTCGAGAGCGTGGCCACGGCTCCCAGTCTAGATAGTGCACCCAGGACGCGATGTTTTGGATCCGAAATGAGAGGAAATGGCCCCTTGCGTCCGTCTTGCACGCCGAATAGGATCCAGATGACGCAATTCTCGGATCCAGGGAGGGAACCCGTGCGCGAACCGACTCGCCCGTACACGACCGACGAGGTCGAGCGCCTGCGCGGCTCGGTCCGGGTCGAGCACACGCTCGCCCGGCTCGGCGCCGAGCGGCTCCGCACCCTCCTCGCCGAGCGCGAGTGGGTCGCCGCGCTCGGTGCGCTCACGGGCGGGCAGGCCGTGCAGATGGTCAAGGCGGGGCTCGAGGCGATCTACCTCTCGGGCTGGCAGGTCGCCGCCGACGCGAACCTCGTGGGCGGAACGTACCCCGACCAGAGCCTCTACCCGGCCAACTCGGGCCCTGCGCTCGCGCGCCGGATCAACAACGCGCTCCTGCGGGCCGACCAGGTAGCGCACGCCGAGGGCGACGAGGGCACGTACTGGCTCGCTCCGATCGTCGCCGACGCGGAGGCCGGCTTCGGCGGGCCGCTCAACGCGTTCGAGGTCATGAAGGCGTACATCGAGGCAGGCGCTGCCGCCGTCCACTTCGAGGACCAGCTCTCCTCGGAGAAGAAGTGCGGCCACCTCGGCGGGAAGGTGCTCGTGCCGACGAGCCAGTTCGTGCGCACGCTCGTCGCGGCGAGGCTCGCGGCGGACGTGCTCGACGTGCCCGCGCTGATCGTCGCGCGCACAGACGCGCTCTCCGCCTCTCTCCTCACGAGCGACGTCGACGAGGCCGACCGCGGCCTCTGCACCGGCGAGCGCACGTCCGAGGGCTTCTTCCGCGTCCGCGACGGGCTCGAGGCCGCGATCGCACGCGGGCTCGCGTACGCCCCCTACGCCGACCTCCTGTGGTGCGAGACCTCGACCCCGGACCTCGACGAGGCGGAGGCGTTCGCCGCGGCGATCCGCGACCGGTACCCGGACACGCTCCTTGCCTACAACTGCTCGCCGTCGTTCCACTGGCGCGGGCACCTTTCGGAGCGCGCGATCGCGGGCTTCCAGCGCGACCTCGCGGCGATGGGGTACCGGTTCCAGTTCATCACCTTGGCGGGGTTCCACTCGCTCAACCTCTCGATGTTCGAGCTGGCGCACGGCTACCGCAGCGACGCGATGAGCGCCTACGTCGCGCTCCAGGAGCGCGAGCTCGCGCTCGAGGAGGCGGGGTACACCGCGACCCGCCACCAGCGCGAGGTCGGGGCGGGGTACTTCGACCAGGTCATGCAGGCCGTCTCGGGCGGCCTCTCCTCGACGCTCGCCCTGACCGGCTCGACCGAGGAGCAGCAGTTCAACGCAGAAAGGAGCGCCGCATAGATGGCCAGCACGCTGATTCGCGAGAAGCCCGTCAAGCCGAAGACGGCGGCGCCGGCACCGCGGGTCGAGACGCCGCCGATCCTCACCCGGGCCGAGACGGCTCCCTGCACGTGCCCGGAGCCGTGCGAACGCGACCACGAGCACGATTGACCCGCTCCGCGCGGGTCGATCGTGCTAGATACGCCGCGTGCGCACCGACGACGTCCTGACCGCCGACGCGGTCGAGTTCCTGACCGACCTCGACCGCGAGTTCCGCGAGCGTCGTGCCGAGCTGCTCGCGCGCCGCGCGGAGCGGCTCGAGCGGCTCGGGGCCGGCGAGCTACCGGACTTCCGCGCGGACACCTCGTCGGTGCGGGAAGGTGACTGGGCGATCGCGCCTTTCCCGGACGAGATCGCCGACCGCCGCGTCGAGATCACAGGCCCCGTCGACCGGAAGATGGTGATCAACGCGCTCAACTCGGGCGCGAAGGTCTTCATGGCCGACTTCGAGGACGCGAACTCGCCGACCTGGGAGAACTGCATCGAGGGCCAGCGCAACCTCACGGAGGCGCTCGACCGGACGATCACGCTCGACACCGGCGAGAAGCGCTACGCCCTGAAAGACGACGTCGCCGTGCTGTTCGTGCGGCCGCGCGGGTGGCACCTCGAGGAGCGCCATTTCGAGGTCGACGGCTCGCCGGCCTCGGCCTCGCTCTTCGACTTCGGGCTCTACTTCCTGCGCAACCACGGACGAAATGGGCGCTACTTCTACCTGCCGAAGCTCGAGTCGCACGTCGAGGCGCGACTCTGGAACGACGTCTTCCGCTTCACGCAGGACCGACTCGGCGTGGCGCAGGGGACGATCAAGGCGACGGTGCTGATCGAGACCATCCTCGCCGCGTTCGAGATGGACGAGATCCTCCATGAGCTGCGCGAGCACTCGGCCGGGCTCAACGCGGGGCGCTGGGACTACATCTTCAGCGTGATCAAGAAGCTCGGGCACCGGCCCGAGTTCGTGCTCCCGGACCGGGCGGACGTGACGATGGCGGTCCCGTTCATGCGGTCGTACTGCGAGCTGCTCGTCCGGACCTGCCATCGGCGCGGCGCGCACGCGATGGGGGGCATGGCCGCGTTCATCCCCTCGCGCCGCGATCCCGACGTGAACGCGATCGCGCTCGAGAAGGTGCGCGAGGACAAGGACCGCGAGGCGGCGCAGGGCTTCGACGGCACATGGGTCGCGCACCCGGACCTCGTGCCTGTCGCGCTGGAATCGTTCGACCGGGTGCTCGGCGAGCGCCCCAACCAGATCGAGCGGCAGCGCGACGACGTGCGGGTGACGCCCTCCGACCTGCTGGACGTCGCCTCGACCCCCGGTGGGATCACCGAGGAGGGGCTGCGCAACAACGTCTCCGTCGGGATCCAGTATCTCGCCGCCTGGCTGCAGGGCTCGGGCGCGGTCGCGATCAACAACCTGATGGAGGACGCTGCCACCGCCGAGATCTCGCGCTCGCAGATCTGGCAGTGGCTGCACCACGGGCGGATCAGCGCCGACGACGTCCGCCGCGTCACCGACGAGGAGATCGCGAAGCTCGGCAGCGGCTACGACGACGCCCGCGCGATCTTCGAGCGCATCGCGACGCAGCCCGAGTACGTCGAGTTCCTCACGCTGCCGGCCTACGACCGGCTCGTCGAGACGGCCGGCTAGGCAGCCGCGAGGAACGACGCGACCGCTTCCGCGGCGGCGTCGAAGTCGTCCCAGAGGATGCTGTGGCCGCCCGGGACACGCACGACGACCACGCCGTCGCGGGCGGGGATCGCGTTCGGGATCCAGGACCGCTCACCGAGGACGACGAGCGTCGGCGCGGCGGGCAGCGGCGGCGCCGCGCTCGCCATCACGCTCCAGGCCGCGATCACCGAGGCAGGCGAGTAGCGCCAGCGCCAGAGGCCGTCGGCGTGGCGCTCGAGATGCATCTTCGCTTCGTCCTCGAGCATCGACCGCGGTGTCGTGAAGAGCGTCCCGTCGGCGAGCCGAGCGTCGATCGCCTCGTCGGGCGTGGCGAACGACATGTCGGCCCGCATGCCCTCGGCGCGTGCGGTCGCGTCGGCCGGTGCGACGTGGAGCGCAGGATCGACCAGCACGGCGCGCTCGACCACCAAGGGCTCGCGCGTGGCGAGCTCCGCGACGAGGCGGCCGCCGAAGCTGTGGCCGAGCCAGGTCGCCCGTTCGACCCCGAGCGAGCGCGCAGTCTCGACGAGGTCGGCCACGTGCGTCTCGACCGTCCAGGGCGCCTCCCACGTCGACCGCCCGTGCCCACGGAGGTCGAACGCGACGACACGGCGCCCCGGAAGCCGGGCCGCCAGGGCGCCGAAGCGCTCGCCGTGGCCCGTGACGCCGTGGAGGCAGACGACCGGCGCCCCGGCAGGGTCGCCCCACTCGTGGGTCGCGAGCCGTGCCACCGCTACCCGCGCTCCCACGCGAGCCCGGCCGCGAGCACGACCTCGTCGGTCGGCGCGACGAGCTGGAGGTTCCCGATCGCGAGCGCGGCCCAGCCGAGCAGGTTGACCCATCGCGCGAAGGACGAGAACGGCAGCCGGATCTCGAGCTCGTCGGCGTCCTCGGCGGGCCAGTCGATCGCGACGCAGGGGCAGACGAAGAGGTCGACGTCCGGCTCGAGCAGGCGCCACTCGTGGAGCGCGCGATACCCCTCTGCGACCGCCTCGGGGTCGACCTCGAGCGTGGACACGAGCTTCGTGCGGAGCACGCGGCCGTACTCCCCCGCCCTGGCCGGGAACGTCTTCGCGTGCGCGTGCCCCGCCTCGTGGAGAAAGACCGGCCAGGTATTCGCGCGCGGCGGTGGGACGTCGGCCTCGACCACGCGGGCCCCGAGCTCCTCGAGACGACCGACCCAGCCGTCGACCTCGTCGCTCGCCTCGGTCTCGCGCCCGTCGGCGAGGCCCGGCGCGCGGCGGAGCAGCCCGACCGTGCGCCCGGCCAACCGAGGCTCGGGCACCGGCCGGCGGGCGAGTGCGGACCAGAGCGCGGCGGTGTCCCCCACGGTTCGCGCCATCGGGCCGACGGTGTCGAGCGAGGGACAGAGCGGGTAGACGCCGTCCACGGGGATCGCGCCGTAGCGGGGCTTCAGGCCGACGACGTCGCACGCGGCCGCGGGCAGGCGCACCGACCCTCCGGTGTCGGTGCCGATCGCGAGGTCGCAGAGGCCGCCGGCGAGCGCCGCGGCGTTCCCGCTCGACGAGCCGCCGGTCGTCCGCCCCGGATGCGCCGGGTTGTGGACGGTGCCGTACCACTCGTTCCCGCCGAGCACGCCCCACGCGAACTCGACGAGGTTGGCCTTGCCGACGATCGCCGCGCCGGCGGCGAGCGCTCTCTCCACCGCGACGGCGTGGCGGCCGGGCACGTGGTCGGCGTAGAGCTTCGAGCCGTACGTCGTCCGGATCCCGGCGGTGTCGACGAGGTCCTTGACGAGGAGCGTCTTCCCCTCGAGCGCGCCGCCCGGCGCGCCGACGAGCGGCTCGTCGAGCCATGTGATGCCTGCGTTGAAGGGGTCGCTGCTCACGGCGCCGCTCCGGCGACCTGCGGCCGCGGCTCGAGGCGCCTCAGTCGTGGCGACGCTGGGCGGCGGCGATCGAGCGAGCCGCGGCGAGTGCGGCGTCCACCGTCTCGGCGCTGGCGCGGTCGCCGACCATTACGTTGACCTGGTAGTCCAGGCCGCGCCGCGTGACCTGCGCGACAGCACCGCGGTCGGCGAAGCACTGGAACATCCCGCGCCTGAGCTTCAGGCCGGAGAGCGGCAGGAACGAGCTCACGCCCGTCGGTTCCCGCCAGCCCACCACGACGACGACGGCGCCGTCCTCCGGGACTGCGTACGTGGAGACCTGGCACGGGGTGTCGACGGCCCGCACGCCCTCCGTCCCGATCACGACCACTGTGCGCGGGTCGGCGTCCGGCGCCTGTCGTGCGGGCTGGACCCTCGCCCAGCCGTCCGGCACGTCGAGCTCGACGCCGCCGCCGCGGACGGTGTCCCCGGCGTCGGCCACGGCCCCGCCCGCGAGCGCGAGCACCGCGAGCGTCGTCGCCGTCGCCACATAGCCTGTCCGCAGGAGTCCCATCTCGGCCTGCGAATCCTACTCACTTCCGCCGGGAAGGGAAGAGGAAAAACCCCGCTCAGGAGTGGAAACCGGCGAGTCGCCGCGGCACCCGAGCGACCGCCGGACCGCGCCGTGGCGGTGTGGAGCGGGATGGGTCCGACGGAACGTCGCAGTAAAGTTCTCGGCCGTGAAACCCGACACCGTTCTCATGCACTTCGGTTGCATGGCATTCGGGAGCGGCTGGGCGGTCGAGACCCGGCACGACGGCGATCGCGGAACGAGCTCCGGCTAGAGGACCGGGCTCGCAACCGTGCTTCGCCGCCGTCAGAAGGCCCCTCCGCCGCTCGTCGTCGAGCAGGCCTCTCCGGCCCCGGAGGGGTGGGACGTCCCTGCGCGCTTCAACTTCACGCGCGACGTGGTCGAGGCGCTGGCCGCGCAATACCCCCGCGTGGGTCTGACGTTCGTCGACCGCGAGGGCATCGTCGACCGGCGCCGGTTCGGCGAGGTCGCCGCGGATGCCGCGCGCTGGGCGCACCTCCTGCGGGCCCGGCTCGACCGCGGCGACCGCGTGCTCGTGGTCACCGGCAAGGTGCCCGCCTGGCACGGGGCGATGATGGGCGCGCTGAAGGGAGGTCTCGTCGCCGTTCCCTGCTCCGACATGCTGCGCGCGGCGGACCTCGCCTTCCGGGCGCGGCACTCCGGCGCCCGGCTCGTCGTCGCCGACCGCTCCTGCGAGGTCGAGATCGAGGAGATGGTCGACCAGCTCGACTCGCCGGTCGCGGTCGTCTACCTCGACGAGGCACGCACCGAGCTGTCGGGGTACATGGGCAGCGCGCCGACCGAGGACACGGCTGCGAGCGAGCACGCGCTGATCCTCTACACGTCTGGCACGACCAAGGATCCGAGGGGCGTCGTGCACACACACGGATGCACGTGGGCGATGCGCGCCCAGGCGGAGCACTGGCTGACGGCGCAGGAAAACGACGTCGTGTGGTGCACAGCAGGGACCGGTTGGGCCAAGTCGATCTGGAACGTCCTGGTGGGCCCGTGGTCGCAGGGCGCCGAGATCGTGCTCCACGAGAGCGGCTTCGACCCCGAGGAGCGCCTCGAGCTGATGGAGCGCCTCGGCGTCAGCGTCCTTTGCCAGGCGCCGACGGAATACCGCCTGCTCGCGAAGCTGGACGCGCTCGCCACCGTCCGGCTACCGCGGCTCCGCCACGCGGTCTCCGCGGGCGAGCCGCTCAATCCCGAGGTGATCGAGCGATTCCGGGACACGCTGGGGATCACGATCCACGACGGCTACGGCCAGACGGAAAGCGCCCTGCTCGTCGCGAACGTGCCGGGCACGGAGATCCGGCCGGGCTCGATGGGGCTGCCGACGCCGGGACACGACGTTGGGGTGATCGACGCGGACGGTCAGCTCTGCCCGCCGGGAGTCGAGGGGGACCTCGCGCTCCACGGCCGTCCGCCCACGCTCTTCGCCGGCTACTGGAACGCGCCGGAGGAAACCAAGCGGGCGTTCCGCGACGGCTGGTACGTGACAGGCGACCGCGCGCTACGGGACGAAGACGGCTACCTGTGGTTCGTCGGGCGTGCAGACGACGTGATCCTCTCCGCTGCCTATCGCATCGGCCCCTTCGAGGTCGAGAGCGCGCTGCTCCAGCACCCCGCGGTCGCGGAGAGCGCGGTCGTGGGCGCACCCGACGCCGATCGCGGACAGGTCGTGAAGGCGTTCGTCGTGCTCCGGCCGGGAACCGACCCGACAGCGGACCTGATCGCGGAGCTGCAGGAGCATGTGAAGTCGGTCACCGCGCCGTACAAGTACCCGCGCGAGATCGCCTTCGTCGACGAGCTCCCGAAGACGACCAGCGGGAAGATCAAGCGCGCGGATCTCCGCCGTCAGCCGCAGACCGGGTACCCGGAGCCGCGGCCCCTCGTGATCCCGCTGCCCGTCGACGAGGTCGAGCGGGCGCATTTCGTCACCGAGGCCGTCGAAGAGGCCCGCCAGGCTGCGCGCGACGCGGCCCGCCGCGAGGCCGCTGCCGCGGTGCAGCGCGCCGCGGCCGAGAGCGCAAGACGGAACGCGGAGGCCGCGGCCCGCCTCCACGAAGAGGCAATGCGGCGTGACGCCGCCGAAGCCGCTCGGCGCGAGGCGGTCGAGGCCGCCCTCCGGGAGGCCGAGGAGGCGGCACGGCTCGAGGCGGACGAGGCACAGCGCACCGCCGCAGAGGAGGCTGCCCGGATCGCCGCCGCGGAGCTGGCCCGGCGCGAGGGCGAGGAGGCCGCGCGGGTCGCCGCCGCGGAGGCGGCGCGCCGAGAAGCGGAAGACGTGGCACGCCGCGAGGCCGAGGCGGTCGCGCTCCGCGAGGCGGAGGAGGCCGCCCGCCTCGCAGCGGAGGAAGCCGCCGTCCGCGAGGCCGAGGAGGCCGCCCGCGTCGCCGCAGAGGAACAGGCCCTCCTCCAGGCGGAAGAGGAAGCCCGCCGCGAGGCGGAGGAGGCTGCGCGGCGAGAAGCCGAGCTGGCCGCGCGCATCGCGGCAGAGGCCGCGGCACGCCGCGAGGCCGAGGAGGCCGCCCGCGCCGCCGCGGAGGAACAGGCCCGCCTCGAGGCCGAGAAGGAAGCCCGCCGCGAGGCGGAGGAGGCTGCGCGACGAGAAGCCGAGGATGCGGCGCGCATCGCCGCGGCGGAGGCGGCACGCCGGGAGGCCGAGAAGGCCATCCGCGCCGCCGCAGAGGAACAGGCCCGCCTCGAGGCCGAGGAGACCGCCCGGCGCGAGGCGGAGGCTGCCGCCCGGCGCGAGGCGGAGGCTGCCGCGCTCGCCGCCGCGGAGGAACAGGCCCGCCTCGAGGCCGAGGAGGTAGCTCGCCGCGAGGCGGAGCGCGAGGCAGAGGCCGCCGAGCTCGCCGGCACGGAGGAGCAGGCGCGCCGGGAGGAACGGGAGCGCGCCGCCGAAGAGGCGCTCGCTCGGATCGAAGCGGCGGAGGCGGCGGCGCTGGCCGCCGGCATCGACGGGCCCGCCGACGGGAGCGCCGACAAGCCCGGCCGGCGCGAGCGGCGCGCGGCAGAGAAGCAGCGCAGGGAGCTCGAGAAGCAACAGGCCAAGGCCGAAGCCGAGCAGCGCAAGCGCGACGAAGCCGAAGCCAAGGAACGCGCCAAGCGCGACGAAGCCGAGGCCAAGGAGCGCGCCAAGGCCGAAGCCGAGCAACGCAAGCGCGACGAAGCCGAAGCCAAGGAACGCGCCAAGCGCGACGAAGCCGACGCCAAGGAGCGCACCAAGGCCGAAGCCGAGCAACGCAAGCGCGACGAAGCCGCCGCCAAAGAACGCGCCAAAGCCGAGGCAGAGCAACGCAAACGCGACGAGCGCGCCGCGAAAGAGGAGGCCGCACGCCAGGAGAAAGAGGAGCGCAGACGCCAGAAGGAGCTGACGAGGGGCAAGGGCCTCGTGGGGCTGCTCTCGCGCGAGGAGGAGGACGAGCTCGAAGACGACGGCGACGACGAGCCTGTCGCCCCCATCGACAACCTCCTGGAGCGACTCGCGCCGTACTCGCGCTCCCGCGGTCCCGTGACTCCGGCGCCCGACGCTCCCCCGAAGGAACAGGAGTCCACGGACGAGGCACGCGACTCGTCGGACCTGACCGCGTGAGCCAGATCGACGAGGCGCCGGTCGAGGTCCCCCAGCGATCGGCGGAGGACGATCGCGTCGAGGACCGGCCCTGGGTCGTGATCGTCTGGAACGACCCGATCAACCTCATGAGCTACGTCACGCTCGTCCTCCAGAAGCTGTTCGGCTACTCGCGCTCGAAGGCGACGCGGCTGATGCTGCAGGTCCACAACGAGGGGAAGGCCGTCGTCTCCTCGGGGACGCGGGAGAAGGCCGAGCTCGACGTGTCCCGCCTGCACGCCCACGGGCTCTGGGCGACGATGCAGCAGGATTGAGCCCGTGCGCCGCGGAATCACCCGACGCCGAGACGGCACCTACCGCGTCGATCTTCCCGAGGAGGAGCGGAGCGTCCTCGCGTCGCTTCCCGACCAGCTTCGCGACGCGCTCGACGCCGGGGAGCCGACGCTCTACCGCCTGTTCCCACCGGCGCACGCGGCCGACGAGGCGGCGAACGAGGAATGGGCGCGGCTCGTCGGCCCCGGGCTCCTGGACGGCAAGCTGCGCGCACTCGCCGAGCTCCAGCGCACCGCGCATGCCACGAGCCTCGACGAGGAGGAGCTCGGCGCCTGGCTCGGCGCGCTCGAGAGCCTTCGCCTGGTGCTCGGCACCCAGCTCGACGTCACCGAGGAGTACGACGCGTTCGCGAAGAACGATCCGGACGCGCCGCGCCATGCGCTCTACGCGTGGCTCTCGTGGCTCCAGGAGGAGGTCGTCCAGGCGCTCGCCGCGAGCCTCCCCGAGCCGCGCTCGAACGCGGATGCGTAGCCCACCCCGGGCAAGTTGCAGTCTGTAACTTGCGCTGCCGCCGTCGACGCCGGCGCGCTACGCGGTCTCCGCGTGGATGCGCTGCTTCGCATCGCGGAGCGGGCCGCCGTCGCGGTCGGCGCGGACGGCGAGCATCTCGGCGAGGATCGAGAGCGCGGTCTCCGCCTGGCTCTCGGCACCGACGTCGAGACCGCACGGGCCGCTGATCCGCGCGAGCTCCTCCTCCGACGCCCCGGCTTCGAGCAGCCGCTCCCGCCGGCGCTCCTGGTTCCGGCGCGAGCCGAGGGCGCCGATGTAGAAGGCCTCCGTCCGCAGCGCCGCGAGCAGCGCGGGCTCGTCGAACTTGTCGTCGTGGGTGAGCACGACGATCGCGGTCTGGTGGTCGGGCGCGACCTCGGCGATCGCCTCCTCCGGCCATTTCGCGATCAGCCGGTCGGCTGAGGGGAGCCGCTCCGGCGTGAGGAATGTCGCGCGGGCGTCCGCGACGATCGCCGTCCAGCCGAGGAGCTTCGCACCGCGCGCGAGCGCCTCCGCGGTGTCGACCGCCCCGTAGACGAGGACCCGCGGCGGGGGGCCGTACCACTCGGCGAAGACCTTGACGCCGTCCGACTCGAGCAGCCGGTTCCGGCCGCGCCGCACGAGCTCGTCGAACTGGCCGACGGCCCACGAGGGGACGCCGTCGCCCAGGGTCTCCCCCTCCTCGACCACGAGCGACTTCGCGCCGACGCCGTCTCCCTCGACGACGGTGAAGAGCACCGCGCGCCCGCCGTCCTCGCCCAGCCGGGCGAGGCGCTCGAGCAGCGTCACTCGACCGGCTCCACGAACACGTCGATCTCCCCGCCGCAGGGAAGACCGACGTCCCAGGCCATTTCGTCGGTGATCCCGTAGTGGAGCAGCCGCGGCTCGCCGTCTCGCATGACGGCCATCGCATTGTCGAACACGTCGCTCTCGACGCAGCCGCCGGACACGGAGCCGCACATCTTCCCGGACTCCGACACCGCGAGACTCGTGCCGATCGGCCGCGGGGCCGACCGGCGCGTGGCGACCACGGTCGCCACGACGACCTTCTCGCCCGCATCGCGCCAGGCCTCGACCTCGGGCAGGATCTCCTTCACGCTGCGTGCCTCCTTTCGACGCCGGCGAGGACTGCCGCCAGCTCCTCGAGACTCCTCAGATTATGGCCCGCGAGGAACCTGTCGACGAAAGGCAGCGCGGCGCGCATGCCGCCGGCGAGCGGCTGGTAGTCGGGATTGCCCTTGAGTGGGTTCACCCAGATCACCGCGTACGCCGCCCGCGCGAGCCGCGCCATCTCACGGCCCAGAAGCGTCGGGTCCTCCCGCTCCCACCCGTCCGAGACGATCACGACGATCGCGCCGCGCGACAGGCCGCGCCTGCCGTAGAGCTCGTTGAACTCGCGCAGGGACGCACCGATCCGCGTGCCGCTGCCCCAGTCGACGACGGCCTCGGTGCACCGCTCGATCGCGGCCGTCGGATCACGCGCCTCGAGGTCGGGCGTCAGGCGCGAGAGCCGGGTGCCGAAGGCGAATGCCTCGACGCCGCGGCCCGCGCCGACGGCCGCATGCAGGAAGAGGAGGAGGACGCGCGCATAGCTGTCCATCGAGCCCGAGACGTCGCACAGCAGCACGAGCCTGCGCGGCACCTCCTTGCGAGCGCGCAGCGGCCGCTCGACCGGGTCGCCCCCCGTGCGAAGCGAGCGGCGGATCATCGCGCGGACGTCGAGGCTCTCGCCGAGCGGCTCGCGCCGCATCCGCCGGGACCGGCGGACGGGCCGCGTGCGCGCGATGCGGCCGATCAGCTCCCGCACGCGCTGCAGCTCGTCCTCGCTGAGCTCGGCGAAGTCCTTGTCGCGCAGCAGCTCGTGCACGGAGGCCCCCAGCTCGAGCGGCTCGTCCGGCCGATCGTCGTCGTCCTCCGCGGCGGCCTGGCCCGCGACGGGCTCGACGACCCGTAGCACGCGCTCGGGCGGTGGCTGCCTCGCGGGCGGGAGCACCGGCGCGCGGAGGAACCAGGCCTCGAAGGCGCGATCGAAGACCGCGAGCTCGTCGTGGCGTGAGACGAACGTCTGCCGCAGAGAGAAGTAGACGTCGTCCCGCCGGGCGAGGTCGACGGCGTCGAGGGCATGCAGCGCGTCGGTCACCCGGCCGGGGCCGATCTCGAGCCCGGCCTCGCGCAGCACCCGCCCGAACGTGACGACGTGGCCGACGATGGCGTCCCCGGCGACCATCGGCTAGGACGCGGCGGAGGCCGCACGCGCCTCCTCGACGAGCCGGGCGAGCGTCGCGTCGCGGACCGCGTCGAGGTCCTCGTGGTACTTGAGCACGGAGCCGAGCGTCTGCTGGACGACGTCGGCGTCGAGCTCGCGGCGGCCGAGCGCGTCGAGGGCCATCGCC
>DATBET010000104.1:0-2845 GCA_036558885.1 Gaiella sp.
CGAGAACGGCGAGGCCGACGAGGTGACCGTGCGGGCGGACGACAAGGAGTTCCGCGCGCGCGTGAGGCTCGACACGCCGAAGGAGCGCGAGTACCTCCGCCACGGCGGGATCCTCCAGTACGTGCTCCGGCGCTTCCTCGCCGAGAGCTAGTAGACGAACGACAGGTCGCGGATGTCGTTCGGGCCGATCCGCAGGGCGTCGATCGTCACGTAGAGCCTGCGCCTGCCGGGCGTGCGCTCGGACGCGACGATCAGCTTCCCGTCGCTCCAGACGCCGACCTTCCCGTTCGGCACGGTGCCGTCGCGAGTCGCGAGCGGAACGATGCGCGGGCCGAATATCCGCACAAGCTCATCCGCGGACGGCGCCGGTCGGCCGCGATGGACCGCGAGGCGGATCGCGTGCATCTTCTTCGAGCGGACGAGGTAGGCGAGGTCTCGAGCCGTCGCGCGTTCGTCGAGGTAGCGGCGCCCGATCGCCGTGAACGGCGCCTCGACGAGCTCGCGCGTCCCCTCTTCGTCGTTCCAGTAACGCCCGTAGGTTCCCGAGACCTGGCACACGTCGAACGGCGGCGAGGGCATTCCACCGATCGGATGGGCGCCGCCACCGCCACCCAGCCTCGCGCCCATCAACGGCCCCACGTGAGCATTCGAGCCTCCACCGAGTGCCTCCCAGCGCCCCGCGCTGAATCCAACCTTCGAGCAGTCGACCCCGGCGGTGGCGCTGCTGAACCGAGCCGTTCGGACGAGCCGCCGGTACGCCTCGGATGCCTGGGAGGTGAACTGCACCTCGACCACGCCGTTGCGGTAGACGTCGACGACGGCGTCTGCCGTCGAGGCGTGCTGCAACGGCGCACCGCTCGGCCGCTTCGGCGGCCCCGGCGACCACACCTTCGCGGGATGGGTCAACGGCGCCACCGGCTGGCCGACGCCGCGGAGCCGCTCCCGGTAGACCTCTCTGCCCATCGCGTCGTATGCGGCGATCGCGATCCACGGCCTCTTCGGGATCGATCCGAAGGAGTACGCGCGATCCCGGACGGGGGTCTTCAGCGGTTGGCCCGACGTGGCGACGAGCCCGACCGCAGTCACGCCCTCGCCGGCCAGTCCGGACACCCGGAACAGGCGGATCCGTGGATCACCCTTGACCGAGCCCAGCGACGCGTCGACGGTGATCGGCCTCTGCGGCGTCGGAACGACCTTCTGCCCCGGCGCCCAGGCGTTGCAGCCGAGGTTGGCGATCTTGGCGTCGCCGAAGGCCGGGTCGCGCTTTCCGCCGACGGGACCCGACGCGACACACGTCAGTCCCCACGGATAGCGCACGCGCCAATGGACCACCTCCCCGTCGTCTGCGATCTTCTCGACGGTCGGCTCTCCGCTCCCGCAGACGACGCGTGGCGGGCCGGCGCGTCGCTGCGAGATCGTCGGGTCCGGGCACATCGATTCGAGGAGCTCTCGGTCGTTCCGGGTGAAGGAGCTCAAGGGAACTGCCGAGCCCTTGACGTCGAAGAGGCCGATCACTCGAGCACCGACCGCAAGTCCGGCTGCCACGAGCGCAGCGACCACCGCGATCGCGGCGATCGCCAAGGTGCCCCTGCGCCGCCTCGCCCGTCGGCAGACGTCGCGCCAGTCATCGTCGCCGGGGCCGGCAAGCACGGCGAACCGCTCCCGCACGAGCCGTTCGTCAGCGCTGCTCAAGCGACCCCTCCTCACGTAGCCGGTCCTCGAGTGACGACCGCGCTTGCGCGAGCGTCGCCCCGACGGTTCCCTCGCTCACCTCGCACAGCTCCGCGATCTGGCCGTACGACAGGTCGGCGAAGTACCGCAGGAAGACGATCAGCCTCCGCTTGGGTGGCAGCGTCCGCAGCGCCTCGGCCAGGGCCGGGTCGCGCTCCGGCTCGACCAGCTCGGCCGGGAGTGCGCCGTTCAGGCTCACCCCCGGCCGCCGTCCCGCGTGCTCCCTCGCGGTCCGGAGCGCGATGCGCCAGACCCAGGCCTCGAGCGAGCCCTCGCCCCGGTAGGACCGCCGCTTCCGCAGTGCGCGAGCGAACGCCTCCTGGACCACGTCGCGGGCGCTCTCGTAGTCGCCGGTGATCGTCGCGACGCCGTCGCGGAACCGGCCGTAGCGCTCGCGGTAGAGCGTCTCGATCGCCTGTGCGCGTTCATCCACCTGCTTCCAAGAGGCAGAGCGCATGCGAAATCTTTACTCCCAAACCCCGGGGTCAGGTCTTGCAGTGCCGCTTATGCCTGCCGACTCCGCAACACCTCGTCCACACCCGACATCGCTATGTGGGCGAAACGATGCAAAGTTGGCGCGGAAATGCGTTGATGCAAGACCTGACCCCGGGATTGGGCTCGCCCGGCGCCTGGGTGAGCCCTTGTGGTCGACGCGGGCTACGCGCTCGCGCCGTTCGAGGACGACGGTGCCGGGCCGGGCCGGGCAGGCATTCCCGACTCGACGCTCACGACCTCGAACTGCCGGCTCACGTAGACCGTGACCGGCGTGCCGTCGGCCCTGACCATGTGGGCCTCGTAGGCCGCGTTGCCGTCGGCGTCGGTCTCGACGCGGACGATCGTCCCGCCGGGGACCTTGGCCTTGGCGAGCTGCGTCACCTTGGCCAGCGCGTCCCCGGTCAGCGGGGTCTCGTCGCTGCGCTGCGGGCCCCACGGCCGGTGCGAGCTCGGCGCCGCGGCGGGAGCCTTGCCGGACCCCGACCCGGACCCCGACCCGCTCGCCGCGCTGGCGACGCCGTAGCTGCCGGCGGCGACGCCCACGACGACCGCAGTGAGGACGGCCACTCGCTGGAACGACCACCGACTCGCGTGACTGTCCATGGGTACCACCTCCTTT
>DATBET010000105.1:0-6478 GCA_036558885.1 Gaiella sp.
TACACTGAGCCTCCCGCGGATGTGGCGGAATTGGTAGACGCGCACGGTTCAGGTCCGTGTGCCCGTAAGGGCGTGGAGGTTCAAGTCCTCTCATCCGCATGACGCAGGGACGCCGACGACTCGTCGGCGCAGGCGTCTCAACGTCCGTGAGGCGCCTCATCCTCCCCCTCTCCCGTTCGCAAGCAGGATTCCGCAGGAGCGGAGTCCTGCGCTCGGATCCCCGCCTTCGGCGGGGCACATCCCTGAAGGCGTCCGCGGTCGCGGCCGCAAGTGTCTCCGTGCTCGTCGCCGCCGCGCTCCTCGGTGCGACGGCCGGGACGGGCCACGAATCCGCAGGTGCCCCCGGCGGGACGGAGGTGGTCGTCGAGCTGACCGGGAGACCGCTCGCCTACGACCACGGCCGCGGCGCTCGCGCGCGGGTCGAGGCCGAGCAGCGCCGCTTCGTCGCGGCGCTTGGAGCGAGCGCCCCCGAGGCGAGCGTCCGCTGGCGGTATCGCATCGTCACGAACGGGCTCGCGGTCGTCGTGCCCCGCGCGGAGCTTCCGCGGCTCGCGCGGCTCCCGGGCGTGAAGCGGGTCTACACGGGCTCCACCTATACGGCGCTCGCAGGGCCCGACGCCGGGACGATCCACGCCGACGACCTGCCGCCGCTCTCGCCTCCGAGTGACGGGGCGGGCATCAAGATCGCGATCATCGACGACGGCGTCGACCAGACGCACCCGTTCTTCGACCCCGGTGGGTATGCGATGCCCCCGGGGTTCCCGAAGGGTCAGACCGCGTTCACGACGGCAAAGGTGATCGTCGCGCGCGCGTTCCCGCCCCCTCGCGCGACGTGGCGGTACGCGAACCGCCCCTTCGATCCGGAGGAGTCCGGCCACGCGACGCACGTGGCCGGGATCGCAGCGGGGAACGCGAACACGGTCGCCGACGACACGCGCGTCAGCGGGATCGCGCCCCGCGCGTACATCGGCAACTACAAGGCGTTGACCGTCCCGACCGACGCCGAAGTGGGCCTCGACGGGAACGCGCCCGAGCTCGTCGCCGCGATCGAGGCCGCGGTCGCCGACGGGATGGACGTGATCAACCTCTCGATCGGGGAGCCGGAGATCGCCCCGGAGCACGATGTCGTCGCGCTCGCGCTCGACGCAGCCGCGGCGGCGGGGGTCGTCCCCGTCGTGGCGGCCGGCAACGACTACGCGGAGTTCGGCGCCGGCTCGCTCTCGTCGCCCGGCACGGCAGCGAGCGCGATAACCGTCGGCGCCTCCACCTCGGGCTCGGCGCCCAGGATCGCGAGCTTCTCGTCCGCGGGACCCACCGCGATCTCACTCAGGCTCAAGCCCGACGTCGTCGCGCCGGGCAGCTCGATCCTCTCGGCCCAACCCGGCGGCTGGGGGACGCTCTCCGGCACGAGCATGGCGACCCCGCACGTCTCCGGCGCCGTCGCGCTCCTGCTCCAGCGCCACCCGGACTGGGCGCCGGAGCAGGTGAAGGCCGCGCTCACCGCCACCGCGCGGCCCGTCGGCGCGGCCGCGGCACGGATCGCGCCGACCCGCGCGGGCGCGGGGCTCGTGGACGTCGCTGCCGCCGACAACCCCCTCGTGCGCCCTGGCCCGACCTCGGTCTCCTTCGGCCTCGTGCGGGCGGGCGCGTCGCTCCATCGCGACGTGACCCTCGAGGACGCGGGAGGAGGCGCCGGCGCCTGGACAGCGCGCTTCGAGCCGGCCAAGTCGCCGGCCGGGACGAAGCTCGCCGTGCCGGCACAGGTCACGGTGCCGGGCACGTTGCCGCTCGACCTCGCGGCAGGCGCCGCGGAGGGCGACGTCGCCGGCGCGGTCGTCCTTCGCCGCAACGGCGTCGTGCGGAGGATCGCGGTCTGGGGCCGAGTCGCCGTCCCGCACCTCGCCGTCGCGGGCGCGCGAACGCTCGCGCGGCCCGGAAGCTACGCCGGAGACACCCGCGGCCATCCCGCCCGCGTCGACGTCTACCGGTATCCCGAGGTGCCGAGCGAGGGCATCGTCACGCGGTCGCTCGGCGGCCCCGAGCAGCTCTTCCGCCTCGTCCTGCGCAAGAAGGTCGCGAACGTCGGCGTCGCGATCACGTGGCGCGCTCCCGGGGTGCGGGTCGAGCCGCGCCTCGTCGCGGACGGCGACGAGAACAGGCTCACCGGCTACGCCGCCTTGCCGTTCGACCTCAACCCGTACGTCGACGAGTTCGAGCACGGCACGCCGGCGGCCGGGGCGATCGCCCCGATGCCCGGCAGCTACGTCGTGGTCTTCGACAGCCCGACGAAGGACGGCGCGGGCCGGTTCAGATTCCGGTTCTGGGTCGACGACACGACGCCCCCGCGCGCGACGGTCCTCACGCGCAGCGTCCGCGCGGGGACGCCGCTCCGCGTCCGCGCGGTCGACGCGGGGTCGGGAGTCGATCCCGCATCCCTCGAGGCGACGCTCGACGACCGTTCCGTCCCCGCCCGGCTCGTCGGGAGCGAGATCCGCGTGTCGACGGACGGGGTTGCTCCGGGCCAGCGACGGCTGCGGCTCCAGCTCGCCGACTACCAGGAGACGCGGAACATGGAGAACGTCGCGCGGATCCTCCCGAACACCCGGGTGCTCACCGCCTCCGTGACCGTCCGCTGACGCTCGTCTGCGGGGTTCCGGGAGCCCGCACGCACCGGCTCGCGGGGATATCGTTCGGGCGCCGCGATGGACGAGCTCCCCGGGATGTAGCCGCGTGTCGACAGACTCGCCGGCCGCAACCGAGACGACCAGGCTCAGGCCGCCGGCACCTCCGCCGACGCTGCTGCCCCGTGAGCACCTTCGCGAGCTCCTCGGCAGCGCCCTCACGCGCCGGCTCACCACCGTCGTCGCAGATGCCGGCTTCGGCAAGTCGACCCTGCTCGCCGCCTGGGCGGACGAGGTCAACTGCGCCTGGTTGACCGCCTCGCCCGACGACGCATCGCTGCCCGCGCTCGCCCGCAGCCTGGCCGACGCCCTTCGGCTGCGTGTCCCGTCGCTCCCCGCGGAGGCCGCGCGGGCGCTCGTCTCGACCGGCGGGCCCGGCATGGAGGACGACGAGCTCGCGCGCGCGCGCGGCTTCGCCGCGGTGGTCTGCGAGTCGCTCCAGGCCGGGCTGCGGCGCGATCTCGTGCTCGTCGTCGACGACGTCCACGAGGTGTTCGGCTCACCCGGCGCGGTCCAGCTGATCGACGCTCTGTGCCGGCAGGCGCCCTCACGCCTCCACCTTGTGCTGGCATCGCGCGCGGAGCTGCCGTTCCCGATCGAGCGGCTGCGAGGCCAGGGGCTCGTGCTGGAGCTGTCCAGCCCCGAGCTGGCGTTCGATGCGCAGGAGACCGCCGCGCTGCTCGCCGTGCACGTCGAGCCCGGCGACGCCGCGACGGCCGCCGTGCTGCAGGAGGCGACGGGCGGCTGGCCCGCCGCGGTGCGGCTCGCGGTCGAGGCGCTTCGCGGGCTTCCCGCCGAGGACCAGCCGGCCGCGCTCCGGACGATCGGCCGGCCGGGAGGCCCGCTGCTCGGGTATCTCGCCTCGGAGGTGTTCGCGCACGAGCCGCCGGAGGTGGCCGAGCTCGTCTCGACCGTCGCGCCGCTCGACCGGTTCAGCGCCGAGCTGTGTGACGCGCTCGGCGTCGAGCACGCGGACGAGCAGCTGCGCTCGCTCGCGCGGCGCGGCCTGCTCGTCGAGCTCCAGGGCAAGGAGGGCGCTTGGTACACGCTCGGCGCGCCGGTCCGCGAGTACGCACACGCGCTACCGAAGGCGCCCGACGAGGCCCGGGACGTCCAGCGCCGCGCAGCGGACTGGTTTCTCGCGCGGGACGACCCGCTCGAAGCCCTCCGCTGCCTGACCTCGGCCGGCGACCGCGACGGGATCATCTCCCTCCTGGAGGCGCACGGCCATTCGCTCCTCGCCCACGGAAGCGTCGACGCCGTGCTCGACGCGGTCGAGCGCGTCGAGCCGGCGCAGCGGTCGGCGGCGATCGACGAGGTGGCCGGTGAGGCGTTCCAGATCCGAGGGGCGTGGGACGAGGCGCTGCGTTGCTTCGACCGGGCGGCCGGAACGTCCGAGCCGCTCCCCGCCGGGCTCGCCTGGCGCATGGGCCTGCTGCACTACCTCGGCGGCCGGCTCGACGAGGCCATCGAGACGTTCGACCGGGCGGGCGAGCACGGAGAGCCGGCCGACGTCGGCCTGCTCCTCGGATGGCGGGCGACTGTGCACTGGATCCGCGGGGACGGGGAGGCATGCCGCGCGGACGCGGAGCGGGCATTCGCCGTCGCCTCGGCGGCGCGGGACGACCGGGCGCTCGCCGCCGCGCACACCGTGCTCGCGATGCTCGCGGCGCTCGAGGGCGACCGCAGCGCCAACGAGGCGCATTACCTCCGCGCGCTCGAGTACGCGGAGAAGGCCGAGGACGTGCTGCAGCTGATCCGCGTGCGGACGAATCGCGGCTCCCGCCACCTCGAGGAGGGGTCGTACGAGGAGGCGATCGCCGAGCTGGACCTCGCGCTCCGCCTCGCCGATCTCGCCGGCTTCGCGGCGTTCCGCGCGCTCGCGCTCACGAACCGCGGTCAGGCGCTCGCGAGCCTCGGCCGCTTCGAGGAGGCGGTCGCCGACCTCGACGCCGCGTACGAGCTGTACCAGCGCCTGGGCTCCCGCATGGTCGCGTACCCACTCGGCAGGCTCGGGGAGGTGTACCTCGCACGCGGCGAATGGACACTCGCGCGCGCCGCCTTCGAGGAGGGGATCAGCCACGCCGAGCCCGCGGGCGATGCGCAGGGCCTCGTGCCCGCGCTCGTCGGCCTCGCCCGCGTCCTCGCCGCCGACGAGCCGGACACCGCCAACGGGTTGATCGAGCGAGCGCTGTCCTTCGGCCCCGGCATGGGGCACGTCGGCGCGCTCGCGGGCGCTGCGTGGGTGGCGCTCGCGCACGACGACGCGCGCCGGGCGGCCGCCCTCGCGGAGGAGGCGGCCTCCGTGGCCGGCATCAGGCGCGACCGCGGGGCCCTGGCCGAGTCGCTCGAGCTGCGGGTGCTCGCGGCCGACGACCGCTCGTCCGAGCGGGGAAGGCTCCGCGAGGCGAGGGAGCTCTGGGCACAGCTGGGCAACCCTGTGGGCGTGGCGCGGATCGAGCTCCTGGACGCGTTGCTCACCGACGACGACGAGGCGGCCCACAAGGCAGAGGAGCGCCTCCGTGCGTTCGGCGTCCGGGGGGAGCCCGCCTCGCTCGTCTCCCGCCGCCGCGCCGCGCCGGTCGTCGTCGAGACGCTCGGCCGGTTCCGTGTGCTCTGCGACGGGCAGCCGCTCCAGCCCAGCGCGTGGCAGTCGCGCAAGGCACGTGACCTGCTCAAGATCCTCGTCGCCCGTGAGGGGCGGCCGACCCCGCGGGAGATGCTGATGGAGACGCTCTGGCCAGGCCAGAGCCCCGGGCCGCTGGGCAACCGGCTCTCGGTGCTGCTCAGTACCGTCCGCGGCGTCCTCGACCCGGGCAAGCGGTTCGGGCCCGACCACTTCGTCGCCGCCGACAAGACGTCGCTCTGGCTCGAGCTCGATCACGTCGAGATCGACGTGCGGCGCTTCGCGACTCGAGCCCGCGCCGCACTCGACGCACGCCGGGCGCGCAGCCCTCGCGCCCTCGCCCAGCTCGCCGCGGCGGAGCAACTGTACTCCGGCGACTTCCTCGAGGAGGACGCCTACGAGGACTGGGCGGTCGCGCTGCGCGAGGAGGCCCGTGCGCTCTACACCGAGCTCGCGCGGGCCCTCGCAGACGACTCGGCGGCCGCGGGCGACCTCGAGTCGGCGGCGAGGTACTACCGCCGGATCCTCGAGCGCGACACGTACGACGAGCGCGCCCATCTCGGCCTCGTCGCGGCGCTCGAGTCCGCCGGGCAGCACGGCGAGGCGCGCCGCTCGTACCGTGCGTACTGCGGGCGGATGGACGTCATCGGAGCGGAGCCCTCGCCGTTCCCGCGGACCGCCGCGACGACCCAAGCGCTGCTCTAAGCCCACCTGAAGACCCGTGGGCAACGATGCGGGCGTGCGGCACCTTGCGCAGACGACGGCAAAGGACGCCCGTGTGAGGGGAGCGGCGACACGGACGTTCGTTGTGCGCATGCAGGTGCCGTCCGAGCCTCCGCGCGACGGCACGGAGGCTCTGCGCGGCGTCGTCGATCACGTCCAGAGCGGGCGCTCCGCGCCGTTCACGGACGGCGACGCGCTGCTCGCGTTGCTCCGCGCGTGGGGTGCGCCGGGGGAACGTACGACGGGGGGAGCGTCGCGAGGCGACGGGGACCGGAGCTGACGTCCCCGTCGCTCTCCCGGCGATCCGTCAGGGCCGCTTCGTGCGCGGCTCTTCGATCGTGGGGAGCGCGTCGAGGTCGCGGGTCACGCTCTCGACGAAGTCGTCGTCCTCGGGGCTGACGACCCGCAGCTTGGCCTTGCGCCGTTCCCGCTCGCGGCGGCGGCGCGC
>DATBET010000106.1:0-7936 GCA_036558885.1 Gaiella sp.
GGCGACCCGCACGGCGCGGGGCTGCGGTTCGCCGTCCAGGACATCGACGGCGCGAACAAGCAGCGGGTGACCGTCCTCTACAAGGGCTCCGTCCCGGACATGTTCCGTGTCGGCCGGGACGTCGTCGTGACGGGCACGAAACAGGCGAACGGCGTCTTCGTCTCCACGCCGGGCTCGCTCATCACGAAGTGCCCGTCGAAGTATCAGGCCGCCGACTCCTCGAGCTGAGCCGTGGCTGAGCTCGGGCGCGCGGCCCTCCTCCTGACCTTCGGTCTCTCGGCCTATGCCCTCGTCGCCGGCGGCTACGCGGCCTGGCGCGGCCGACGGCGCCTCGCCCATTCGGCGCGCAACGCGCTCATCGCGGCGTTCTTCTCGACGCTCGTCGCCGCGCTCGTCCTGGTGGCCGGCTTCCTGCGGGACGACTTCTCGCTGGCGTACGTGGCGGGCCACTCGAGCAGGGCGCTGCCGACGCCCTACAAGCTCTCCGCATTCTGGGGCGGCCAGGAGGGCTCGCTGCTCCTCTGGCTGCTCGTGCTGACGGGCTACGGGGCGCTCGCGGTGTGGCTCGCCAGGAAGCGCGCCCGCGACCTGGTCGTGTGGGTGACGCCGGTGCTCGGCGGGATCGCGCTCGGGTTCACGTGGCTCCTCGTCGCGGTCTCCAGCCCGTTCGACGTGATCGCCGCGCCGGCGGACGGGAACGGCCTCAACCCCAGCCTCCAGAACCCGTACATGGTCGTCCACCCCGTCGCGCTCTACCTCGGCTACGTCGGCCTCGCAGTCCCGTTCGCCTTCGCGATGGGCTCCCTTCTGTCGGGCCGGACCGACGAGCGGTGGATCGTCGCGACACGGCGCTGGACGATCGTCGCCTGGACCGCGCTCGGCATCGGCCAGCTGCTCGGCGCGCACTGGGCGTACGTCGAGGTGGGGTGGGGCGGCTACTACGCCTGGGACCCGGTCGAGAACGCGGCGCTGATGCCCTGGCTCGCCGCGACCGCGTTCCTGCACTCCGTGATGATCCAGGAGAAGCGCGGGATGCTCCGCGTCTGGAACGTGACGCTCGTCAGCCTCGCGTTCTGCCTCTCGCTGTTCGGCACGTTCCTCACCCGTTCGGGCGTCGTCACGTCGATCCATTCGTTCACGAAGAGCTCGATCGGCCCGTGGTTTCTCGGGTTCATCGTCGTCGCGGTCGTCTTCGCGGTCGCGATGATCTGGCTGCGGCTCCCGCAGCTGCGGACGACCGCGAAGCTCGAGTCCCTCGTCTCCCGCGAGGCGGCGTTTCTCTACAACAACCTGCTGCTCGTCGCGCTGTGCCTGACGATCCTCTGGGGCACCGCCTGGCCGATGGTCTCCGAGGCGGTGCGCGGCGAGTCCGTCGTCGTGGGGCGGCCGTACTACGACTTCTTCCTGCGGATCTTCGGGCTGCCGCTCCTGCTCCTGATGGGGATCGCGCCGCTCGTCGCCTGGCGGCGGGCATCGCTCCGCGGGCTTCTGCGGACCTTCGTGTGGCCGGGGGCGGTGGCGCTCGCGACCGGCGTCGTGCTGATCGCGCTCGGCGCGGGCAGCTCGATTCCGGGCCTCGTCGCGTACTCGTTCTCGGCCTTCGTGCTCGCGACGATCGTGCTCGAGTTCGCGCGCGGCACAGCCGCGCGGCGCGCGCTCACCGGAGAGCCCGTGCCGACCGCGCTCGGCAGGCTGATCGGCCGGAACCGCCGCCGCTACGGCGGCTACGTCGTGCACGCGTCGATCGTCCTGCTCGCGATCGGCGTCGCCGGCTCGAGCGCGTACGACTCGGTCGCGGAGGGCCGGCTCGCGCGGGGCCAATCGCTCGCGGTCGGGGGCTACGACCTCACCTATCGCTCCCTCGGCGAGCGCGACGGCCCGAACGCCACCGAGGTGCGCGCGGTGCTCGGCGTTCGCCGCGGAGGAAAGGACCTCGGCACGGTCGAGGCAGGCAAGAACGCGTACAGCGTCGAGCAGCAGGTGTCGAACGAGGTCGGAATCCGCACCGACTACCTCACCGGCGAGGATCTCTTCGTGATCGCGGAGCAGGTGAACGACGACGGCTCGGTGTTCTTCCGGGTGTTCACAAAGCCGCTCGTGAACCTGATCTGGCTCGCGGGGCTCGTGTTCCTCCTCGGCTCGATGATCACGCTGTGGCCTGACGCGCGCGAGGAGCGGCGCCTCGCGACGCGCTACACGACCGCGCGCGAGCGGTCGGACACGCCCGCCATCACTTGAGCCTCTGGGTCGTGCTCGCGGTCGCCCTCGCGGCCGCAGTGGTCGTCGCCGTCGCGCTCCCCTTCCTCCGCGAGCCGGCGCCCGCCTCCGACGCGCTGCACGAGCTCGCTCCGGCCGAGCGCCGTCTGCTCGAGGCGCAGGAGGAGCGCGATCGGGCGCTCGCCGCGCTGCAGGAGCTCGAGGCCGACCACCGCGCGCGCCGCATCTCGGACGAGGACTACCGCGCCGTCGTGGGCAGCCTGCGGCGCGATGCCGCCGAGGCGCTGCGGACGCTCGATCGGCTGAGTGCAGGGACTTCCGACGAGGACGCGAAGATGGGCTGATGGGTCGTCGCGCGGGCCTCGTCGCTGTCGCCGCCGCGGCCCTCGTCTCCCTCCTCGCCGCGGGCGCCGCTGTCGGCGACCCCGGCGCCGACAAGGCACGCGTCGACAGCCGGCTCGGCGGGTTGCGCGACAGGGCCACGCAACAGGCGCAGCAGGCCGGCGTGCTCACGGACGAGCTGAGCGCCGTCGCCCGTCAGGTGCGCGAGCTCCAGGCAGGCATCGACGCCCAGCAGGCACGGCTCGCCGTGCTCGAAAGCACGCTCTCGCGCGCGCGGGGCCGTCTGGCGTCGCTCGAGCACACGATCGCGACGCAGACGGCGCGCCTCACGCGACTCCGGGGGCAGTACGACATCGCGCTTCGCCGGCTCGAGCGGCGCGTGCGCGACCTCTACATGACGGACGGTCCCGACACCCTCTCGTTCGTCCTCGGCACCGCGTCGTTCTCCGACCTGATCGACAACCTCGACCTGCTCGGTCGGATCGGACGCCAGGACGAGGAGATCGCCGCGCGGGTGAAGGCCGCGCGGGACGGCGTCGCCGACGCCCGTCGGCGGACGCGGGCGGCTCGGGTGGAGGCCGTGCGGGTCGAGGCCGCCGCAGAGTCCGCGACGAACGAGCAGCGGGGCCTCGTCACACGGATGGTCGCGAGCCGCAACGCCCTGAGCGTCGCGGAGCAGGAGAAGCGGTCCACGCTCGCCTCGATCACCGAGGACCGGAGCGAGGTGCTGGCGGAGATCGAGGACCTCGAGGCGCAGAGCGCGGCGCTGGCGGCGCGCATCCGCGCCGCCCAGGCGCAGAGCTCGTCCTCCGCGACGCCCCCCGTCTCGGGCAGCGGCCAGCTGTCGTGGCCCGTTTCCGGCCCCGTGACGAGCGGCTTCGGGTCGCGCTGGGGCCGGATGCACGAAGGGATCGACATCGCGGTCGGAGAGGGGACGCCGGTCCACGCAGCCGCGGCCGGCACGGTGATCTACGCCGGCTGGATGGAGGGGTACGGCAACCTCGTCGTGATCGACCACGGGAGCGGCCTCTCGACCGCGTACGGGCACAACTCATCGCTCGCGTCGTCGATGGGGCAGTCCATCGCGGCCGGCCAGGTGATCGCGTACTCGGGCTCGACCGGGCATTCGACCGGGCCGCACGTCCATTTCGAGGTGCGTCTCGACGGGGCTCCGGTCGACCCGCTCGGCTACCTCTGATCCCACAGAGCGCTTGCCACGATCGGCTCAAGGCCGGCAGTCGTCCGTCCGATGAGAGAAAACGTGGCGCGCGCGGCGACCTCGACCCCGCGCCGATCCCCGTTGGCGACCCTTCGCACTACCCTCCAGCGGCTCGGCAGGAGCAGCCGTGCCCTCGACCGCCTCCGCCGCTCCGAGGAGCAGCTCAACACGATCGTCACGGGCGCGCGCGGGATCATCTACATCTCGGAGCTGGGCCCCGAGGGCCGGTGGACGTACGTCAGCCCCCAGATCGAGGAGCTGCTGGGCTTCACCCCGGCCGAGTGGAGCCGCGACCCGGGCCTGTGGGCGCGGCAGCTGCACCCGGAGGACCGCGAGCGCGTGCTCGCCGAGGAACAGCGCGACGTCGACTCGCAGACGCCGGGTCAGGTGTGCGAGTCGGAGTACCGCATCCTCACGCGAGCAGGCGAGAGCCGCTGGATCCGCGACGCGGCCGCGATCGTCGCCACGGAGGACGGCGCGCTCGTCTGGAGCGGCGTGCTGACGGACATCACCGAGCGTCGGGCGATGGAGGAGGCGCTGCGCGCGAGCGAGGAGCGGTTCCGCTCGGTGATCGAGACCGCCAGCGACGCCTTCGTGAGCGTCGACGCCGACGGCACGATCGTCGAATGGAACCGGAAGGCGGCGGAGACGTTCGGCTGGGCGCGCGACGAGGCGGTCGGCCTGCCGCTCGTGGAGACGATCGTGCCCGAGCGCGACCGCGCGGTGCACGAGCGGGGCTTCGCGCGGTTCGTGCGCAGGGGAGGAGGGCCGCTCCTGGGCCGCACGCTCGAGGTACACGCGATGCGGAGGGACGGCGTCGAGTTCCCCGTCGAGCTGAGCGTGTGGATGACCGTCAGCCAGGGCACCCGGCGGGTCAACGCGTTCGTCCGCGACACCTCGGAGCGCATCGCCCTCGCGGCGGTGACGCACCAGGCCTTCCACGACCCGCTCACCGACCTCGCGAACCGCGCGCTGTTCACCGAGCGCGTCGCATCGGCGCTCGCACGGCGCGGTGACTCGAGCACGGCGACGGTCGCCGTGCTCCTGCTCGACCTCGACGACTTCAAGACCGTGAACGACAGCCTCGGGCACGCCGCGGGGGACGAGCTTCTCGTCGCGGTCGCGGCGCGGCTCCGCTCGTGCGTGCGGCCGGGCGACACGCTCGCCCGGCTCGCGGGCGACGAGTTCGCGATCCTCCTCGACGACCTCGACGACCGGAGTGCCGCGATCGCAGTTGCGAAGCGCGTCGCGGCGCGCCTGGAGGCGCCCTTCGAGATCGAGGCGATGGAGATCGCCGTTCGCGCGAGCATCGGCATCTCGCTCGGCCAGACGCCGGATGCTCGGCCGGAGGATCTGATGCGCGACGCCGACGTCGCGATGTACGAGGCGAAGGCGCGCGGCAAGGGCGGCTTCCAGGTCTTCGAGGCGCACATGCGCGACGCCGTCGTGACGCGGATGGAGCTGAAGGCGGATCTCCGCCACGCCCTCGAGCGCGGTGAGCTGCACGTCCGCTTCCAGCCGTACATCAGGCTCGACGACGAGTCGATCGTGGGCGCCGAGGCCCTGCTGCGCTGGGAGCACGGAGAGCGGGGGCTGATCCCGCCGCTCGACTTCGTCCCGCTCGCCGAGGAGATGGGCCTGATCGTGCCGATCGGCCGGTGGGTGCTCGGCGAGGCGTGCGGCCGCGCCGTCGAGTGGGCCAGGGCGTGGCCGCAGCTCGGTCCGCTGACGCTCAGCGTGAACGTCTCGGCCCGCCAGCTGCAAGACCGCGGGTTCGTCGGCGAGGTCGCCGAGATCGTCTCGGAGCACGGCCTTCCGCCCGATCAGCTCGTGCTCGAGCTGACGGAGAGCTCGCTCGTCGAGGACCCGGACCAGGCGGTACAGCGGCTGCGCGAGCTTCGTGACCTCGGCATCCGGCTCGCGATCGACGACTTCGGCACCGGCTACTCGTCGCTCGGCTACCTCCAGCGGTACCCGATCGAGATCCTGAAGGTGCACCGCGCGTTCGTCGCCGAGCTCGGGCGGCATCCGGACGAGCCGGCGCTCGCGAAGGCGATCCTCCAGCTTGCGCACCACCTCGGCATGCGGACGATCGCGGAAGGCGTGGAGGACGCCGTCCAGGTGGCCGCGCTACGGGGTCTCGGCTGCAGCTTCGCGCAGGGCTACTACTTCGCGCCGCCGCTGACGGCCGTCGACTTCGCCGGGCTGCTCGAGCAGCGGGCGTCCGAGCAGGTCGCCGCCCGCGCCCGCGTATCAGGCTGAGACGCCGCTAGGCGGCGTCGATTGCGGCGGGCAGCTCGTCGGCGACGACGACGTGCAGGTCGGGCAGCGCACGCCAGCGCTCGTCGAGCCCCAGCCCGTACCCCGCGAACAGCTCGTCGGGGACCGTGAAGCCGACGTGGCGGAGTGGGACGTCGTCGACGAGCCGGCGGTAGGGGCGGTCGAGCAGGGTCACAGCGGCCAGGCTCGCGGGGCCACGCTCGGCGAAGCAGCGCGTGAGAAAGCCCAGCGTGAGGCCTGTGTCGACGACGTCCTCGACGACGAGCACGTCGCGGCCCGCGAGGGGCCGATCCAGGTCCTTGAGGAGGCGGACGCCGCCGCCGCTCCCGCTGCCGTACGGCGCGAGCTCGATCACGTCGATCTCGTGGTCGACCGCGAGCGCGCGCGAGAGATCCGCGAGAAAGACCGCGCTCGACTTGAGGGGCGCGACGAGGATCGGGTCGGCGCCCTCGTAGTCCGTCGAGAGCTCGCTGCCGAGCTCCGCGACCCGGGCCGCGATCTCGCCCCGGTCGAGGTAGACCTCGCCGATCGGATGTCCCTCGGCGCGCAGCCGCTCTGCCTGGGTCACGAGGCGATCCGCAGGCGGTAGCGCTGCGCGAGGCGCTCGATGTCACGCCGGTAGAACAGCTTCACCTTGACGTCGGGATAGAGGCGCCGCACCTCTCGCAGCTTCCGGTTCTTGCGGGTGACCAGGGACTGCTTCATCACGGTGACCTCGATGTAGAGATCCTGCTCCGGGAGGTAGAAGTCCGGCGTGAACGCGCTCGTCACGCGACCGTCGGCGTCGCGCTCGAGCACGAAGGAGCGGGGCTCGTACTCCCACGGAATCCCGTACCAGTCGAGGATCCGCGCGCACTCACGCTCGGCGCCGTTGACGAAACGCGGCGGCTCGGAGCCACGATATGCCTGGAACCGGGCGGTTTCCGTGGTCGTTTCCCGCACCGTCCCGAGGGTAGCGACCGCTTCGGACGTCGGGCGAACGATCGACCACCTCGGCAAGTCAGGCGAGTGTTGCGGTCGCGCATGCGACTGCCTTCAGGGATGTGCCCCGCCCGAGGCGGGGATCGAGCCGCGGGAACCCGCCCCCGCGGATTCCCGCCTGGCGAGCTGGAAATTAGACTCTGATCGATGGCCGACGGGGAGCGCCGGTTCCGCATCGCCCACCTCTCGGACCTCCACTGCGGAGGCCCGTACTTCGAGGCGAACCTTCTCGAGCGGGCGATCTCGGAGGTGAACGACTTCCGCCCCGACATCGTGATCTGCTCGGGCGACCTGACGACGTTCGGCTTCAAGCACGAGTACCAGGTGGCGCGCTCCTACCTCGAGCGAATCGACACCGACGCGTTCGTCGTCGTGCCGGGCAACCACGACGCCCGGAACGTCGGCTACGTGCACTTCGAGCAGCTCTTCGGGGAGCGCAACTCCGTCCTGCGCAAGGACGGCGTGACGGTCGTCGCCGTCGACTCGTCCGAGCCGGACCTCGACCACGGGCAGATAGGGCGCGGCCGCTACCCCTGGATCGAGGAGCAGTTCGCGAGCGGGCCCTCCGACCTGCGCATCTTCGTGCTGCACCACCATCTCCTGCCCGTACCGGGCACGGGGCGCGAGCGGAACGTCGTCTACGACGCGGGCGACGCGATCGAGTGCCTCCAGCGCTCCCGGGTCCACCTCGTGCTCTCGGGGCACAAGCACGTGCCCTACGCGTGGCGCCTCGAGAACCTCTTCGTGGTGACGACAGGCACGGTTTCGTCGCTCCGGCTCCGCGGGAACACCAGGCCCTGTTACAACGTCGTCGAGATCAACGGCAGCCACGTGTCGATCTCGCGCCGTCATCCCTTCCACGGTGAGGAGCGGATCATCCAGTTCTCCACCGAGACC
>DATBET010000107.1:0-11729 GCA_036558885.1 Gaiella sp.
GCCGAGGAGCCCGTTCTCGGTGTGGACGAACACGTTCGCATCATCGCCGAGGAATCGCGGGATGAGGTTCGGGATCCCGATCCCGAGGTTCACGACCTCGCCGGGGCGGAGCTCGCGGGCGGCGCGGGCCGCGATCCGGTGCCGCGGATCGTCGCTCATCTCCGCTCCACGAGGACGTCGACGTAGAGGTGCGGCGTGTGGATCGACTCGGGCTCGAGCTCGCCGACCTCGAGCACCTCCCCCGCCTCGGCGACGGTCACCCGCGCGGCCGTCGCCATCAACGGGTTGAAGTTGCGAGCGGTGTGCCGGTACCAGAGGTTGCCGAGGCGATCCGCTCGGGCTGCGTAGACGAGCGCGACGTCGGCGTGGAGCGGCATCTCGAGCACATGGGTGACGCCCTCGAGCACCCGCTCCTCCTTCCCTTCAGCGAGCAGCGTCCCCGCGCCGACGGGCGTGAAGAAGCCGCCGACTCCGGCACCCCCGGCCCGGATCGCCTCCGCGAACGTCCCTTGCGGGAGCAGCGTCGCCTCCATCTGCCCTGCGTTGACCGCGTCCACGGCCTCGGGGTTCGATGTGAAGTACGAGGAGATCCCGCGCCGGATCCGCCCCTGGCGGAGCAGCCTCCCGAGCCCGCGTCCAGGCTCGCCGATGTTGTTCGAGACGATCGTCAGATCCGTGGCGTCCGAGTGCTCGACGAGCGCGTCGATCAACGCGAGCGGCGCGCCGACGAGTCCGAAGCCGCCCACCATCACCGTGTCGCCCGACGCGACGTGGGCAACCGCCTCCTGCGCGGTGGTCAGTCCCGATGCCGTCATCGTCCGGTCGTTTGCCGTCGCCTCCTGCTCAGAACGGGAACGGGTGCGAGCCGCGCTGCACCGTGATCCAGCGCGTCTCCGTGAACTCGTCGACGACCGCCGAGCCGCCGAAGCGGCCGAAGCCGCTGTCCTTCACGCCGCCGAACGGCATCTGCGGCTCGTCGCCGACAGGCTGGTCGTTGACGTGGACGATGCCGGCGTCGATGGCCTGCGCGAGCGCCATCCCTCGCTCGGCGTCCTGGGTGATGATCCCCGCCGAGAGCCCGTAGGACGTCGCGTTCGCCCGCTCCACCGCCTGCTCCGCCGACTCGACGACCTCGATCGCGACGACGGGGCCGAAGGTCTCCGTGGTCGCGAGCTCCGACTCCGCGGGCACGTCGGCGAGCAGCGTCGCCTGCATGCAGGGGCCGACCGTCTCACCGCCTGCGAGCAGCGTCGCGCCGTCGCGCACCGCGGCGTCGACGCGCCCCTTCACGGTCTCGAGCGCTGCCCCGTTGATGAGCGGCCCGATGATCGTGTCGTGCTCCTTCGGGTCGCCCGCCTTGAGCCCGCCCGTCTTCTCCGCGAGCCCGGCGACGAACTCGTCCGCGATCGTCCTCTCGACGATGATGCGTCGCGCGGACATGCAGATCTGCCCCTGGTGGAGGAACGCGCCGAACGCCGAGGCGTCCACCGCGTACTGGAGGTCGGCGTCCCCGAGCACGATGAGCGGGTTGTAGCCGCCGAGCTCGAGCAGGACGCGCTTGAGCTGCCGGCCTGCGGCCTCGGCGAGCCTGCGCCCCGTTGCCGTCGAGCCCGTGAAGTTGATGCGCCTCACCGCCGGGTTCTCGACGAGCTCGTCGCCGATCGGCCCGGCCTCGCCCGGCGCGTGGGTCACGACGTTCAACACGCCCGGCGGGAGCCCCGCCTCCGCGAAGACCTCGCCCCACAGCAGCCCGCCCACCTGCGGCGACCACTCCGACGGCTTCAGGACGGCGGTGTTGCCGAGCGCGAGGGGAGCCGCGATCGACCGCGCCGAGAGGATCAGGGCCGCGTTCCACGGGGCGATCGCGCCGACCACGCCGACGGGCCGCCGGACGCCCATCGCGAAGGCCCCCGTGTCGGAGGGGATCACCTCGCCGAGCGGTGCGTAGGCCAGCGCCGCGGCCTGCCGGAACAGACCCGGGACGAAGTGCATCTGGAACATCCCGAACCCGAACGTGCACCCCGTTTCGCGGGCGAGCATCGACACGACCTCGTCGCTCCGGCTCTCGAGGACGTCCGCCGCCTTGAGGAAGACGCTCTGGCGGACGGCAGGCGGCGTCTGCGACCACTCCGGGCAGGCAGCGGCCGCGGCCTCGACGGCGCGCCGCGCATCCTCCCTCCCACCGGCCGCGACCTCGGAGACGACGTCGCCCGTGTACGGGTCGCGATTCTCGAACGTCGCGCCGCCCTCCGGATCGACGAACGCGCCGCCGACGAAGAGCCTCGTCTCGATGCCCGTTGCAGTCTGCGTGCTCATCGCACTCCTCTCCTCGGCCGCCGTCCGCGCGGGCCAGGCGGGCGCGCCCTCAGCTCCGACTCACGGATACGGCGAACGCCTTGCCCTCCTCTGAACGTCCTGGCGCTGGGCCGGCCACGCGGTGCGACGGTATGCGGCGCATGGTCGACTTGTCAAGACGCCGTTCCGAAATGTAGAACAGGCGGGCGCCAGGTCCTCGCGGGTCGAGCGAGGGACGTCCGCGTTTGCAACGCTCGCGCCGTCCGGTATGAATGCGCCAGGCCGAGCCGAGCACCCCGCCCCCGACCGGATCCCTGACCGCGATCGCGCCGTCGAGGAGTGAGAGCCAGATGGAAACGGCAGCACCAGTTGGGTCCTTCCCGAGCCCCTACGAGGTCGGCACACCGCCGGGCTGCGAGGGCTGGGAGGAGCTGTACCCGTACTACGCGCTGTTCGACGAGGAGCGGCGCGAGGCGGACGAGAAGCGTTTCTGGTTCTGGAACTCGATGCACTTCCCGCTGCCGATGCCGGCGTTCGACGCGATCTGCATCGACACGGCCTACCAGGCGCTCGGCACGTGGCAGAACCGGGTCTTCGCGGTCCCGCCGGCGATGGGGATCGACTACCGGTGCATCAACGGCTACATCTACATCTCGGGCAACCCGGTCACGGATCCGGCGAAGATCGGCGAGCGCGTTCAGCACTTCCAGCGGCGCGCCGGCTACTACTTCGAGCACTGGGACGAGCTGTACGCGGCATGGCGCACGAAGATGGAAACCCTGATCGCGGAGCTCGAGGCGCTGGAGGTGCCCCAGCTGCACGAGCTCGAGCCCGACGACGTCGCGTTCGCCGACCAGGAGACGAGCTTCTGCGCGGTCCTCGACGCCTACCGGCGCGCCCTCCGGCTGGCCGACGTCATGTGGCAGCACCACTTCGAGTTCCTGCTCCTCGGCTACGGCGCATACGTGACGTTCACCGAGCTCTGCAAGACCCACCTGCCGGACATCCCCGACCAGCACATCGCGCAGATGGTCGCCGGGCTGGACGTGCTCCTGTTCCGGCCGGACGCCGAGCTCCGCCGCCTGGCGCGCCTCGCGCTCGACACCGAGGTGGACGGGGCGTTCGTCGAGGGCAGGACCCCGGAGCAGATCGAGTCCGAGCTCGGTGGGAGCGAACCCGGCCGGAAGTGGCTCGCCGAGCTCGAGGCGGTCAAGCACCCGTGGTTCCACATGGCGACCGGCGACGGCCTCTACCACTACTACGGCAGCTGGCTCGACGACCCGACGATCCCGTACGCCTCGCTGACCGGGCACATCGCCGCGCTGCGGGCGGGCGAGGACATCGAGCGGCCCTCAGACCACATCGCCACCGAGCGTGAGCGGCTCGCGGGCGAGTACGGCGCCCTCCTCGACGACGAGGCGCGCAAGGGCTTCGACGAGCTGCTCGCGCTCTCCCGAACGGTCTTCCCCTATGTCGAGGAGCACAAGTTCCTCTGCGACTACTGGTTCCTCACGACGTGGTGGAACAAGATCCGCGACTTCGGCGCGCTGCTCGCGCAGCATGGGTTCCTCGAGGACCGCGAGGACGTCTTCCAGCTCTCGCGACTCGAGGTGTACTCGGCGCTCGACGAGCTCCTGCTGACGTGGGCGACCGGCGGACAGCCGCGCGGGCCGACGTACTGGCCTCCCATCGTCGCGAGCCGGAAGGAGCTGCTCGCGCGGCTCGCCGACTGGACGCCGCCGCCGGCGGTCGGCGCGGTGCCCGAGGCGATCCTCGACCCCGCGCTGATCATGCTGTGGGGCGTCACGACCCAGCGCGTCCATGCATGGGCTCAGGCGGACGAGGACGGGTCGTCGCTCAGCGGCACGCCCGCCTCGCCCGGGGTGGTCGAGGGCCCCGCGCGGGTCGTGAGGAACGTGAGCGAGCTCGGCGACGTCCGGGACGGCGAGATCCTCGTCTGCAGCATCACCTCGCCCGCGTGGGCGCCGATCTTCTCGAAGATCCAGGCCGCGGTGACCGACATCGGCGGCGTCATGTCGCACGCGGCGATCGTCTGCCGCGAGTACGCGCTCCCGGCCGTGGTCGGCACCGGCCGCGCCACGTCGCAGATCCGCACGGGGCAGCGAATCCGCGTCGACGGCTCCGCGGGCAGCGTGACGTTGCTCGAGTGAGCGAGGCACGCCATACGCGTCCGCTCTCGGCGCTCGGCCGCGGCGACAGCCCCGCGTTCGGCGGCAAGAGCTCCATGCTCGGCGCGCTGATCGAGGCGGGGATCCCCGTCGCGCCCGGCTTCGCCGTCTCGACCGGCGCGTTTCGGGCCTTCGTGCGGGAGGCGGGACTCGGCGGAAAGATCGCCGCCGAGCTGTCGCGGGTCTTCCCGGGAGACGTCGACTCGGTCGTCTCCGCATCGCACGCGATCGGCGAGGCGATGCGGTCCGCGCCGGTGCCCGACGTCGTCCGCCACGAGCTCGCCGCGGCATACGCCGCGCTGGCCGAGCAGACGGGGACGCCCGAGCCCCCGGTCGCCGTCCGTTCGAGCGCGCTCGGCGAGGACGGCGAGGACGCGACCTTCGCAGGGCAGCTCGAGAGCTACCTCTGGGTGCGCGGCGCCGACCACGTCGCGAACGCGGTGCGCGACTGCTGGGTGAGCTTGTTCGGCCCGCCCGCGATCGCCTACCGCGCGCACGTCGGTCAGGGAGAGCAAGCCATGGGCGTCGCGGTCCAGCTGATGGTGGACGCCGAGGTCTCGGGCGTGCTCTTCACGTGCAACCCGGTCAGCGGCGACCCCAGCATGGTCGCGGTGAACGCGAGCTGGGGCCTCGGCCTCGCGGTGGTCGGCGGCGAGGTGACGCCGGACGACTTCCTCGTCAGCAAGGTCACCGGCGAGGTCGTCCGCGAGCGGGTGCACGTCAAGGAGGTCGAGTACGTCCCCGACGCGGGCGGCCGGGGCGCGGTGAGGGTGGACGTGCCGGAGGAGCGCCGCGCGGCCGCATGCCTCGACCGACGTGCGCTCGAGGCCCTCGTGGAGATCGGACGTCGCGTGGAACGTGCCTTCGGCGCCCACCAGGACGTCGAATGGGCGCTCGCCCGCGAGCGAGACCTCCCGGACGGGCTCTTCGTGCTCCAGTCACGGCCCGTCACGGGGTTGCGGGAGCGCCAGGGCCCCGCGAGCGATACGGCGATGGGTCTCGTGATGAGCATGTTCGGGGCCGGAGAGAGGAAGGGCTAGACCGCGAATGGCCCTGAGCGACGACGACGTCCGCGAGATCCTGCGGCTGATCGACGAGAGCGAGCTCCGCGAGCTCCGCATCGAGACGGACGGTCTCTCTCTGCACGTCGTTCGCGGCGGAGCCGAACCCACGGGACGCGAGGAGGCGCAGCCTCGAGCCGCGACGGTCGACGGCGCGGGCGGAACCATGATCGAGGCGCCGATGCTCGGCGTGTTCTACCGGGCACCCAGCCCGGGCGCGCCGCCGTTCGTCGACGTCGGCACGCTCGTCGAGCCCGACACGATCGTCTGCATCATCGAGGTGATGAAGATGATGAACTCGGTCCCCGCCGGCCTCGCCGGCAGGATCGCCGAGATCCACGTCGAGAACGCCGAGGCGGTCGAGTACGGCCAGGCGCTCTTCCGGGTCGAGCCCACATGACCGTCGGCGCCGACCGCCCGATCGAGATCGTCGACACCACGACCCGTGACGGGAACCAGAGCCTCTGGAGCGCCACGGGCCTCACGGCGCGCGAGACCCTCGCGGTCGCCCCCACCCTCGAGCGCGTCGGCTTCCACGCCCTCGACTTCACGTCGAGCACGCACATGGCGGTCTCCGTGCGGTTTCACCGTGAGGACCCGTGGGAGCTGATCCGGCTGATGCGCGCAGCGACGCCGACGACGCCCCTGAACTTCATCACGACCGGCATGCGCTTCATCGCTTGGCAGCCGTGCGACGAGGACGTGATGCGGCTCGCCTTCCGCTGCGTCGTGCGAAACGGCATCCGCCGCTTCCAGTTCGCCGAGCCCGCGAACGACCCCGACGCGCTCCGTCGCTGCGCTCGGGTCGCCCGCGAGGAGGGCGTCGAGGAGATCGTCGTCGGGCTCACGTACTCGATCAGCCCGGTGCACACGCACGCCTACTACGCCGAGCGACTCCGAGCGCTCGCGGACTGCGCCGACATCGACCGCTTCTACCTCAAGGACCCGGGCGGCCTCTTGACGACGGACGCCGTCCGGGAGCTCGGCCCGCACTTCGTCGCGACCGGACGCACGGTGGAGCTCCACAGCCACTGCACGATCGGGCTCGCGCCGCTCGCCTACATGGAAGGCCTCCGCACCGGGTTCGACGTTCTGCACACGGCCCTCGGGCCGGCCGGGAACGGCACCTCGCAGCCGACTGCCGAGTCGACGCTTCGCAACCTCGGTGCCGAGGGCTACGCGCATGCCCTGGACACGGCCCAGCTCGCGAGCGCCTCCGGGTACTTCGAGGCGCTCGTCGAGGAGAAGGGGCTGCCTGCCGGTCGGCCGCGGGAGTACGACGCTGCGTACTACCACCATCAGCTGCCCGGAGGGATGGTGACGACGACGCGTCGGATGCTCGCGGAGATCCGCCGGCCCGAGCTGTTCGACGCGGTGCTCGACGAGGTCGTGCGCGTGCGGGCCGAGATGGGCCATCCGATCCTCGTCACCCCCGTGTCGCAGCTCGTCGCGTTTCAGGCGACGCGCAACGTGATCGATCCGGAGCGCTGGCTCAACGTCTCCGACGAGACGGTTCGCTACTTCCTCGGGCACTACGGCGCGTTCGCCGCGCCGCCGGACGCGGGTGTGACAGAGCGGGTTCTGTCGCTCCCGAAGGTCGACGCGCTGCGCGACGCCGAGCCGGTCAGCCTCGACGGCGCGCGGGAGCGCTTCGGCCGCCGGATCTCCGACGAGGAGCTGCTGCTGCGGTTGACGATGCCGGCGGAGCAGGTGGATGCGATGCGCGCTGCGCCGTCGATCACCGAGCGGCCCACACCGACTCGCGCGGCCGGCCGCGCGCCGGTCGTCCGCCTCCTCCGCGAGCTCGAGCAGCGCAAGGAGCTCTCCTACGTGCGTGTCGAGCAGGGCGACGACCTCGTGGTGTGGCGCCGTGCGTCTTGACGAGGCCCGCGGGTTCGTCTTCGACGTGGACGGGACGCTCGTCCACCGGGCCGGCGCGGAGGTGCGCCTGATCCCGGGCGCTCGGGAGGTCCTCGAGCGGCTGCGGGCATCTGGACGGCCCTACGTGCTGTTCACGAACGGCAGCCACGTGGCCCCCGAGGCGATCGCCGCCGAGCTGCGCGAGGCGGGGCTGCCGGTCGGCGACGAGCAGATGCTCACGCCGCTCCGCTCCGTGCAGGCGTACCTCGAGCGCTTCACGCGCGGACCGCGCGTGCTGCCGTTCGTGACCGCCGCCGCGCACAGCTACCTCGAGGACGCCGGGGTTCGGCTCGTCGACGGTCGGAACGGCGCTCGGGTCGACGCCGTGTTCGTGGCGCAGCCGCGCGACCTCGACTTCGACGAGCTCGAGCGCGCCGCGCGCGCCGTGGTCGCCGGCGCCCGGCTCCTGACCGGCAGCTACGTGCCCGCGTATGCGGGCGCCGACGGCCCGATCTTCAGCCGGGGGGCGATGCTGACCGCCGCGCTCGCGAAGGCGACCGGCGCGCGGCCCGTTGTCGTCGGCAAGCCGTCGCACGCGGCTGTGCGGGAGGTGCGGACGCGGCTCGTGGTCCCCTCGCAGGAGACGGCCGTGGTTGGGGACGACGCGGCCCTCGACGTGCCGCTCGGCCACCTCGGCGGTTCCCTGACCGTGCTCGTCAGGAGCGGGATCAGCGGCACCGCCGACCTGAGCCGCATGCCGAAGCGACACCGCCCGCACGTCACGCTCGACACCGTCGCCGACCTGCTCGAGCGGCTATGACGCCCGCGCGCGCAGTCGGGATCACGCAGCCGGGAGGGCCGGAAGTCGTCCGCGTCGTCGAGCGCGAGGTGCGCGAGCCCGGTCCTGGCGAGGTGCGGCTCAGGGTGAGAGCCGCCGCGGTGAACCCGACGGACATCGGGCTCCGCGAGCGCGGCGCCGAGGGCGTGCCGCCGCCGTGGGTGCCGGGGATGGACGCCGCCGGCGTCGTCGAGTCGGTCGGAGAGGGCGTCGCGCATCTCTCCGCCGGCGACGAGGCGATGGCGGCGGTCGCGCCGCGCCGCCCGGAGGGAGGGGCGCAGGCGGAGCTCGTCGTGGTGCCAGCCGCGTCCACGGTGCCGGTTCCCGACCGGATGAGCGCGGAGCGGGCCGCGACGCTGCCGATGAACGGGCTGACCGCGCTCCACGGCCTCGACCTGCTCGGGCCGCTCGAAGGGCAGACGCTGCTCGTCACAGGCGGCGCAGGCCTGCTCGCCTCGTACGTGATACCGATCGCCCAGCGGCGGGGCCTGCGGGTCCTGGCGGACGCATCCTCCGCGGACGAGGCGCTCGTCCGCGGCTTCGGCGCCGACGTCGTGCTGCCGCGGGGCGACGCGCTCGTGGACGCGGTCCGCGGCGAGGCCCACGAGGGCGTCGATGCGGTCTTCGACACTGCGCTGCTCCGCCGGGCGGTGTTCCCGGCGATCCGCAAGGGCGGAGCGCTCGCCGTGGTCAGGACCTGGGACGGCGACGACGTCGAGCAGGGGATCCGGGTCGAGAAGGTGCAGGTCTGGACCGCCCTCGAGCGGACGGACTGGCTGTGGGAGGTTCGGCAGCTGGCGCAGGAGGGCGTGCTCGTGCCGCGGGTCGCCGCGACCTATCCGCCCGAGTCGGCGGCCGACGCGCAGCGGCGGATGGAGGCGGGCGGCCTACGCGGTCGCGCGGTCATCGTCTTCTGACGCGAGCCGCGTCGCTCAGGGCACGAAGTGCGCGTCGGGCGCGACGACGACCTCGAGGAAGAGCGGCTCGCTACGGTCGGCGAGCCCCGGGACGATCTCGTCGAACGCGGACTCGAGCTCGTCGAACGAGCTCACCTGACGTGTCGGACAGCCGAACGAGCGCGCGAGCCCGGAGAGGTCGATCTCCGGGAAGGACGGCCAGACCGACGTGCCGCCCTGGAGCTCCGCGAGGCGGTCCATCACCGCGTAGCCGCCGTTGGCGAGGATCAGGAACACGGCCCCGACCCCGTAGTGCGCCGCGCTCCAGAGGGCCTGGATCGCGTAGAGCGACGAGCCGTCGCCGACGATCGCGATCACCGGTCGCTCCGGGAGGGCCATCCGGACGCCGATCGCCGCCGGAATCGCGAACCCGAGCCCGCCGTTCGCGGGGCTCAGAAACCCGAGCGGAGCGCGCGCCGGGATGCGCGCGTGCAGCTCGGGCTTGCTCGAGGGAGCCTCTTCGAACACGATCGCGTCGCGCGGCAGACGTCGCGCGAGCGCCGAGAAGACCTGCGCGGAGGTGAGCGGCCCGTCCGTCGCTCCCGGATCCGAGGGACGCTCCGAGACCGCTCGGGACGTCTGCTCCCGCGCCGGGAGACGGGCGGCGAGCGCCTCGCACACCGGGGTCACGGGCGCGAGCACGACCAGCCCTGCTGCGCTGCGGTGCGCCTCGTCGGGGTCGTCGGTGACGACCGCGACCCGGGTCCCCGGACCGTAGAACGGGCCCGGAGCGAAGGCGTACTGGCGGAACGCCGGCGCCCCGAGCACGAGGACGACGTCGAACGGCTCGATGACCTCCCGCAGGCGTGCGCGGTCGGACGGCAGATGGCCTGCGAACCGCGGATGGTCCTGCGGGAACCCTGCGCGCGCGGTGAACGCCTCCTGCCAGACAGGCGCCTCGAGCCGCTCCGCGAGCTCGACGAGCGCGTCCCACGCTCGCTGCTCGTCGGCGCCTGCGCCGACCACGAGGGCAGGGCGCTCGGCCGACTCCAGCAGCGCGACGAGAGTGTCGACCGCGGCGGGGTCGACGGCCGCAGCGCGCAGGATGGTGCCCGCGGCCGCAGCCTGGTCGTCCTCGGCGGCCGGCTCGAGCCAGTCGTCCATCGGCACGACGACGAGCGCCGGGCCTTTGCGGGTCGTCGCCGCATGCCACGCGCGGCCGATCGCGCCGGGGAGCTCCTGCGGCCTGACCGGCTGCGCGACCGAGACCGGATAGGTCCCCGCGAGGCCTTCCAGGCGACCTGCGAGGAAGGGCTCGTGGGCGAGGTGCCGCCGGTCCTGCTGGCCGACGAGCACGACGAGCGGCGCCCGGTTGACACGGGCGGTCGCGAGCGCGCCGACGGCGTTCCCGAGGCCCGCCGTGGTGTGGAGCAGCACGAGCGCGGGCTCGTTCCGGGCGATTGCCCAGCCGGTCGCCATCCCGACGACGGACGCCTCGTGGAGGCCGAGGACGAACTCGAAGTCCGAGGGAAGCTCGATGAGAAGCGGCACCTCCGTGGAGCCGGGATTCGCGAACATCCGCGTGAGCCCGCGGGCGCGGAAGACCTCGATCGCGGCGTCGCGCACCAGGGGGCCGGTCATGCGGACGACCCTAGATGGTCGATCGGAGATTGGCGCGACGTTCGGGGGCGTCCGAGACCAAGCAGGGCGGCACGGTCGGGGTCGACGCGTACCCGAAGGTACGTGTCGAGTCCGAACGGGCAGATCCGGCGCCGTGTCTGGGGCGCCATCCGGTTCGCGCTGATTTCCGATCAGCCATCTACGCTCACGCCGGGTACGTCGCGTCCGGCTGCTGGTCCGCTCCCGGCGCGCCGGAGAAGATCTCCGTGACGAGGCCGAGGTCGCGCACGGTGTCGAGATAGGCGAACCGGATCCCCTTGTACTCGCCGCCGAGCAGCACCCCGTTCCCCCGCTCCGCCTGCGCCTCGAGGGTCTCGTCGAAGTCCTGCACGGCGACGCCGACGTGATGCAGGCCGCCGCCCTGCTCGGCGAGGACGCGCGCGTAGACGCTCTCGTCGTCGAGCGGCTCGATCAGCTCCCATTGCACCCGGCCGACGCGCGCGAGGGCGAGGCGCCACGACCGCTCGACGGGCTTGCCGTCCTCGCGCATGTCGGCGACGTTGCCGGGGTCGAATCCGTAGATCTCCCAGGGGCCGATCCCGTACTCGTGCACGTACGTGCCCATCGCCGCGTCGAGGTCGCGAACGACGATCGCGATCTGGATGGTCTCGGTGAACACCGGCGGGGTCACGCGGGCTCCTCTCCCAGACCAAGCAGCCGCGCGGCGTTCTCCTTCAGGACGAGTGGGCGCACCTCGTCCTTGAACGGCGCCTCGGCGAAATCGGCCAGCCACCGGTCCGGGGTGATCAGCGGGAAGTCCGAGCCGAAGAGCACCTTCGTCTTGAGCTGGGTGTTCGCGTACCGGACGAGCTGCGGCGGGAAGTACTTCGGCGACCAGCCCGAGAGGTCGATCCAGACGTTCTGCTTGTGGAGGCACACCGAGATCGCCTCGTCCTGCCAGGGGAACGAG
>DATBET010000108.1:0-3948 GCA_036558885.1 Gaiella sp.
CAGCACCGTCCGCAGCTGCCCGAGGTGGCGATGGCGCTCCGCGAGGAATCCCGCGATCGCGAGCACGAAGAGCAGCTTCCCGAACTCGGACGGCTGGAACTGGAGCGGCCCGATGTCGATCCACCGCTTCGAGCCGCGCACCGCCTCCGCGAATGCGTAGACGACGACCATCAACGCAAGCGCAGTGCCGTAGACGACGCGCCAGTGCCGGCGATAGAGGGAAGGCGGGATCGCGATCGCCGCGACGAGCCCCGCTGTGCCGAGCGCGGCCGCGATCGCCTGCCGCACGACGAAGTAGCCGGGGTCGCCCGGGACGTCGAACCGCGTGATCCCGGAGACCGCCCAGAGCCCGTAGCCGACGAGCGCTCCGGCGGCGAGCAAGAGCACGAGATCGAGCCGCCGCGCGAGCGCGCCGAGGTCGACGGCGTCGCGCGTCCGTAGCGGGATCCGCTCGCGTCCGGCGTCGACGATCATCGCCCGCTCGCCATCAGTCCGTCTTCACCAGGGTCTGGTAGCCGCCCTTGACGCCGAAGAACTTCTCGAACACGCGGAGCGCGGCGGGCGCGGCGGCGGTCGAACCGTGGCCGCCGTTCTCGATCACGGCGCACACGACGATGCGGGGGACCTCCGTCTCGGCCGGCCCGTAGCCGCACCACCACGACTGGTCCTCGAGGTGGTCGGACGGATAGCCGGGGAGCGGCACGACCTTCTCCGCGGTGCCCGTCTTGCCCGCGATCGGGACGGGGAAGCTCGCGAAGGTGCCCGCCGAGGTGCCGTAGGAGGCATGCGTCGCCTGGTAGAGGCCGTCGCGGATGACCTGGAGCGCGGCGGGATCGACGCCGACCGACTCCGGGGGCTGGGGCGCGTACCGGCGCAGCACGACCGGGGCCTGGCCGCGGGCGGCGGGCGTCTCCACCTGGGCGACGACGTACGGCGTGACGAGCTTGCCGCCGTTCGCGATCATCGCGTAGAAGCGCGCCATCTGCAGCGGGGTCACCGCGATGTCCTTCTGGCCGATCGCGAGCTGGATCGAGTCGCCCGGGTTCCAGGCGCGATCCCAATCGCTCGTGAAGTGCTTCTTCCGCCAGGCCGGCGTCGGCACGAGCCCGCTCTGCTCGCCGCCGAGGTCGAAGCCGGTTGGCCCCCCGAAGCCGAAGCGCCGCGCCCACTCCTGCATCCGCGAGCGGCCCTTGTCGCCCTGGAGGTAGAAGTCGTAGCCCAGTTGGTAGAAGTACGTGTCGCACGAGCGAGCGAGCGCCTCGGGCAGCGTCATCGCCTGGTTGATGTACGGGTCCCAGTTCTTGAAGACCTGCTTGTCGAGCCCGTACTCCGCGCTCGGCGTGCACTGGAGGGCCCCGTACGGCTCGAGCAGGTGCTCCTGCATCGCTGCGAGCGCGGTGACCGGCTTCCACGTCGAGCCCGGCGGGTAGACGCCGCTCGTCGCGCGGTTGATCCCCGGGTAGTTCGCCGTGCGGGCCGCGTCGGCGTCGACGAGCGGCTCGATCTTCTTCGGGTCGACGCGGCCGACGTAGACGGACGGCTTGTACGTCGGCGTCGACGCCATCGCCAGCACCGCACCGTCCTGCGGATCGAGCGCGACGAGCGCGCCGCCGTCCGCGTTGTAGGAGTCGTTCGCCCGCGCAGTGTCGATGCCGAAGCGCAGCGCGCGCTCGGCGGCGCGCTGCAGCCCGATGTCGATCGTCAGCCGCACGGCGCTCCCGGGGCGCGCCTCGACCTTCGGCGAGAGGGCCCCGTGCGGCCGTCCGAGCGAGTCGACCCGCACCTGAGCAGCGCCCGCCTGTCCGCGGAGGTACTCGTCGAACCGGGCCTCGACGCCGGTCTTGCCGACCTTGTCCCCCGGCTCGTACAGCTTGGGGTGCGCGTCGAGCTCGGGCTGCGAGACCTCGCCGACGTAACCGAGAAGCTGCGCGCCGAGCGACTGGAACGGGTAGTGCCGGAGGTACGTCTGCTGGATCTGCACGCCCGGGAAGTCGGCCTGGTGCTCGTACAGGTACGCGATCTGGTCCTCGCCGACCGCGGTCTTGACCGTGATCGGGTTGAGCGGGTCGTTGACGCGCGCGTCGACCTCCTTCGCGAGGCGCACGGGCCGGACGTCGAGCACCCACGCCAGCTTCCTGATCACCTCGTAGCGCCGCTTCGGCGGGAGGTCGCCGACCCAGAGCTTGACCGCCGTGCCGGGCACGTTGTCGACGATCACGCGGCCGCGGCGGTCGAGGATCGTCCCGCGCGGCGCCTCGATGCGGATCGTCCGGAGCTGGTTGCCCTGGGCGGCGGCGAGGTAGGTCTGGCCGGAGAGGACCTGGAGCGACCAGAGGCGGAAGAACAGCACCGCGAACACCGCGAGCGCGAGCACCCCGAGCACGCCGACCCGGAGCGCGAGACCGGGCGTCAGGCGGTACGGCGCCTCGACGGTCGGGTCGGGCGGGAGGAACCGAGTCGAGGGCGCGCGCCGCTCCCCGTACGGCGCGTCAGACAACACCGACCTCGCCCGGGCGGCCGCGGAACCGGTCCGACGGCGACAGGTACCGGCGGACGAGCGGGTGGAGCCCGAACGCGAGCAGGGCGTTGACGATCGCGGTCGGGATCAACGTCGCGAACGCCGCGCGGGCCGAGACGGGCTGGCCGAGGAGGAAATGGAGCGCAACGCCCGCCGGCGTCGCGAGCAGGGTGATCGCGAACGCGGCGAGCGGAGCCGCATAGGGCCGGCCCCGGCCGGTCGTCTCGCCGTAGCGCCCCGCCCAGTACCCGGCGACCGTGAGCACGATCGACGTGGTGCCCAGCGTGTCGAGCGTCATCACGTCGACGAGCAGCCCGCCCGCGAAGCCGGCGACGGCGCCAGTAATCGAGCCCGCCGCGAGCGCCACGACGACCACGACGACGAGCAGGAGGTCGGGCTCCGCGCCGAGCACCCGCGAGCCTGCGACCGCGCCCACCTGGAAGACCGCGGCGACGAAGAGCAGCGGCGCGATGCGCAGGGCGACGCTCACGGCGTCCCCCGATCCGAGGGAACGAGCACGAGGACGGCCTCCAGCGACGAGAGGTCGGCGAACGGCTCCACCTGCACCTGGGTGAAGAGGTCGGTGTCGGCGCGCCCCACGCTCGTCACGCGACCAATCAGGATCCCCGACGGGTAGAGCGACGAGAAGCGCCGCGAGCGCCAGCCCGCGGTGACGACGCTGTCCCCCACCTTGACGACGGCCTCCTTCGGGACGCGCACGAGCCTGAGCGGGGCGCGCGGCCCCTGCCCGCGGCGCACGACGCCGGCCGCCTCCGAGCCGAGCACCGTCGCGGAGACCGCGCTCTGGTCGTCGGTGAGGAGGGTCACACGCGCGGTGTTCCGCGCGACGCGGCTCACCGTCCCGACGAGCCCCCGCGCCGTGACGACGGGGTCGTCGACGCGGATTCCGTCGTTCTGGCCCGCAGCGATCACGATGGCCTGCGCGTAGGCACCCGGCGGGCGGTAGATCACCTCGGCGGCGACGCCGTCGAAGCCCTCGGGGAAGCGCGGCCCGGAGCGGAACCGGAGGAGGGAGCGGAGACGCGCGTTCTCCTGCTCGGCGAGGCGCGCGCGGGCGTACTGCTGCCGCAGGAGCTCGTTCTCGCGCTGCAGCCGGTCGGCGTCGGAGCGCGCGTCGACGAGCCCCTCGCCCCACGCGTACAGGTCGCGGAACGGCTCGGCGACACGGTCGGCAGCGACCTGGAAGGGCTGCAGCGCCGACGCCGCGGCCGACTGCGCGTCGGAGACGGGACCATCCTGGTCTTCCCGGAAGGAGAGCGTCACGAGCACGAGCGCGAGCACGACGAGACCCCCCACGACGAGCCGCCGCCTGAGGGCTGCGGAGGTTCGTGAGGAGGGCCGGACGACGGCGGGGCGCCGGACGCTCGCGCCCAGCACCGCCTGGCGTGCGGTGCGGTTCCGGGGCACCG
>DATBET010000109.1:0-7930 GCA_036558885.1 Gaiella sp.
GGCCTGCCAGCGCAGCACCTCGCAGAGGATCAGCACCGCCCGCTGCCTCGGCGGCAGGTGCTGGAGCGCCGCGACGAAGGCGAGCCTGATCGTGTCGTGCGCGATCGCCACCTCGGCGGGATCGCCTTCCGGCACGACGCGCCCGTCCGGCACCGGCTCGATCCACGTGACCTCGGGCAGGGCGTTGAGGTTCTCCACGACCGGCTCCCTCGCGGGCCCGAGGTCCATCGGGCGCGCGCGGCGCTCACGGCCGCCGAGCATGTCGAGCGACACGTTCGTCGCGATCCGGTAGAGCCAGGAGCGGAGCGACGAGCGGCCCTCGAAGCGGTCGAAGCTCCGCCAGGCCCGGACGAACGTCTCCTGCACCGCGTCCTCGGCGTCGAACGGAGAGCCAAGCATCCGGTAGCAGTAGCCCGTCAGCTCGCGCCGGTGCTCCTCGAGCCTGAGCTCGAGGTCGGGCCGCGCGAGGGTTGCCGCGCCCTGTCGTGTCGTCTCGACGTCGGCCAAGGCACCCATCCTAGGGTGAGCGGCGCGGGCCCCGCGGTGCGGCTAGCCGAACTGCGGCCGGAATAGGGTCGCCTCGCGGAGGTGTAGGGGATTCCCGCTAGCCCGCCGGGCCGGTCGGCGCCTACGGTCGACGCAATGCCGCCGCAGCTCGTCGAATCCCTGACCGCAACGGGCACCGTCCGGTCGCGCAACGCGGGGAGCGTCGCCGGCTACGCCGTTTCCGTCGAGCTCGAGCGCGTGGTCGGCTCCGGGGACGAGCAGCTGGTGGTTCCGGCGCTCGGGAGCACGCGGCTCGAGGCGGACGGGGAGTTCCGCGCCGCGATCGGGGGCGTCGGCGCGCCCCGGGGCCCGGTCACCGTGACCGTGTCGTCGCCGCAAGGGCTCGAGGCGTTCCGCCGCGAGTACACGCTCGAGCAGGCCGCGAAGCCGCTCAGGATCGCGATTCGCACGGCGCCGCGGGTGGTGGTCGCCCCGAGCGACGACCCGACGCTCGGGGCGAGGGCGCGCCTCGTCGGGCAGGTGCTCGACGTGCACGGCGCGCAGGTGCCGGCAGGGCTCGCGGTCGTCCTCTGGGGGGTCGACCCCGGCGACGCGGCGCCTCGGCCGCTGGTGGTGAGCGAGACGCAGGTCGGGGGGAGGTTCTCCGCGGACTGGGTGGCCGACCGCGTCGAGAGGGCCTACGGCCGCGTGTCGGGCGGGACGCCGATCCCGGTCGGGCTGGACGACACCCACCGCCTGCCCCGCGAGGTCCTGCTCCTGCTCGACCTCGCCGACCTCCCGTCCGAGTCGTCGACCGACTCAGACGACTGCGGCTGCTCGGACGGCGCGACCCCGCCGTTCGTCCCCGATCCGATCGACCTCACCGCCAACCCGGAAGCGTTCTCGCAGGACTTGGGGGGTGTGTGCGTGGAACTCACCGCCCCGAACCGCGTGCTCGAGGAGTTCGCCTACGTGATGGCGGTGCGAACCTCGGAGCCGCGCGTGCAGGGGATCGCGATCGACCCGCCCGACCCGGTGCCTCCGGCGTTGATGGCCGACCTGCTCGGCGTCTCGATCGCCTCCCAGGCGATGGGGTTCACGCGCTCCCGGGACGTCTCGCTGCGGGCGACGTCGCTCTCGCTCGACGTCGAGTCCGCGCGCTCGCTCGTGCGGACCGACACGCCGCCGACGGTGGCCCAGATCGCGCAGGCGTCCTGGCTGTCGGAGGTCACGCAGACGACCGACCTGATCGGCGGCGGGCTCGTCGCCGCGCCGGGGAGGTCGAAGCTGGACGCGGACACCGCGATCGACTGGGACTACACGCCGACGATCTACCAGGCGCTCGACATCGCCCACGGCCACCTCCTCCAGTACAGGGAGGTGTGGCGCTCGGCGGGCTACTCGCTCGGCAAGCTGCTCTACTCCCTGCCGCTCGCGCCGGGACAGCGGCGCCAGCTGGCAGTGGTCGACTGGGACCGGCGCACCCGCTCCCAGCGGGAGGAGCGGCTCGAGTACGAGGAGCACCTCGACGCGCTCCTGACACGCGACCGCGACATCCTGGAGCTCGTCGGCGCCCATCTCGACGAGGAGATCGACGCGGGGTCGCGCAACACGACGTGGGGGGCCGCAGGCGGCATCGGCGCCGGGTTCGTCGGCTCGGGCTTCGGGATCTTCGGCGGCGTCGCGGGCGGTGCCGGAGGGTCCAGCTCGCGCGCCTGGCAGGACGCCGCGCGGACGTTCTCCGCGGACTCCCTGCAACAGCTCCGGGACAGGGTCTCGCAGCGGTCGTCGTCCCTACGCGGCGAGCGGTCCACGGTCGTCCAGAGCGTCGCCCAGGGCGAGACGCTCGGCGCCAGGACGGAGACGGTCGCGAACTACAACCGCTGCCACTCGCTGACGATGGAGTACTTCGAGGTCCTCCGGCATCTCGTCGTCACGCACGAGCTCGCCGACGTGCGCGAGTGCCTGTTCGTGCCCTTCCCGCTCACGGTCTTCGACCGGGCGAAGGCACTCCGCTGGCGTGACCCGCTGGAGAGGCACCTGAAGAGCGACGAGCTCCGGGGCGGGTTCGACGCGATCGAGCGCGTGGCCGACGACTGGGTCGGCTGGGAGTTCCCCGAGTCGACGTACGCGGAGGAGGCCCCCGAGACGATCGAGGGGGAGCTCCGCATCAGCTTCCTCCTGCCGCGGCCCCGGGACGCCGAGGACGGCGCCTTCCAGGTCGACATGTGGGCGCCGCTCGCGCCTTTCCTCGACGTCGATCCGCTCGAGCTCTTCACGGCGAAGCTCAGCGAAGCATCCGCCCGCGCGCGGGACCTCGCGTTCCGCAACGAGGTCGCGCCGGGGATCGCCGAGCGGCTCGTCCAGCGGCTCCGCCTCTCGTTCGTCACGGCGGACGGGGGCGAGACCGACGTGCCGATCGACGCGACGCTCGTCTCCCGCTACTCGGAGAGTGAGCCACTGTACGTCACGCTGAACCCGGCCGGTGGCGTCCCGCCCGTGCCCCGAGAGGAGATCGTCCACGTCAAGCTCGCGTACGACGGGGAGCCGCTCCCGCCCGACGCCCGCGTGATCGTGCACTCCGGCCGGCTCCGCTACAGCACCGCGCATCTCACCGCGCTCCTGTTCCGAGAGGGGCGCATCCTCGACGACCTCTCCCTGGGCGATCCCGTCGTCGTCGCGGCGCCGCTCTCCCAGCGCGAGCTGCGGAACCCCCGGGACGAGGACGTCGAGCTCGCCGACCGCCTCGTCGCCCATCTCAACGACCACCTCGAGCACTACCACCAGGTGATCTGGATGAGCCTCGACCCGCAGCGGCGGTTCATGCTGCTCGACTCGGTGCTCGTCCCGGGCCTCGGCGGCCGCAGCATCGCAAGCGTCTGCGCGAACCAGCTCGTGGGGATCGTCGGCAACAGCCTCGTCCTCCCGGTCGCGCCGGGCCAGCGGCTCGATCCGACCCTCGCAGGGGGCAACGGCGACGCGCCCGCCTCCCTGCTGAACGCCTACGCGACGCCGCCCGTGCCGCCCATGCGCCTGAGCCTGCCGACACGCGGTGTCCACGCCGAGGCGGTGATGGGAGCCTGCACCGCCTGCGAGGAGATCGACGACGCGCGGTACTGGCGCTGGACGAACGACGGCCAGCTGGAGCTGCCCTCGATCCTCCCGGTCGGGACGGAGAGCCGCGCCACCACGGAGCCCGACCTCACCCCCACCCCGCTTCCTGCGCCCGTCGTCTCGATCCAGGCCGCGCCCACGCTTCCCGACCCGACCGGTCTCGCGCCCGCGCTCGGCCTCCTGTCGACGCCGAACCTGTTCGGCGACGTCACGGGCCTGGCGGGGACGCAGGCGAACGCGCAGGGCGCGTTCCGTGACTCGCTGGCCGCGGCGTCCGCGCTGGGCGACGAGGCCGCGCGCCTCGCGACGCAGCAGCAGCTCGGTCCGAGCATCGACCGGATGATCGACCGGATCGACCAGGCCAGGACCGACGGGATGATCGACCCCGAGGCGGCTCAGGCGCTGACCGTCGCGGCGCTCGAGGGCCTGATCGGAGATCCCGGCGCCGCCGCCCAACCGCCGTTCGCCGATCCGCTCGTGACCGGCGTGATAGACGGGATGCTTCCGCAGGGCGGTCATATCGTCACGGAGACGGACGGCGAGACCGTCGACGTCAGCTTCGACGGGGAGGCCGCGGATGCCGGCGCCGCCCCCGTCCCTTCCGCGCCGCTCGAGCTGGTGGAGCTGGTTCGCGTCCCTGTGCTGTCCGGCCTCGTGGACACGTACGAGAAGCTCGCGGCGTTCTGGGGCGCCGACCTCGCGACGGCCGAGACGCTCGGTCTCGTCGCCCACGACCCCGAGGACGCCGAGCGGTTCGTCCTCGAGCGCCGGCTCCGGATCGTGTACCCGACCGCCCCGAACGCGCCGACCGTGGTCAGCGCCACCGGGCCGTTGCCGCTTGTCGTCCTCGTCCACGGAGACCATCCCGGCTGGACGAGCGACGGGACGATCCCGAACCTCGACGGCTACGCGTACCTGCAGGACGCACTCGCACGGAGCGGCATCGTGTCGGTGTCGGTCGACACGAACGCCGCGACGGCGCTCGGGTCTCAGCGGGAGATGCGGGCCGACCTGATCCTCGGCGCGTTCGACTCGCTCCGCACGCTCGCGGCGGACGCGTCCTCCCCGCTGTTCGGCCGCCTCGACTTCGGGAACGTCGGGCTGCTGGGGCACGGAAGCGGCGGCGACGCGGTCGCCGACGCCGCGCAACGCAACGCCGGGCGCGACCGCCTCGACCGCCTCGGGATCCAGGCGCTCTGCCTCCTGGGCACGACGAGCACGACGACACCCCTCGCGCCGACCCAGACGGGCTTCCTGGCGGTCCTCCACGGCGGGCTCGACGGCGAGCTCGCGGGATCGCGCGCCGTGGACGTCGGCGTCGAGGGCGGCTTCGAGGCCTACGACAGGGCGACGTGCGACAAGGCGATGGTGTTCCTCGACCTCTGCGGCCACGAGCGGTTCAACACCGTGTGGGCGGCAGCCGGGGACGACCCGCTGATGGCCCCCGCCGACCTGTCCAGGCTGCTTCCCGCCGCCGACCACCAGGCCCTGGCGGCGGAGTACGTGGACGGTCTCTTCCGCTGGAGGCTCCTCGGCGACTCGGGCCGACAGGTTCTCTTCGACGGGACGTCGGGCCCGTCGAGCGGCGCTGCGGTATCGCTGCAGCACTCGTTCGGCTCCCAGCGGCTGGTGCTCGATGGGATGGGCCTAGAGCCCGAGGTCGGTGCGCGCGCGCTCGACGAAGCCACGGTCGAGGGGATCACGAACGTCTCCGACCACACGTCGACCGTCCTCGTGACCGACCCCTCGCACCCGCCCGCCGGGCCCGTCTACACGCTCGTCGGCGACGAGTTCGATGGTCTCGCCGACTGGCGCGAGTACGACGCGTTCACGCTTCGCGTCGGCTCGGAAGCCAACATGACGAGCGAGGAGACGATCGCGGCCGGCCCCCTGCCCGACTTCTCGCTGACGTTCACCGACCTCGCGGGCGGGACCGTCGTCGTGTCATCGAGCCAGCTCTCCACCCCGCTCGTGCCCCGACGGGCTGTGTTCCATCAGGTCGTCCAGCTCGACGGGACGATCGAGAACCGGACCACGCTCCGCCTCGAGACGATGATCGTCCCCGTCTCGCTGCTCGAGCCGCTCGGTTCCTTGCTCGCGTCCGTCTCGATCACGCAGACGCCGGGCCCGGAGTTCCCCCTGTTCTTCGCCTCCCTCCAACTCGTCCGCTACTGAAAGGCGCCGTCATGCAGGTCGACAGCTTCGAACTCGCCGAGCAGACCGTCTTCGAGGACTTCGACTTCCCGTTCCGCGTGGTGATCCGCGGCAGCGGCCTCGACCCGCGCGCGGTGCCCTTCGACGCGCATTTCGGCGAGTCGGACAGGGTGATCGTGTGGGCCCTGATGCCGACCCTCGACGGAGCGGTGGTGGGCTTCCTCGACGAGACACCTCCGCTGGACGCGGAGCTCCATTTCGGCTACCTGGGCGAGCCGCTCCTCGCGACGGGGCTCGACCCGAGGGTTCCGGCATGACGCGGCTCCCGGGCAGGCTCGTCGGCGTCCGCGGCTCCGCGCTGGACGGCTGGGCGGTCACGGCAACCTTCGAGCAGCACCTGAGGACAGGACACGTCACGCGCGTCGTCGACGCGCGACGCGAGACGAGCGTCTCCCGCGACGGCCGCTTCGCGCTGGAGCTCCCAGCCGCCGAGGAGCTCGCCGGCCCGATCACGGTGGGGGCGGTCGGCCCGACCGGCCTGTCGTCGAGCCAGGTCGTCGTCCCTCCGGTCGCGGAGCCCGATCCCGTCGAGCTCGAGGTGGCTGCTGCCCCGGCGACGCCGATCCTCACGAGCCCGGACATCGCGCTGGGCCGCCTCCTGCGGTACTCGGGACGCGTCATCGATCACGCGGGCAACGGCGCCCCGAGCGGGCTCCTCGTCGTCGTCCGTGCTCGCACGGGGACCGCGTCGCCGGCGCTCCCCGTGTCGGTGACGCGGACCAGCACCGGCGGCTACTTCTCGGGGACGTGGCCGAGCGGCGTCTACGCGGCTGCGTTCGGACAGGTCTCGGGCGGCGAGCCGATCCCGATCGCGCTCGAAGACGGACGGCTCCCGCTCCGGATCGTGCTCGTCTCGTCCGTCGAGCTTCCGTCTGCAGCCGACGGAGAGTGCGGCTGCGGTGATGGGCCGCCGCGCGCGGCCGACCCGCTCGACCTCGGCGCGAACCCCGGGGCGTACGCGGCGGACTCCTCGGGGTGCGTCGACGTCACGATCCCCGACCGGACGGTGGACGAGGTGACGTACCAGGCCGTCGTCCGCACGACGCAGCCGCAGCTCAAGGCCGCCGTCCCCCAGCAGCAGCCCGTCGTGCCGCGCTCGCTGATCGACCGCCTGACAGGCCTCGTGCTCGTTCGGCCCGCGCTCGACGGACAATCGCTGCCCTCGCCGCAGGACGGCCCGGCGCATGGTGGGCCGTTCGAGCTGCCGCCGCCCGACGCTGACCCGGCCGGGCACCAGGTTCCCGCGACGACCGGCGTCGGCGACGAGGCGGTGCTGCCCGCTGCCGTGGGGGTCGCGCGCAGGCTCCTCCCCGGCATCGACCTCGACGGCGGCTGGGCGTCGTGTTCGAGCGCCGGCGACGCCCGGCGCGTGCTCACCGAGCGCTCCAGGGCCGGGGCGCCGCTCGAGCTCGAGACGAGCGTCCTCGCCGAGCTCGCACGGGATCCCTCCGCGCTGACGCCTCGCGCGCTGATCAGGGCCGAGCACCGGAGCGTCGTGCGGAGATTCCGCGACACGGTCGGGCTCCTCGCGCGCTCGCTCGCGGGCAGGACCACGCTCGACCCCGACCACCAGATCGACTGGGACGAGGTTCCCGATGCCTACCAGGCGACGACGATCGCGCATGGTCATCTCCTCACGCTCAAGCAGGTCTGGCGGGCGGACGGATTCTCGCTCGGCGACCCGCTGTACTCGCTCCCGCTCGCGCCCGGGCAGCAGAAGCTCGTGTCGACGCTCGACTGGGATCGAACCGAGGTCGCCGCACGCCGGGCGGAGCGCGTGGACACCGAGGACCTCGTGGCCGACCTCACCCACGACCGCGACATCGCCGACGTGATCGAGGCGACGCTGACCGAGTCGATGCGTGGCAGCTCCCGCGCCACGACCGGAGCCGTCGGCACGGCCGTCGCCGGGTTCATCGGGCCGCTCGTGTTCGGCGCGGCGGGCGGTGTCTCGTCGGCGGGCTCCACCGCGTCGCAGACCTCTGCGCGCGACGTCACCGGGCTCGCGCTCCAGCAGGTCCGCGACCGCACGCTCCAGTCCGCGAGCGTCGTCCGGGGGCAGCGCGCGACCGTCGTGCAGACCGGGCGACAGGGAGAGTCGGTGCGCGCCCAGACC